>CALMGB010000105.1 GCA_937863535.1 uncultured Caulobacteraceae bacterium
TGCTGGTCGATCTCGGCGCCCCGCGCCAGCTTTCCCCGGCTCCGGCCATCAGGCTGACGGCGACCGCCGCCGACACGGTCGCGGCGCTGCGCGAGACGGAGGCCGGCCTGGTCTCCGCCGCCGAGCTGGACGCCCAGGCGCGCCTGAAGGGCATACGCGCCACCTTCCGCGCCACGGGGCTCGACGCGCGGCCCTACATGGCCGAGGCCGCCGCGCCCACCGATCTGTCGCCGCTGGAACTGCGCGACGCCCGCGTGCTGGCCGCCCACCTGGACGTCGATCCGACCCTGGCGCGACAGGTCCAGCACACTGCGCGCGACCTGATGGCCGCCCAGGCCCTGGCCTCGGCCGCCGCCGCCCTGCCGCTGGCCACGCCCGTGGACGATCCCGTCCGCTCCAGCCCGTTCGGCGCTCGCACTGACCCGTTCACCGGCGTCTCCGCCTTCCATCCCGGCCAGGACTTCTCCGGCCACTATGGCCAGCCCATCCACGTCACCGCGCCGGGCGTGGTGTCCTTCGTCGGCCAGCGCACGGGCTACGGGAACTGCGTCGAGGTCGACCACGGCCACGGCTTCAAGACCCGCTATGGCCACCTGGAGGCTTTCACGATGGGTGTTGGCCAGGTGGTGAAGACCGGCGACGTGATCGGGCGGATGGGCTCCACCGGTCGCTCCACCGGCGTGCACCTGCATTACGAGGTCTGGGCCAGCGGCCGCCTGCTGGACCCCGCGCCCTTCCTGAGAGCCGGAACCCCGCCGCTGCGGGGCTAGGCCGGGCCCATCAGGCCTTCGACGGCCTGGATCAGGCGGTCGAGGTCCTGTGGGCGCGATAGCCGGTGGTCGCCGTCGCGAACCAGGGTGAACACCACGTCCGCTCCGCGCCAGGCGTGGGCCAGCGCCAGCGCGTGCTCCCATGGCACGTCCGCATCCGCGCCACCCTGGAGCACGCGCAGGGGTGCATCGCAGGCGACGGGTCCGGGTAGCACCGACCAGGCCCGCCCGTCCTCAAGCAGGGCGCGGGAGATGGGATCGCCTGGTCCGTAGGGCGACGGCCGCATCCAGACACCTTGGGACGCGAGGGCGGCCCGGGCCGCGGGGCCGAGTCCGGGTTCGATCAGCTTGCCGGTCATGTCGGCTGCGGGCGCGATCAGGACGAGGCCGGCCACGCGCTCCGGACGGGCGAGCGCCGCCAGGGTGGCGACCCAGCCGCCCATGGACGAGCCCACCAGCACCAGCGGCCCTGAGGTCAGGCCGTCGATCACCGCCAGGGCGTCGTCGCGCCAGCGCGAGATCGTGCCCTGCACGAACGCTCCGGACGAGCCGCCGTGCCCGAAATAGTCGAAGCGGACATAGGCGCGGGCGTCCGACCGGGCCCAGTCCGCCAAGGCCTGCGCCTTGGTCCCCGTCATGTCGGAGTTGAAGCCGCCCAGCCACACGACCGTGGGGCCTTTCCCCTCCACAGCCTCGTAGGCCAGCCGTTCGCCGTCAGGCCTGGCCAGGTAGGCGGTCACCGCCGGTGCTCAGCGGCCCTTGAAGTCGGGCTTCCGCTTCTCGACGAAGGCGGCCATGCCCTCCTTCTGGTCGTCGAAGGCGAACAGGGAGTGGAACAGGCGACGCTCCACCTTGATCCCCTCGGTGAGCGTGGTCTCCATCGCGGTGTCCACCAGCTCCTTGTTCATGACCACCGCCAGCGGCGATTGTCCGGCGATCTTGCGGGCGGCGGCCATGGCCTCGTCGATCAGCTTGTCGAGCGGCACGACGCGGCTGACGAGTCCCGAGCGCTCCGCCTCGGCGGCGTCCATCATGCGGGCGGTCAGCATCATGTCCATGGCCTTGGACTTGCCCACCAGCCGGGTCAGGCGCTGGGTGCCGCCGATACCGGGCATGACGCCGAGATTGATCTCCGGCTGGCCGAACCTGGCGTTATCCGCGGCGATGATGAAGTCGCACATCATCGCCAGCTCGCACCCGCCGCCCAGCGCAAAGCCCGCCACCGCCGCGATGATGGGCTTGCGCGAGCGGACGATCCGCTCCGAGGTCTCGGTGAAGAAGTCCTGCCGGAACGCGTCGGCATAGCTCAGGGCGGCCATCTCCTTGATGTCGGCGCCCGCGGCGAAGGCCTTGTTCGAGCCGGTGAGCACCAGGCAGCGCACCGCGTCGTCGCGGTCCAGCGCCTCGACGCACAGGGAAAGCTCCTGCATGAGCCGGCTGTTCAGGGCGTTCAGCGCCTCCGGCCTGTTCAGCCGGATCAGCACCACGCCGTCGACCGCGGGCTCGGCGATGATCGTTTCGTAGTCGCTCATCGGCCGCCCCTCAGCTCCGCGTCCAGCTCGTCCAGACGCCCGCGCATCAGCTGCAGCACGCCGGAGAAGTCCTTGTCGCCATAACCCAGTCGGTCGAACATGGCGTAGAGGCCTTCGGCCTGCGCGCCCATGGGCGCGGCCGCCCCGGCCGCCGCCGCGGCCGCCTGGGCCAGCTTCAGGTCCTTCAGCATCAGCTTGGTCAGGAAGCCGCCCTCATAGCCCCGGTCTGATGGCGAGGCCGGCCCTACCCCCGGCCACGGGCAGTAGCTGGAGATCGACCAGCACTGCCCTGAGGACTGGGAGGCGATGTCGAAGAACTTGTCGGGCTTGAGCCCCAGCCGCTCCGCCAAGGCGAAGGCCTCGCAGACGCCGAGCATGGATATGCCCAGCACCATGTTGTTGCAGATCTTGGCCGCCTGCCCCGCGCCCGCCTCGCCCGCATGCACCACCGCCTTGGCCATGGGCTTCAGCGCCGCCTGGACGTCGGGGAAGCGGGCCTCTTCGCAGCCGACCATGAAGGTCAGCGTGCCGGCCTCGGCTGCGGCGATGCCGCCGGAGACGGGCGCATCGGCGAAGGCGACGCCCGCCGCCTTCGCCTCGGCCGCCACGGCCCGGGCGCTGTCCACATCGATGGTGGAACAGTCGATCAGCAGCGCGCTCTGGGGTACGTTGGGTAGCACGGCCTCGACGAATACCTGGCGCACGTGAGCGCCGGCGGGCAGCATGGAGATCACCACGTCCGCGCCCTCCACGGCCTGGGCCGCCGAGCCTGCACCCGTGCAACCCGCCTGGACCGCGCGCTCCACCGCCAGCCCGCTTAGATCGAAGGCCTGCACCTGATGGCCGGCGGCGGCCTGCCGGGCGGCCATGCCGGCCCCCATGTTGCCGAGGCCGATGAAAGCGATGCGGCTCATTCTTGACCTTCCCCGTGTGCGCCAGCCTCGTTGGTGTGGACCGGCGTCCATTCATCATCCTCGGGCAGCGGCTCGAAGATGGCGTCCAGCCGTTGTTCGGTGACCTGGGCCAGGGTCGGCGGGTCCCAGCGGGGCGCGTTATCCTTGTCCACGATCACCGCACGGACGCCTTCTCTGAAGTCAGCGGTGGTGCATACGCGCGAGGCGATGCGGTACTCCACCGCCATCTCCGCCTCGAAGCTCTGCATGTCCCGGCCCTGGCGGAGCTGGCGAAAGGCGACCTTCATCGCCTGAGGTGACTTGGTCCTGAGGGTGGCGAGCTGCGCGAGCGCCCATTCGCCGCCGTCCGCCTCCAGGGCGCCCAGGATCGCCTCCACGCTCTCGGCCCCGAACAGCCGGTCGATGTCACCGCGATGGCGCGCCAGGGACGGCTCGCCCGCGTCCGCCTCCCGCTCGGTCAACAGGGTGTCGAGCGCGCCCGCGTCGGCAAGCAGCTGCGTCTTCAAGGCGTCCATCTCGGCCTGGGGCACGTAGTCGGTGGCAAGGCCCAGCAGCAGGCAGTCCGCCGCCTTCAGCCGGGCGCCGGTCAGGGCCAGCCACATGCCGGTCTCCCCCACCAGCCGCGGCAGGAACCAGCCCCCGCCCACGTCGGGGAACAGGCCGATCCCGGTCTCGGGCATGGCGAAGACGGTGCGCTCGGTGGCCACGCGGTAGGTGGCCGGCGTGGAGATGCCGACGCCGCCGCCCATGACCACGCCGTCCATGAGGGCCACCACCGGCTTCTCATAGCCGAACAGCAGGGCGTTCAGCCGGTACTCCTCGGCGAAAAAGGCGCGGGCGGCCAGGCCGTCCTGCGCGCCGCTCTCCATGATCATGCGAATGTCGCCACCGGCGCAGAAGCCCCGCGCCCCGGTGTGGTCCAGCATCACCGCCTCGACCGCCGGATTTTTGCGCCAGGCCAGCAAAGCCTCAGCCATGATCTGGCACATCTGCGTGTTCAGGGCGTGCAGGGCGGCGGGCCGGTTCAGGGTCAACCGACCCCAGCCGCCCTCGACGCGGGCGATGACGGGCGGGTCTTCGCTCATTGGCGCAGCATCTCGCGCGCGGTGATCACGCGCATGATCTCGTTGGTGCCTTCCAGGATCTGGTGCACGCGCAGGTCGCGCACGATCCGCTCCAGCGGATAGTCCTTCAGATAGCCGTAGCCGCCGTGCAGCTGCAGCGCGTCGTTGGCGACGCGGGAGCCCGTGTCGGTGGCGAAGCGCTTGGCCATGGCGCAGAGCTTGGTGGCGTTCCGGTCCTTGCGGTCGAGCGCAGAGGCGGCGTTCCTGATCATCAGGCGCGCGGCCTCAAGCTCGGTGGCCATGTCGGCCAGCTTGAACTGCAGCGCCTGGAAGTCCGACAGCGGGCGACCGAATTGCCGGCGCGTCGCCAGGTAGGCCTGGGCGGTATCCAGCGCGAGCTGCGCGCCCCCGAGCGAGCAGGCGCCGATGTTCAGCCGGCCCCCGTCGAGCCCCGACATGGCGATGCGGAAGCCTTCGCCTTCGGCCCCCACCCGGTTCTCCACCGGCACGCGACAGTCGTCGAAGTTCACCACGGCGGTCGGCTGGGCGTTCCAGCCCATCTTGCGCTCAGGTGCGCCGAAGCTCAGGCCCGGCGTCCCCTTCTCCACCACCACCGTCGAGACGCCCTTGGGACCGTCGCCGTCGGTGCGCACCATGACCACGTAGACGTCGCTGGTCCCGGCGCCGGAGATGAAGGCCTTCGAGCCGTTGACCAGGTAGTGGTCGCCGTCGAGCCGTGCGGTGGTGCGCAGCGCTGCGGCGTCAGAGCCGGAGCCCGGCTCGGTCAGGCAGTAGGAGCCGATCAGCTCCATGGTGGTCATGCGGGGCAGGAAGCGCTGGCGCAGGGGCTCCGACCCGTACCGGTCGATCATCCAGCTCGACATGTTGTGGATCGAGATGAAGGCGGCGGTGGCGACGTCACCGTAGGACAGCGCCTCGAACACCAGGGTGGCGTCCAGCCGGGTCAGTGCGGAGCCGCCGACGTCCTCGCGTACATAGAGGCCTGCAAAGCCCAGCTCCGCAGCCTTGCGCATCACATCTACAGGAAAGTGATGCTCCTCGTCCCAGCGGGCGGAGTGGGGGGCGAGTTCGGCGTCGGCGAAGTCCTTCGCCGCGTCCCAGATCGCCGTCTGATCATCGTTGAAGGCGAAATCCACGCCTTGAACTCCTCACCCGATCGCTTGGGTTTCAGTCCCCCAGCACCTGGGCGGGTCGTAGGCTGCGAAACGGTTGAAGCCAAGCCTCGGACTTGGTCCAGCGGTGGATGTCGCCACAGGCGGAACAGCGCACCGCCGCGTTCTCGAAGGCGTCACCGGCGAACTGCGCCTCCGACATGGTGTGGCGGGTGGAGATGGGGTCGCCCGTGACGGGGCAGTGGATCATGACGAGGGGCATGGACTTCGAACGCACAACTCGGCGATTGGTGACGGCGCGCGCGCATTTGTCCAAGACGTGGCGGCGGCGTCCCGGCGCTCAGGTGTTCAGCACCATGGCGTAGGCGTCCAGCGAGGCCTCGTGCATGGCTTCCGACATGGTGGGGTGCGGAAAGACGGTGGCGAACAGCTCCGCCTCGGTGGCTTCCAAGGTCATGGCCAGAGCAAAGCCCTGGATCATCTCGGTCACCTCGCCGCCGATCATGTGGGCGCCGATCAGCGCCCCGGTGTCGGCGTCGAACACGGTCTTGACGAAGCCCTCGGTCTCGCCCGACGCGATGGCCTTGCCGTTGGCGCGGAAGGGGAAGCGGCCGATCTTCACCGTCCGGCCCGCCGCCTTGGCCTGGGCCTCGGTCAGCCCCACCGAGGCGATCTGCGGGTTGGTGTAGGTGCAGCCGGGGATCGGCGCCTTCAGCGGTGGTCCGTCCTTGCCGGCGATGTGCTCGGCGGCGTGCACACCCTCGTGGGAGGCCTTGTGCGCCAGCCAGGGCGCGGCGGCGACGTCGCCGATGGCGTAGAGGCCCGCCACGTTGGTGGCGCAATGGCCGTCGGTCACCACGTGGCCGCGGTCGAGCTTCACGCCCACGGCCTCGAGCCCGATATCCTCGATATTGGCGTCGATGCCCACGGCCACGATGGCGCGCTCGGCCTTCAGCGTCTCGGCCTTCCCCTTGGCCTCCAGGGCGATGCTCACGCCTGTCGCGTCCTTGGACAGCTTGGTCACCTTGGCGCCGGTGCGGAACTTCAGCCCGCGTTTCTCCAGCGCCTTCTGGGCGGCGGCGGACACCTCCTCGTCCTCCACCGGCAGGATGCGGTCCACCGCCTCGATCACGGTGACCTCGGAGCCCAGCGAGCGGTAGAAGCTGGCGAACTCCAGGCCGATGGCCCCGGAGCCCACCACCAGCAGGGTCTTGGGGAAGGCCTTGGGCGTCATGGCGTCGCGATAGGTCCAGACCCGGTCGCCGTCGGCCACCAAGCCTATGGAGGGGATGGTCTTGGCGCGGGCGCCCGTGGCCAGGATCACCGCCTTGGCCTGAACCGTGCGCGAGCCCCCTGCGGTCAGGGCCACCACGACCTTGGGCGCGGGGTCGCCCGTCTCCAGCCTGGCGGTCCCGGCGAGCACCTCGATCTTGTTCTTCTTCATCAGGAAGCCGACGCCGCCGTTCAGCTGCCTGGCCACCTTGCGCGAGCGCTCGATCACCTTGGGGAAGTCGAAGCCCGACTTGTCGACGCTGAGGCCATAGTCGGCGGCGTGGGCGGTCATGGTCTCGAACACCTCGCCGGACTTCAGCAGCGCCTTGGTGGGGATGCAGCCCCAGTTCAGACAGATGCCGCCGAGCTCCGCCCGCTCCACGATGGCGGTCTTCAGCCCGAGCTGGACGCCCCTGATAGCCGCGGTGTAGCCGCCCGGGCCGGAGCCGATGACGATGAGGTCGAAGTCGAGGGGCATGTGGGTTTCACCCGTCCAGCTCTTGGCCTTCCGACCAATCCATTCCGCTCATCCCGACGAATGCCGGGACCCAGATTGCAAAGCGCGAGAGTTCGAGAAGCTCGCGCTCGCCTCCTTCACCCGCTCAGCCCGATAATCTGGGTCCCGGCATTCGCCGGGATGAGCGGAAGAGGGTCACGCCAGCATGGTCACTGGATCTTCTACGAAACCCTTGAACGCCTGCACCCAGCGCGCGCCGATGGCGCCGTCCACCACGCGGTGGTCGCAGGTGAGCGTGATGCTCATCACCGTGGCCACCGCCAGCGTGTCGCCATGCACGACCGGCCGCTTCTCACCCGCCCCCGCAGACAGAATGCAGCCCTGGGGCTGGTTCAGGATCGAGCTGAAGCTCCTGATGCCGAACATGCCCAGGTTGGAGAGCGAGAAGGTGCCGCCCTGGAACTCCTCCGGCTTCAGCTTGCGGGTCCGTGCGCGTTCGGCGAGATCCTTCATGGCCACCGAGATATCGGCCAGGGAGCGGGTCTCGGCCTCCCGGATGATGGGCGTGATCAGCCCGCCATCGATGGCCACCGCCACCGCCACGTCCGCATGGTGGTGCAGCGCGATCCCGTCCGGCGTGAAGGAGGCGTTGGCCTCCGGCACCGCCTTCAGCGCCAGCGCCGAGGCCTTGATCAGCAGGTCGTTCACCGAGACCTTGACCCCGCGGCCGGCCAGGGCGGCGTTGATGCGCGTGCGGGCGTCGAGCAGGCGGTCGATCTCCAAGTCCACGTTGAGCGGGAAGTGCGGCACGTCGCGGAAGCTCTCGGTGAGCCGGCGCGCGATGGTGCGGCGCATGTTATCCAGCTTGACCAGATCGTAGGAACCGGTCGGAATACCCAAGGCTTCCAGATACTTGGCCGCGTCGAGTGACGTCGCCGCTGAAGGCGCGGCGGCTGAAGCCGGCTGGATGGATGGGGTTGAAACCGGCCGAGCTGGACCCGCCTCAGTCGCTGGCGGCGACCCG
>CALMGB010000106.1:0-4667 GCA_937863535.1 uncultured Caulobacteraceae bacterium
ATCAGGCCGTGGAACTGGTAGACCGCCTTGCGTTCGATCTGGAGGTCCGGCCCACACTCCCACGCCCCCACCAGCCTCTCGGCGAAGCCTTCCGCCATCGCCATCTCGGAGGTCTCGCCGGGGAGCAGCATGAACTCCCACCGATGACGCCCGGGCCCGGTCAGGACGCAAGTCGTCGGCCGAGCGGGATCGCATATCTGCAGGTTGATGGCTGGAACCCTCGACTGCGGCCCGAGCTTTGCGTCGACCACAAGCCAGGGCTCGTCGAAATCCAGGTTCTCCAGCTTCAGACCGGCGAACTCCCGCACCGGCGAGGGGCCGCCGTCGCAGCCGATCAGGTAACGAGTTCGCACCTGATCCTCGCCGTCGGGGCCGCTCAAAACCGTGGTGACGCCCGTCGCGTCCTGCTCGAAGCGCTCGAAAGTCCGCTGCAGGTGCAGCTGCACATGAGGATCCTCGGAGATGAGGTCGCGGAGCGACCGCTCCAGGCCCGGCTGGTGGAACATGTATCCGCTCGCCCAGCCGTACGGCGTGGCCGGCTGGGTTCGGATGGTGAACAGGGCCTCTCCGTTTGCCGTACGAAACTCGTAGTCCGGCGCCTGGATGGTGTGGGCTTCCAGGACCTCGGCCAGGCCGAGGTCCTGGAAGATGCGCATGATCTCGGCATCGAAATGGACGGCCCTGGGCAGGGGGTGAATGTCGGCTGCGCGGTCGGCGGCAATCACCGACAATCCGTGGCGACCGAGGAGGGCGGCGAGCGTGGCGCCCGCGGGCCCGAGACCGACGATCAGGACGTCGGCGTCGAAAGAATGCTTGTCCACTGGGGGCTCCGGCTCCCGCCGCCGACCGAGGCTCGAACCATCGGTAGCGGCGCGAAGAGGCTGAACTTCGAAGAGTGACAGACCTTCCGCCCCTGCTATCCGGTCATCGATGCGGGCATGGCGGGGCCCCACTGGACGTCCAGCACCTCCTGAATCGATGCCTGTCGCGGCGCATCGTCGGCGGTGAACAGGTCGCCGTCGGTCCAATGCTCCAGGGTGAACCCCCAGGGATCGCGCCAGTAATCGAACACTTGGCTGCCTAAGAAGTGACGGCCCACGCCCCACTCCTGCTCGGCACCGATCGCCTTCAGGTGATTGTGGCCGCGCATCAAGTCGTCCATGTCCCCAACCTCGAAGGCGGCGTGGTTGAACCCCGCCGCTCCTGTGGGGAGCGAAGCGAGCGCGAGCGTATGGTGGTCGGTGGGCTGGTCGCCCCGGTCACAACGCATGAACGCGCCGATGGACACGTCCGGCCCCGCCATGATCTCATCAGACGTCAAAAGGCCGAACAGGGACTTGTACCAGTTCTCAGCCCGCCGGAAGTCGCTGACGTTGAGGACGAGGTGACCAAGGCGCACCACGGTCGCGGAGCCCGCTCCCGTCCGCTTCACTAGGCGCTGGCGGGGCTGCAGGTGGGCGTTGTTCCAGGCGACATGCTCCTGCAGGGGCAGCTCCGCCTCGGGTGTCCATCCCGCCACCACTTCCACCCCGTGGCCGTCTGGGTCCTTCAGGCGCACGATGCTCCCGCCGCCGGGTTCGTCCGACGCCTCGACCTTTGCGCCGGTTTCCGCCGCCAGCTTCGCCAGATCATCCACGCTCGAGGCGCGAAATCCAAACGCCTTGAAGGCGGGCTCGCCGAGTTCGGCGGCGTGGACGAATGGACCCGTACCGCGGCCGCGCATATACAGCTTGTCGGGGTTCGGTTGCGTGCTTGACAGCGCCATGCCGAAATCGGTCAGGTACTGTTCCATGCGCTTCAGATCGGGAACCTGGAAGCGCACGAAGGCGACATCCTCAACCTTGATTACGCTCACGTTCCACTCCCTCGATCATCATCGTGACCATGTAGTCAATTATGGGATAGCCGCGGGCAGGATACAAGCTCGGCTCTTGCGACAGCAAGGCCCGCTGCGGCGCTGGGCTAACCGCCATGGACATACCCGAAGGTGGAGAAAAGTGCGGGCGCCCGGCCGCGAAGAGGATGGTTGCCGCCCAAGACGCGACGTGGTCAAAGGCGCCGCGGGCTTTGACAACTTGGTCACATCCACAGGAGAAAGCGCCATGGCGAGGAAGGTGATGATCACCTGCGCGGTGACGGGGTCGATCCACACGCCGAGCATGTCCCCCTACTTGCCGATCACGCCGGACCAGATCGTGGCGGACGCCCTGGCCGCCGTCGAAGCCGGCGCCGCGGTGGTGCACCTCCACGCGCGCGATCCGGAGACCGGGCGGCCCTCGCCCGACCCGAAGATCTTCGCCGAGTTCATGCCGAGGATAAAGCAGTCCACCGACGCCATCCTGAACGTGACGACCGGAGGCGGGGTCGGCATGTCGATGGAGGACCGCCTGGCGGCCGCGCTCTGGGCCAAGCCCGAGATCGCTTCGATGAACATGGGATCGATGAACTTCAACCTGTCTGGGGCCGCGGCGAGGATTACCGACTGGAAGCAGCCGTGGGAGAAGCCTTACCTGGAGTCCTCGGTGGACGCGATCATGTCCAACACCTTCGGGCAGATCGAGCGGGGCCTGCGGGAACTCGGCGACAACGGAACCCGCTTCGAGTTTGAATGCTATGACATCGGACATCTGTACAACTTGGCCCATTTCGTCGATCGAGGCCTGGTAAAACTACCGATCTTCGTCCAGGGCGTCTTCGGCGTTCTGGGCGGGATCGCCGCGGAGCCCACCCACCTGATCCACTTCAGCGAGACGGCCAATCGCCTGTTCGGCAAGGACCACCTGCTGTCGGCGCTTGCAGCCGGGCGCCACCAGATCCCGATGATCACCCTGTCGGCGATCCTCGGCGGCAACGTTCGCGTCGGGCTGGAAGATAGCCTGTTCCTCGGCCGGGGCGCGCTGGCCAAGTCCAGCGGCGAGCAGGTCGCCCGGATACGCACCATCATCGAGGCCCTGGGTCTGGAGATCGCAACACCCGCCGAGGCGCGCGTGATGCTTGGAACCAAAGGGGGCGACCAAGTCGCCTTCTGATTGGTCAGGTTTCTGGGCACGCGCAGTCTTGGCGGATACGGCGCGCAGGAAGGACGGCGATGGACGAAGCCAGCTTGGCAAAAGACTCGAAGCGTAGGCGAAAGACCCGGGGCGCCCTGCTGGCGGCCGGTCATAAGCTGATGGCGGCCCGGTCCATCGACGCCCTGGCCATCGACGACATCGTGCAAGAGGCGGGCGTCGCCAAGGGCAGCTTCTACAACCACTTCGAGGGCAAGGACGATTTCGCGACGACCATCCGTGACGAGATCCGCTCCGATGTCGAGGCGTCCATCAAGCAGGTGAACGCCGGGGTCGAGGACCCGGCGCGCAGGGTGGTGCGCTCGGTCAGCATCTACGTGAACTACATTCTTGAGTCAGCGGAGCGCGCGAGCGTGATGCGCCGGCTGATCTCCGGCTCCGTCTCCGCTGACAGCCCGCTCAACGAGGGTGTAGTGTCAGATATAACAGCTGGCCTGAGATCGGGACGGTTCATCGTTCCATCCGTCCAGGCGGGTGCGCTCTTCGTCATGGGCGCTTGCCAGATTTCCTTGATGGAGGCTGCGGAGGAACCCAGCCGGGCGGTGACGATCACCATCACCCAGCAACTCTGCGCCCTTCTGCTCCGGGGGCTCGGCCTGGCCTTTGGCGAGGCCGAACTGCTGAGCGCCCAAGCCGTGCACGAAGTCTATTCGCCTTCCGGCGGGAGCCTCGCCGGCTCGGCTCCGCAGGGTCGTCCAGCCTAGGTCGGACGCCACCGGCGTCTGGGATCATCCATGGTCGCTCCACTCCGTGATTATCCCGTCAGACAGGACGAACAGGCTACACGTCGTCATGGCGACGGGGACGCCCTCCTGCCAGCCCCAGGCAGGGTCCGAGAAGGCGGGAACCGCGCGCCAAGTCTGCTCCACGAAGGCCAGGTTCCCGTTGACGGCGAAGCGTTCGGGCGGTTCGAAGTAGCGGCCGGGTGTTCTGCGTGCGAAGTCTTCAATGGAGGCGATGAGGGCGGCACGGCCGTTTCCCTGGAATTTATTGCGATGGCCCCACTGGATGTCCTCGGCGACTAAAGCCGCCACGGCGGAGACGTCCACTTTGTTGTACGCTATCCTGAATGATTCCAGATGACTTAGGACGTCTTCGGGTTTCATCCATCGCTCCTCCACTTCTGGACGGGTCAGGTTCTGGACGGGTCAGGCCTCCGCCGACCCGCCCTGGAGCCAGCGGTCGCCCCGCGCGAGCAGCGCCTCGACTTCAGGTCCCCGCAGGCCGGGCATGTCGCGCTTGACGGGGAAGCCCATCAGCGACTGCAGGTAGGCGAGGTGCCGGTAGCCCTCGGGGTAGGCGTCCAGCTTCTCGCGATCCAGCTTGAGATCCGTCACGGACGCGTCTACCGGGGTCATCCGGTCGAGTTCGTAGATCGGCTGCCTGCTATAGAGCAGCCAGCGTCCGTCGACCCGCTCGAAGAAGTCGAAGAAGCGGCCCCAGCAGGTGATATCGACCTCGACGTCGTGCACCAAACCCCTTTGCAAAATCTGCATCTTGGTCTGGGCGACAGCTCGCTCGCCCACCACCTCGACGCTCGTTCCGCCGAGCATGTGGACGCCCTTCATACCCTGCGAGGCTGCAAATTTGGCGCGAGCG
>CALMGB010000106.1:4677-29971 GCA_937863535.1 uncultured Caulobacteraceae bacterium
GATGAATTCGGTAGCGGAGGCTTGGAACCAAGTCGCGAACATGCGCCCTTCCGGGTGCCACAGGGTGGCGAAGCGGTCCCATGCCCCCGCGTCGCGCCAGACGACCCAGTTCTCGATGGCCCAGCGGATCTCGAGCTCGTCGGTCCGGCGTTCGGCGGCGGAGTCGTACTCAGGCGAGGGTGTCGACACAGGAGGCTTCCGATTGACCAGAAAGTCACTAATGGTAGCCTGGGATCATCGAGTCAAACGAGCGGTGACGCCTTCTGGCATTTTGACAAGATGACAAATTTATGTCGTCCGAGCCGTCTCACCCGATTGGGACAGACCGTCGAACCTCATCGCCGTGTCTGACGAAGGGCCATTCAGGCGCCGCCGCTCATCCAGAGGAAAACAAGATTGACCATCCAGGTTGAAAACGGTCCGTCCGCTGCAGGTCCTGTCGTCGAGACCTACGACCTCGTCATCCGGCGCGCCCACATCTTCGACGGTCGCCGGGCGAGATCGGGCCTGCACGACGTGGGCCTGCGCGGCGGCGAGATCGCGGCGGTCTCCGAAGGGCCGCTGACCGGGCGGCGGGAGGTGGATGCCGGCGAGGGCTGGCTCATGCCCGGCCTGATCGACACACACGTGCACTTCTACGACTTCACCGTTGTCACAGACCCAGCCTCGCTGCAGGCGTTCGTGGAGAACGAGGTTCCCGGCCGGCTCGACCTCTTCCTCCAGCACGGGGTCACGACGATCAAGTCGGTGGGTGACCCCACGACCGAAATCCTCGACACCCGGGCCAAGATCTCTGCCGGCGTGCTGCGCGGGCCGCGACTGCTCACCACCGGCAACGGCATCACCGGGCGGGACGGCCACCCCGCCGCGACCATCTTCGGCGGCAATCCGTGGTTCCGCGCCCGCGCGACCGGCGAGGTCGACAGCCCCCAGCAGATGCGCGACCTGGTCCAGCATCTGGCGGACCGGAAGGTCGACGCCATCAAGCTGCTGTCGGAAGGCGCGTGCTGGTGCCCGGGCTCGCCCAAGTACATCTGGCAAAACCCGGTCTTCCCGGCCGCCGTCGAGCTGATCCGTCTGCCCACCCGCATCATGCGCGCCGGCATAGAGGCGGCGCACGAGCGGGGTCTGCGCGTCACGGTGCACACGACCCAGCAGGACGCCGCGCGCGAGGCGCTGGAATGCGGGGCCGACGGCCTGGAACATGGCGTCACGGTCGAGCCGATCACCGACCATTCGCTCATCGACCTGATGCTGGAGCGTGGCGCGACCTACACGCCGACGCTGTGGATCCACGACAAGGTGCATCCCGAAACCCGGCCGAACACCAAGCTGGTGGCGGATGCGGGCGTGACCATGACGCTTGGCTCCGACACCTTCTCAGGGCGCGGGCTGTTCGGGGCGAACACGCTGGAGGAGGCCGAGCTGATGGTGGCGGCCGGGATGACGCCCACCCAGGTCCTCGTCGCCGCCACCCGCAACGCGGCTGAAAAATGCGTCCGCCCAGACCTCGGCGTGCTCGCCCCAGGCAAGCGGGCCGACCTGATCCTGCTGACGGACGATCCTACGCGCGACATCGGCGCCCTGCGCAAGCTGTCTATGACGGTGCTCGGGGGCGAGATCGTCGTCGACAAGCGCTGAGGTGAAGGCGATGGCGGCCGCGCGCATTCCGGTGACGGTTCTGACCGGTTACCTCGGCGCCGGGAAGACCACGCTCCTGAACCGCATCCTCTCCGAACGGCACGGCCGTCGCTATGCGGTGATCGTCAACGAGTTCGGCGAGCTCGGGGTGGACGGCGACCTCGTCGTCGGAGCGGACGAGGAGGTGTTCCAGATGAACAACGGCTGCATCTGCTGCACCGTGCGCGGCGACCTCATCCGCATCATCGGCGATCTCCTGGAACGGCGCGACGACATGGACGGCATATTGATCGAGACCACGGGGCTGGCCCTGCCCGCGCCCGTCGTCCAAACCTTCTTCATGGACGGGGACGTCAACGCCCGCACCCGGCTGGACGCAGTGGTGACGGTCGTGGACGCCAAGCACCTTCCGCTCCAGCTCGCCCACGGCCCTGAGGCGGAGATCCAGATCGCCTCCGCCGACCTCGTGCTCCTCAACAAGACCGACCTCGTCTCGGAAGGAGAGGCGGACGCCGCCGAGGCGCGCGTCCGCGCGATCAACCCCTTCGCCGCGATCCGCCGCACGGTCCGCTCAGGGGCGCCGGTGGCGGAGGTGATGGACCGGCGGGCCTTCGACCTTGCCCGCGTGCTCGACCACGTGCCGGACTTCCTTGAGGCGCGGCGCATACATCATCACGCGTCGGACGTCGCGAGCGTCAGCTTGGAGGCGTCGCGGCCGCTTTCCATGGATCGTTTCATGCGCTGGATCGACAGCCTGCTCGCCACGCAAGGGGAGGACATCCTCCGCGCCAAGGGCGTGCTGCACTTTCAGGGCGAGACCCGCCGCTTCATCTTTCAGGCGGTGCACCGCATCATGGACGGCGACTTTCTGGACGCTTGGGCCGCCGGGGAGCGGCGCTCCAAGCTGGTGTTCATCGGCCGCAACCTCGATCGGGATCGGCTGCGCCACAACTTCGAGGCCTGCCAGGTCTGACCGGGATAGCCCGCTCGGCCCGCGCCGAGCGACGGTGGACGTCCCTGCGCTACGCCGCCCGCGCCTGCAACAGGACGGGCAGCCGGCTGAAGCCGAAGCCGTTGAACGTTCCTCCCTCGCGGGGAGAGGGCGGATCGCTGGGGTCGAGGGACACCGCCGACACGTGGCGCGACATCACCTGGAGCGCGATGGTGGCTTCCAGCCGGGCCAGCGAATTGCCGAGGCAGGTGTGGATCCCCTTTCCGAACGCCAGGTGCATGCGGCGCTTCTTGTCGGGATCGAAGGTTTCCGGCTCTTCACAGAAGGCGGGGTCGCGGTTGGCCGACGCGAGCAGGAGCCGGACCAGGGCGCCGGCGGGTATGGTCTCGCCTCCGATCTCCACCTCGCGGGTGGTGATCCTGGGGATGCGGTGGAAGGACGGGCGGGTGCGCAGCACCTCCTCAATAAAGGGACTGGCGAAAGCCTGGTCCTGCGCGATCCGGTCGAGGTCGCCGGGCCGTCCGGTCAGCACGTAGGCGGTGTTTCCGATCAGGTCCGTCGTGGTGGAATGTCCCGCCCCGAACAGGATGTTGACGTAGGCCATGCACTGCTCCCGGGTCAGCTCGCCCTGACGCAGCTGCGTCACCAGATCGGCCAGCAGGCCGCCCTCGCGGTGTTCGCCATCGACGATGCCGCCGAGCACGCCGTTGATCTTGTCATAGCCCGCGCGCGCCTCGGGCGAGGGTTCGACCCCCCGTCGGCCCGCTTGCAGGAACGCCAGGAAGAGGCCCGAATAGCGCCTGGAATCCAGAAGTTCCTGCACGGCCTGCGCCGGGATGCCGAGCATCCCGCTGATCATCGTGACCGTGAGCTTTACGGCGACATCCTCCACGACATCGCACCGGCCGGCCGCCGCCACCCGGCCGATCAGAGCTTCGGCTTCAAGCTCGATCGACGCGGCGAGTTCGTTGATGGAGGACCGGAAGAACCAGGGCGCGACCATGGCGCGCAAGCGCGTGTGCTCGGGCGGATCGGAGAAGAGCAGGGCGGCGTCCGGCAGGGTCCGGCTGGAAAACGTCTCCGGGTCCATCAGGGCGCTGACCACGTCCTCCTGCCGGCTCAGCACCCACCAGGGCTGCTCACCGACGGTCGTCCGCAGTACGGGCCTCTCCTCGCGCAGGAGCGGGTAGAAGGCGTAGGGGTCAGCCTGGATTGAGGGATCGTCGAGCCGGAAGTCTTCCGGCGTGTAGGGGCATCCCGAGGCTTGCCCGGGCCGGTCAGTTGAGGCCGGTGGCGGCCTTGCACCCGCCGTCGCCTCAGCGGCGCTGTCGCCGGCCGCGATCTCGCTTCCCATGTCATCTCTCTTCAGCCGACGAGGCTTGCCTTGGGCGCCCGAACCCCGAAAGGTGGGAGGCTTTTGTCAGTCCGATAGGGTTCAGCGCCGTTTCAGGCGGAGACCGGCGCGGATGTCTCGATATGAGCTAGGCGGGCCCTTATCTTCTCCGGATCAGGGAGCAGCGGGCCGCGAAGGCGATCTGCCACCTCAGCTTCGATGAGGTGGGGAAGGACCTGCGGGAAGATCGGGCCAGACATCGCGTCGCCTGGTAGCAGGCCATGCGCCCAGGGTGAGGGCCTGCTGGCGCTGTAAGTGACGTCGTTTCCCGTCCAGCGCGTGGCGATCGCCCGTCGCCGCTGGGCGGTGGCGTTGCCTCGGGAGCCATGCAGGGTGAAGCCGTGGAACAGCAGCGCGTCGCCGGGCTCCAGGTCCCAGCTTCGGATTTCATAGTCGCCGCGATGGGCCTCGATATCGGGCAGCGCCTCAAGCTCCCTCGTCGAATGGTCCACGCCGCCGATGCCGATCGCCTTGTACCGGTTCGGCCACAGGTGAGACCCAATCACGAACTCCAGGGCCGAACCGTCGGCTGTCACCGGATCGAGGGCGGTCCAGACCGAGGCCACCTGGTCGCCGTCGATCGGGAAGAAGGTCGAATCATGATGCCAGGGCGTCGGCTCCATCAACAGGCCGTCCTTGATGAAGACCTGGTCGCCGAAACTGTTCAGCCGCCGGGCGCCGAGCGCCTGCGCCACCGGCTTGGCGGTGGGGCCGAACAGGATGAAGTCCCGGATCAGGTCGTTGCTGAGCCACTCGAACACGCCCGACTTGATCTTCGTCCTCTGGCCGGAGTCGCGAAGTCCCACGGCGTCCAGCGCTTCGGAGAGGGCGTAGCGCCACTCGCTCCCATAGAGCTGACGTAGGCAGATGACGCCGTCGCGCCGGAAGGCGTCGAGTTCCGCCTCCGTCAGGTCGCGGAAGGGCGCCTGCGACGCGGCGGGACGAAAGCCGTCCAGGGCGGGGACGGACGGAGGTCGAACGGCATTCGTCTGCATAGGTCTTCCTTCCCACTGTTATCCGGCGCGGCTTGACTGCTCTGTGCGCCGCTGAAGACCTAGTCGGACGTCGGTCTTCACGTCAATTCATACGAATTGATCCGACCATTCGCGAAATTGATGCCCACCGCGGAACGCCTTTAGCCTCCGATCCGTCGCGGTCATCCTTGCGATGAAAGGGCCGCCGGGACAGGTGCCACGCCGAGGTGGCGCGACGCCGCCTGTATCGTCTCCAGCAGCCAGATCATGGCGGCCTCGCTGGTTTTGTAGGCCTGCCACTGGGCCAGGACGTTCACGTCCGGGAGCGGCACGGGAAAGTCCAGGATGCGCAGGGGCATGGACCTAGCGAAGACTGTGGCGACCCGTCCCGGGATGACGCCGATCAGCCGTGTTCCGGCGACGACCTGCGCCAGCGCCGCGAAGCTCCGCGTCGTCACGGCGATGTCCACGCCGTCGTACAGGGCTGCGAAGGCCTTGTTGCGCTCCGCGTTCGCCGCCGTCTCCACCCGCTGGATCGCGGCGTGCGGGAGCGAGCGGAACTGGTCGAGGCCGATGAAGGCCGGCAGGTCCGGGTGGTCCGACCGCGCTATGACCACGAAGGTGTCGGAATAGACCACCTGCCTCTGCAGCTTCGGGTTCTCCAGCCCCTCCCGCACGAAGATGACGTCCGCGGCGTCCTCCAGCGTGCGGTCCGGCCCCGAATAGGTCATGTTCGCCGACACGATCTTCACGTGCGGCGCCGCCTGGGTGATGATCTCCAGCAGGCGGGGCAGCAGGATGATCTCGACGGAGTCGTTGGTCGCCAGGCGGAATGTCGCGCGCGAGCTCAGCGGGTCGAACGTCTCGCGTATCGCCAGCATGTCCCGGCCGAGCTCGATCATCTCGGCGACCTTGGGGCGTAGCGCCTCCCCTAAGGGCGTCAGCGTAGAGCCGCCTCGCGCGTAGAGGATGATGGGGTTGTCGAAGTGCTCCCTCAGCTTTCGCAGCGAGGCGCTCATGGCCGACTGGGTCACGTGGGCCGAAGCCGCCGCCTCGGTCAGCGTCCTGGCGTTCAGGATGGCATTCAGCGCGACGAAGAGGTTCAGGTTCATCCCGGGCGCCGGCTAGACCGTTCCTCCCAGACCGCCATAGGACTGCGGCGCGCCCAAGACGACCCTCCATGAGACGACGCCATCCGGAGGGTGCGCCAACCATCCATCTGGAGATGCACCCAGACGGCTAGGCGGGAAGCCACGTCCGCCGGAACTCGCCGCTGGCGCCGGACAGGATCGGATCGCCATGTCCGAAGCAGGCGATCTCGAAGTCCAATTTCGACAGCTTTTCCAGGCTGCGCCCGGCTTCAGCGATGTCCTCGTTGACGACCGCGTACTGCAGGCCCTTGCGGTTCACGCAGGCGTCGGCGGCGATCAACACCCCGCCGTCCCGCGCCCACAGCAGGGCCACCTGCCCCTGGCAGTGGCCGGGGATGTGGATGACCGACACGTCGTCGGCGAAGGGAAGCGCTTGCCCCGGCTCCAGAATGACATCGACGTGGGTGGGCTCGACCTTGGGCACGATCTTCGTGATCAGGGTGCCGATGATCCTGTTGCGCAGGCCAGGGGACGGCTTCACCGGACGGAAGCCGCGCTCGCCCTGGATGATGGCCACGTCGTCATGGTGCGCGTAGGTCGTGGCCCCGCTGGCGAGCTTCAGGGCGGCCGCGCCTCCCACGTGATCGACGTGGCAGTGGGTCAGCACCATGTGGCGGATGTCCTCCGGCGCCACGCCGACCGAGCGGATCGACTCGATCGTCTTGCCGGCGCTCTTGGGGAAGCCGGTGTCTATGAGCGTCCAGCCTCCGGCCATCTCGGCTAGATACATGTTGACGAGGCCGGGTATGATATACAGGCCGTCGATCAGCTTCCTCATGGTTGCCTGTGCCACGTCAGACTTGCCCGGCGGGAAGCGCATGCAGGGTGGGGAAGAGCCGCCTGGCGTTCTCTCCCGACACGGCGCGCCATACCTCTTCGCTGAACAGAGGGGTGCCTTCCAGCGCCTGGAGCAGCCTGTCGCAGAGCGGCCCCGGCGTGAAGGGATAGTCGCTGCCGTAATGGATATGGCTCTCGTCGGCGACCTGGAGCAGGGCCTGCAGCAGCTGAGGCACCGGCGCGCCGGCGAGGTCGAAGTGCAGCTCGCGCATGGCGTCCCGCAGCAGGGGCGGCGGAGGCGTACCGGCGGGCGACAGCAGCGGCAGCCCCAGGTCCACCCGGGTCACCAGGATCGGCAGGGCGGCGCCTGCATGAGGGACGATGATCTTCAGCCGGCTATGCCGCTTCATCACCCCGGCGACGACCAAGTCGATCACCGAACGCGTCGTGTCGAACAGGAACTCGAACGCAGGCCTCGGGAACTTCGCATCCAGCCGCGGGCTGCAGCCGCAGGCCGGCGAGGTCGGGTGGATCAGGATGACGGCGGAGCGCTCGTCCAAGGCGCTCCATAAAGGCTCAAGCGCTTCGTCGCCGAGATACATGCCATTTTGGTTGGTCTCCAGCACCAGGCCGTCCGCCTTCAGCTCGTCCAGCGCATAGGCCGCTTCCGCAACGGCGCCCTGGATGTCGGGCAGCGGTATGGAGGCCAGGTGGCCGAAGCGGCCGGGATAGGTGCGACCCAGGCGCGCGCCTTCTTCGTTCACCTGCCTGGAGAGCGCGCGGGACTGCGCGTCGTCGCCGAAATGCACCCCAGGCGACGAGATCGAGAGCATGGCCGTCTGCACGCCGAGATCGTCCATGACCTTCAGCGCGGCTTCCGGGGTCCAGGGCGGAATGCCCGCTATGCCGTCGGGCCGGGCGTGGCCGGCCGCGATCAGGGCTTCGCGGTAGAAGTCAGGGACGAAGTGGGCGTGGACGTCGATGCGATCGACGGCTCGCCGCTGGGGCTGCTCAGGGCTGGTCAATGAAAGTCCCTCCGGCGTGATGACAGCGATCGGCTGTCATCCGGGATCGAGCGGCGCTGTCGAGTCTCGGAAGGCCGCGACGTTCCTTAAGGGATGCAGGCTAACGCCATCGCGGCGGCTTGCCAACGCCTCTGACCATACCGTCAGATCACCATTGATCAGGGCGGCGGAGGATGGCAAGAGCGGCGCGCGACATCGTCTCGCCACGTTCATGGCAATGGCGCTGGGATAAAGGGTCTTCGATGCGACTGCTCCGGTTCACCGACAACGGCCGCCCGCGCCTGGGTTTGCTCCAGGACGATGGCATCGTCATCCTAGACGCTCTCTCGGCCAAGTACCCGACCATGCTTTCCATAGTGAGCGGAGGCGCGGAGGCCCTGAAGAGCATCGAAGAGCTGGCTTCAAACTCCAAGCCCACCTTCGATCTCAAGGAAGTTCGTCTTCTCGCGCCGATAGAGCAGCCGGGCAAATACCTCGCCATTGGAATGAACTATAAGAAACACGTGGAGGAGTCGGCGCGCGGCGGCGTGGCTGCACCAGCGAACCAGATGTGGTTCAACAAGCAGACCACCTGCCTCGCCGGCCCCTACGACGCCATCGATCCCGGCGTGACCGAGCGGCTGGACTATGAGGCGGAACTCGGCGTGGTTATTGGCAAGACCGCCAAATCCGTTTCAGCCGAGCAGGCCAAGAATCACGTGTTCGGTTATTTCGTCGCCAACGACGTTTCGGCGCGCGACTGGCAGTTCCACTCGCCGACCTTCACCATCGGCAAGTCGTTCGACACCCACGGTCCCATCGGACCGTGGATCGTCACGGCGGACGAGCTGCCGGACCCCCACAGCCTGCGCCTGCGCTGCTACGTCAACGGCGAACTTCGGCAGGACAGCAACACCGGGCAGATGATCTACAACATCTGGGCCCAGATCGCCTACCTCTCCACGGCCTTCACCCTGCAGCCGGGCGACCTGATCGCCACCGGCACGCCGGAAGGGGTTGGTGCCGCCATGGTCCCGCCCAAGCTGCTCACCCGGGGCGACGTGGTGAAGTGCGAGATCGAGAAGATCGGCGTCATCGAAAATACAGTCAGCTGACCGGGTGTTCTGCGGACTTAGCCTTCAGGAACGCCGTATCCTTTTGGCGACAACCGGAAAATCCATTTGATCGGGCAGGTCGCGGGGCTTGCCAGATAAACAACTGTCAGCTACCGAGCTGACGAAATGACGAAAAAGTCATATGGGGAGGATGCTATGAGATCCACGGCCAGCAGGACGGCCTCGCTTCTTCTGTCGACCGCCATAGCTGGCACGACGTTGGCCGTGCATTCGGTTGCGGTGGCGCAGACGGCGGGAAGCGCGTCCCCGGCTACGGGGCCCACCAGCACGCCCGGGCCGCAGAACAGCCAGGCGCCCGCCGCTCCGGCCACTTCGGTAGGTACGCTGCAGGAAGTCGTGGTCACCGCGGAGCGACGCGAGTCCACGGTCCAGCGTACGGCGGCCACGGTCGACGTCGTCGGCAATGCGCAACTTCAGCGGCAACGGGTAGTGGAGTTCACCGACCTCAACAGCGTGCTCCTGGACACCCAGATCGTGAACGTGGTGTCCTCGACCCAGGTCACCATCCGCGGCATCGGGTCCAACTTCGTGGATCCGCGCGCCGACCCTTCGGTCGCCGTCAGCGTGAACGGCCTGTTCTTCGACCGCTCGTTGCCGCTGGGCTTCAACTTTCTCGACATATCCCGGGTCGAGGACCTGGAAGGGCCGCAGGGCACGCTCTACGGCCGCAACGCCCTGGCCGGCGCGATCAACATCATCACCAACCAGCCGACCCAGAAGTTCGGCGGCATGGTCCAGGCCACGGGCGGCAACCTGGGCGAAAACGACTTCACGGGCGTTTTGAACGTGCCGCTGACCGACGACCTCGCCGTGCGCGTGGCCTATGACCGCAACCGGCGGGACGGCTACATCGGCGGCTACTATGACGACATCGACAGCGACACCAGCCGGATCTCCGCCCGATGGACGCCCACGGGCAAACTGACAGTCTTCGCCGAAGCCGACTACGTCAACGTCGGCGGCCATGGGGGATCGGCCACCTCCTATCCGTGCGCGCCGTCCCAGGCTTACGGGCTCTTGGATCCTCGGTCCTGCCTTCCGGTGAACTTCCGGGCGGGCGTCATACCCACGCAGGGGCGGGAGGGCAGCTTCGTCTCGGCCGACCAGCTCCACATCGATTATAATCTCGGCTTTGCGACGCTGACCTCGATCAGCGGCTTCGTGGGGACCCACGGGCGGAACGCCAACACGCCGGACGGTAGCGTCCTGACCGAGAACGTCGAAAGCGACAGTTACGACTATTCCGAGGAGATCAGGCTGGCGGGCCATGACTCCGCGTCGCACCGCGGCGGCTTCGCCTGGCAGGCAGGCGTCTATCTGTTCGACAGCACGGGCGACTACCGCCAGCAGGCCATCGGTCCGACCGCCCTGCCACCTACGGCGACCTTGGACTTCAGCAAGCTGCCGGAGTCCTCGGAGGCCGGCTACGTGCAGGCGACTTATGGGATCACGGATCGACTCCGGTTAACGGGTGGCCTGCGGTACACACACGACTTCAAGGGCATCACCTCGGAGTCGACCAACGTCGCCGGAACGAAGGACAACAGGGCAAGCGACAAGAATTCAAAGGTCAACTATAAGGCGGGCGTTGAATATGACCTTGCGCGAGGCAAGCTGCTGTACGGCACCGTCTCGACGGGCTACGTCTCGGGAGGCGCCAACGGCGGCAGTCCGAGCGCGCCTGCGGTGCCCTTCGTCGCCCCGTCCCTGTTCCAGCCCGAGACCCTCACCGCCTACGAGGTCGGTTCCAAGAACCGCTTCCTCGGCAACCGCCTGCAGCTGAACGGCGATTTCTACTATTACGACTTCAGTAATTTCCAGTACCTGTACCCGTCCCTCGTTCAGGGCGAGGGCACGGTCGACGCCCTGAGCATCCAGAACGTCGCCTCCGCCACCGCCTACGGTGTGGAGCTCAGCGCGGAGTTCGCCCTGACGCCCGACGACCGCATCTCCGCCTCTTTCGACTATGCCCACGCCACCTTCGGCACCTTGACCCTGGACTCTTTCAACCCACCGTTCGGTCCGGCGTTCGCCGCCGTGGTCCGCAGCGGCTCCCCGCTTCCAAACGACCCGGACGAGTCCGCCCTGGTCGGATACGAGCACACTTGGCGGCTCGGCGGCGGGTCGACAATCACCGCGAGCGCGAACAGCCACATTTCCAGCCGCTATCTCATCGTCGCCGGCTCATCGGATCCCTATGACTCCCAAAAGGGCTTCGCCAAGACGGACGCCAGCATCGCCTACAACTATCGTGATCGCTACACGGTGCGGGTGTTTGCGAAAAACCTAGAGAACGTACCTGTGAACATCTACGGTCAGGGGGCGCTGTTCCACCTCTACGGCATCGAGCCGCCGAGGACATACGGCGTCACCGTGACCGCCAACTTCTAGGCCTCGCCGGTCTGGGCGGCTCGGCTATGAGATCGAGGCTGGGCGGCGATGGTCGCCTGGCCTTAGCTCCTGCCGGGCCACGCAGCCGTCGGCGTTACTCCTCTTAGTGAAGGTAGGCCCTTTGTACGACGTCGGCGCCATCCGGAAATCCTTGGAGGAGGCGAACCTCAGCCGTGGCCAGATCGTGGCGATCATTCTGACCGCGCTGGTCGCGGGGCTGGATGGATACGATGTTCAGTCCATAGCCCTGGTCGCACCGGCGATCAGCCATGCCTGGGCCATCCCCAAGCATACGCTCGGCCTAGTGCTGGCAAGCAGCCTTATCGGCATGGCGGGCGGTTCGCTCGGGCTGTCGCCCTTCGCCGACGTGTTGGGGCGCCGGCCGATGGTGCAGGTCGCCCTGGTCCTCCTGACGCTGGGATCTTTGTTCTCCGGGCTGTCGCACGTGGTCTGGCAGCTCGCCGCCAGCCGGGTGGTTACGGGGCTCGGAATCGGCGTGATGGTTTCGCTTACCACCGTGCTTGCCGCCGAGTTCGTTAACGCCCGCAGGCGCGGGCTGGCCGTGGCGGCGATCACCACGGGGCTGCCCATCGGCGGCGTGATCGCCGGGCTCGTCGCCGCTTCATTCCTGAAGTCGCAGGGCTGGACGTGGGTCTTCTATGGCGGCGCGATCCTAGGCGCCGTGCTACTCGCTCTGGTCACCGTCGGCTTGCCGGAGTCGCCGGTGTTCCTCATGGACCGGGCTCCCCCCAGGGCTCTGGAAAGGCTGAATCGCGTTCTGCGACGGCTGGGGCGGGAACCCGTCGCCGCCCTGCCGCCGCCCGCAAAGCCTTCGGCGGCGCGCACCTCCTACCGGGCGCTGTTCACCCGGGAGACGGCCCCGACGACGATCCGTTTTGTTGTCGTGTACCTGCTGAACGTGACGGCGACCTACTTCCTGCTCAGCTGGATGCCCCAGATGATTGCCGATGCGGGCTTTCATCCGTCCACCGCCAGCCTTGTGACCGCCGTCTCCAGCCTGGTCAGCCTTCCCGCCGGCTTCGTCTTCGGCGCCTTCGCCGCCCGCGTCGGCCCGACGCGGCTGGCAAGCGGCGCAATGCTCGGTTTTGCGGCAGGCGTCGCCGCCTTCGGGCTCGTACCGGGCGTCCTGCCGGCGCTACTGGCGGCGGCGTGCGTGTGCGGCTTCTTCCTCTCGGGCGCCACGGCGGTCTTCTACGCGAGCATGGCTGCGAGTTTCCCGCCGTTGAGCCGGGTGTCCGGGCTCGGCTTGGTGACGGGCATAGGCAGGCTGTTCAGCGGCCTTGGACCCTACACGGCCGGCCTGATGTTCAGCGCCGGCCTGGGGCGGAGCGGCGTATCGCTCGTGTTCGCGGGCATGGCGGCCCTTGGTGGCCTCCTGCTCATGACCGGCCAGCGCAGGCTCCTGCCCCGCCAGAACCAAGTGGGCGCGTGAGCACGTCCGAACTCAAGTCGAACTCGTGAGGAAGACATAGGCCATGGCCTGCGCATCAACGGTCCTGTCGGTCGGCGGCGGCATCGCGGGTCTGTCCGCCGCCATAGCGTTGGCGCGCATAGGCGTTCATTGCGACGTCGTGGAACTGGCCAACGCGCCGCTCGGAGCCTCGCTCGGCATATCCGGCCGCGCCGCGGAGGCGCTCGACGAGCTCGGCATCTACGACCAGGTCTACGAGAGCGCGACGCCTTGGGGCCGCGACACCAAGGTGGCTTCGCTGCACGATTCCACGGGGAAGCTGCTGGTTGCGATGCCCGAGCGGCCCGACTGGCCTGGATCGAAAACCGCACTCGGCGTGTACCGCCCGGCCCTGCTCAGCGTCATGGCCGACACGGCCAAGAGCCTCGGCGTGGACGTCCGCAGAGGCGTGACGGCGCAGTCCTTGCAGGACAGCGGCGACGCCGTCGAGGTGACCTTCACCGACGGGGAGACCCGCCGCTACGACTTCGTGGTCGGCGCTGACGGGATAGGCTCCCGCACGCGCGCGCAGCTCTTTCCCGACGCGCCCCAGCCCATCTACGCCGGGCAGATGAGCATACGCTGGATGGCGCCTGGACCCGCCGTCCAGCCCGAGGGATGGTATGCGAGTTCAGTGGGCCGGATGGGTTTCTACTACCTGCCGCAAGACCTAGTGTACGTCGCCGCCGTCATCTCCGAGGCCGAGTGGGTGCGCAAGACGGATGAAGAGGCCTTCGCCCTCCTCTCCGGTCTGCTGGCCTCCTTTACCGCGCCCGCCATCGTCGAGCTCCGCGAGCGGCTGAAGCCCGGCGCAGAGGTCATCTGCCGCCCGTTCGAATGGGTCTTCCTGCCAGAAACCTGGTTTAAGGGCCGCACGCTGCTGATCGGCGACGCCGCGCACGCGACCACCGCCCACATGGGCATGGGCGGCGGCATGGCGCTGGAGGACGCGGTCGTCCTGGCCCAGTGCGTGGCGGCCAAATCCTCGGTGCCGGAGGCGTTCCAGGCCTTCATGGATCGACGGCTGCCCCGGGCGCGCACCGTGGTGGAGACCAGTGTCGCACTCTCCCAGATGGAACAGTCCAATGCCCCGCCGGAGGAGAACCGCAAGCTGATGGGCGCCGCCTTCGCGACGATCGCCCAGCCTTATTGAGACTAAACCGATGGGGTGCGGCGGAGTGCAGGAGCTTACCTGATGAAACTGTACGCTCTGAACGGGACCTGCTCCCTGGCCCCGCACATCCTGCTTCAGCTCTCCGGCCAGCCGTTCGAAATCCAATTCCTCGATCGAAGCAAAGGCGAACACAAGGCCCCGGAGTATCTGGTGATAAATCCGCGAGGCAAGGTGCCTGCGCTCCAGGACGGTGGAGCCGTCATCTTGGAGAACGTCGCAATCCAGTATTATCTCGCTACCCGGTTCGCGTCGTTGGAGCTTGCGCCCACCGAACTTCAGGAACGATCACGATGGTTGGGCTACCTAAGTTGGTTCTCCAGTAGCGTCCATCCGAGTTTCCGGCGCTTCAGGCGGCCTGAGCTTCACTCGCCCGTCGAGTCGCAATGGCCGGCTATCTCCGAGACGGGCAAGACGGAGTTTCTGAGCGCGCTTGGTGAAGTGGACGCACGCCTTAGCGGTCGATCCTGGCTGCTTGGCGACTCGTTTTCGACGGCGGACGCGTATGCCCACGTATTCAACCTCTGGGCGCGGCAAATGGGTTTCGCCATCGACCATCTTTCGGACCTGCGAAGACACGGACGAGCGATGATGGAGATGCCCGCAGTGCAGGCCGCGTTCAGGTGCGAGGACCTCCCCCTGGCAGTGTTCGACTGACCGAGGCAAGAGCCCTCACCCTCCTCGCAACCGGACAGGTGCGGTCTCAGGCATGAAGGAAGCCACTCAGATGCAGTCGAACGTAGTTGAAACCGACGTGGAGGTGGAGACCGGCGACGGAAGCTGCGACGCCGCCCTTTACCATCCCGCCGGTGAGGGGGTATGGCCCGCCATTCTGATGTGGACCGATGTCGTGGGGCTAAGACCGGCCTTTCGCGACATGGGAGGAAGCCTGGCGGCCCAGGGCTACGTGGTTCTGGCGCCCAACCCGTTCTATCGCTGGAGCCGGGCGCCGGTGGTTCCGGGCGCCACCGGCCTTGCCGATCCCGAGGTCCGCGCCAAGCTGTTAGCGCTGGCCAAGCAGTTCACGGTCGACGGCGTCGAAGGTGACTCCAAGGCTTTTCTGGCTTTTCTGGACGCGCAGCCTCAGACGGATAGGACGAAGAAGGCGGGCGTCCACGGCTACTGCATGGGCGGGCAGTTCGCCTTCCGCACCGTCGCCGCCGCGCCGGACCGGATCGGGGCGGTGGGCAGCTTCCATGGAACGGCGCTGGTCACCGGCGACGCCCGGAGCCCGCATCGCAGCATAGCCGGTAGCGAGGCGAGCTACCTCGTCGCCATCGCCCAGAACGATGACAGGGCGCAACCGGAGGCGAAGGATGTGCTGGTTCAGACCTGTTCCGAGGCCGGTCGTCCAGCGACGGTCGAGGTCTTCTCCGCCGACCACGGCTGGTGTGTGAAGGGTGCATCAATGTACAATCGAGCGGCGTCTGAGAAGGCGTGGAGTGACTTGAGCCACTTCTACGCGCGGACGCTTGCCCAGGACCCTCCTGGCTCAAGGTCGTAGGCGGCGCCCGCTCCCCGCCGGTGCCCCAGACCAGGGGAGCGGGCGCCACGCAGGGCGATTGTTACATACAGCCATTGAGATGGCGCAGGGAGTGAAGACATGGCTTGCATTTCGCGCGCGTTGATCATTGGCGGCGGGATCGCCGGCCTGTCTGCGGCCATCGCCCTGTCCCGCGTAGGCGTGCATTGCGACGTGGTCGAGTTCGCCGGCACGCCGCTCGGCGCCTCCATGGGCATCTCGGGCCGGGCGGCGGAAGCGCTGGATGAGCTGGGCGTTTATGACGAATGCCAGGCGACGAGCCGGCCCTTCGACACGACCTCCAAGGCGCTCTACCAGTGGGACGCCGCCGGCCGGCTGCTGAGTTCGGGGCCGCAGCGGGTCGGCTGGCCCGGCGCCAAGACCGGACTTGGCGTCTACCGCCCCGACTTCCTGAACGTCCTGACTGAGGAGGCGAAACGCCTGGGCGTAAACATCCAGATCGGGATCAAGGTCCGGGCCCTGGAAGAACAGGCGGACGCCACCCTGGCCACCTTCACCAACGGGGTCGAGCAGGCCTACGACTTCATCGTCGGCGCTGACGGATTGAATTCGGCCACCCGCGCCATGGTGTTCCCGGAAGCGGAAAAGCCCGCCTATTCGGGCCAGCTCAGCATCCGGTGGATGGCGCCCGGCCCATTCGTGGAGGGGGAAGGCCGGTACCACGGCAGCGTCGGCCGTGTAGGCTTTTACTACGTTCCGCAAGGCATGGTCTATGTCGCCTCTGTCATCGCGGCGCCGGAACCCAGGATCCTCAGCAAGGCGGAGGTCTTCGAACTTTTCAGCCGGCTGCTCGACTCCTACACCGCCGAACCAATGATGGAGCTTCGCCGCCGGTTGACGCCGGACTCCAAGCTGATCTGCAACTCCTACTACTGGACCCTCCTGCCGCCGCCCTGGCACAGGGGGCGTACGCTGCTCATTGGCGACGCCGCCCATGCGACCACCTCCAACATGGGCATGGGCGGCGGCATGGCGCTCGAAGACGGCGTGGTGCTGGCCCAGTGCATCGCGTCGGCCTCGATCCTGCCCGAGGCGCTGGCCGCCTTCATGGAGCGCCGGTTCGAGCGGGTTCGCATCGTGGTGGAGAGCAGCGTGGCCGCCGCCAAGCTCGAGCAGGCGAAGGCGCCACCATCCGAGAACGCCGCGCTTCTGAGCGGGGCTTTGAAGGCGATCTCGCAGCCGTACTGAACCGCAAATCCTCCAGTCCGCCGTCCGGAGCGCGTTCCCATGCCGTCATACCTGCTCAATACGTGGTACGTCGCCGCCTGGTCCAGCGAGCTGAAGGCCGGGACAGTCCTGGGCCGGACGCTGCTGGAGCAGCCGGTGGCCTGTTCCGTCGTGCAGACGGATCTACGGCGGCCGTGCTGGACCGTTGCCCGCACCGGTTCGCGCCGCTCAGCGACGGATGGATCGAGGACGGACGGCTAATCTGCAGGTACCACGGGCTGGGCTTCGACGGCGCCGGGGTTTGCGTATCCAATCCACACGGGCCGCCCCTTCGCGGCATGTCCATCCCGGCCTGGGCCATTCACGAGGTCCACCACGCGATCTGGATCTGGTTCGGCGATCCGGGGCAGGCCGATCCAGAGTTAATCCCTGACCTTTCCTATCTGACCGCCGCGCCGGCGACTGCGTTCAGTGCGGGAATGCTTACGGGCAAGGGCAATTACGAGTTGTTCGTCGATAATCTGATGGACCTCAGCCATACGGACTATCTTCATCCCGCCACACTCGGCGGTGGCGCGGTCACCAAGGTGAAGCCGGACGTGGTCGAGGCCGATGATCATATCGAAGTCACCTGGCGCGCGGACGACACCCCGCCCTCTCCGTTGCTGCGCAAGCTCTTTCCCGAATTGCCGGCACAGACTGACTTCTGGCAGCGCGTGCGGTGGTTCGCGCCCGGCGTTATGAAACTGACCGCTGCGACGGGCGCGGCGGGCGGCGCGGAAGAGCAGGCCCTGGTCAACGTCAACGCGCACATCACCACCCCCGAGACGGCGACCAGCTCGCACTACTTCTTCGCCGCCACTCGAAATTTCAAGGTCGACGATGGAGAACTGAACGCCATGATCGCCCAGAAGCGAGAGGAGATCTTCGTAACCGAAGACAAGCCTATGCTTGCCAGGGTGCAGGAACGCATGGGCGACGCCGAGTTCTGGTCGCTGAAGCCGCGGATGCTGCCGATCGACGCCGCTCCGGTGGCCGTGCGTCGGCGGATGAGAAAGCTGATCGAGGCCGAAGCCGCATTGCGAAGTTCCCCTCGTGCGGAAGTGGCCTGAGTCCCGGCCCACGCTCTGCGAACCAAATGGCCGCAGATCGAAACTATGGCGGAGAGATCAGCAGGGAAGTGACGGAACCGAGCGGCACGTCACTGACGGGAAGATCGGCCGTGCTCTACCGGGCTGGGTGGGAAGAGGCCAGACTACAGCGGCTGAGCCGGCCGTAGCAGTCTCGCGCTGTCCGTTTCGGCGATGCCGAACCCAATCCCCACCTCGATGATGGCGGAATGGAAGGCGGTGTGCGGGCGGGCGCCCGTGGTGTCGCGCATCGCCTGCGCCGCGGCGATCCAGGCCAGCACCTCCATCGCCCCGAAGCCTCCGCCCGCCACCACCGCTTCGGGTGTCCAGGCGTCGAACGTCTCGAGATCGCCGTGCTCGAGGATGGCGAGGAAATCGCGGTCCCACGCCGCGCTGATCTTGAGCGCATCGATCGGGATTTCGCCGCGCGCAAGCATGCCCGCAGCCATGTGGTGCATCTCGATCTCGAAGGCGATCCACTTGGCCTGGGGCGCTTCGCTCTGCCTGGAGCCGAGCAGATGGTAGGGCCGCCACTCATCTGAGACGTCGTCGATGGCGGGGAACAGCTGCTCGGGATTGTGCGACAGGCCGCCGGTGCCGAGGATCAGCACCCGCTCCAACCCGAGGGTTGAGATATAGCGCGCCACCGCCGCGCCGAGCGCGCGGGCGCGCTTGAACGGCACGAACGGCGGCTGCAGGCAGGAGACGAAGATCGGCAGCACGGGATAGCGGGCCACACCGCCCGCGATCTCCTGCAGCGCCTGCGAGAAGCCGTGGTCGACCTCCATCGCATAGGAGACGGCGACGTCCACCGCGTCCTCGCGCAAAGCCTTGACGCAGTTGACCGCGATATCCCGCGGCACGTCGAGCGCGCCCGGCGTACCGCCGACGTCGGCGAGCGCGGTCGCCGCCACCCCGACGCAGAAGGCCGGCATCGAGGCCATCTGGTGGCCGCCATAGTGGTCGCAGCCGAACATCACGATCAGCTGCGGATTGAACGCCGCGACCCGCGCCTGCGATGCGGTCAGGGCTTCGCGCATGGCGTCGATGTCAGGCGTCTCCTTGCCCGGGAAGTAGATCAGCGGAGAGTGCGAGGCGCAAACCAGCTTCAGGTCCATGGCTCAGGCGTCCTCGACCACGCGGACAGGGTTGCTCAGCGTGCCCAGCCCGTCGATCTCGATCCGGACGTCGGACGGATCTCGCAGCATGTTGGCCTCGCGCAGAGCATACTGAGTTGGATCGATCGCCGTCCCAAAATGGACGATGTCTCCCGGATCGAGCGCCGTATAGCGACTCAGGTGCGCAAGCACATTGGCGATGGAAAAGCTCAGCTTGGCGGTGGAGTCCTCGGCGATCTTGCGCTCGCCGAGCCAGGCGCGGATGCCCAGCGCATCGGGGTTCGGCACGGCGTCGGCGGTTGTGATCCACGGTCCGATCGGGCCGAAGCCGTCGGTGCACTTCGAGCGGAAGTGATAGGTCAGGAAGACGTCCCAGTCGTGCTCGTCGCGTGCGCGGCGCCACGGAGCCGGCGACTGGCCGGGGTTCGCCTTGTTGAACTCCAGGTGCAGGCTGTCCTCGTCCTTCAGGCCGACCGAGGTGACGTCGTTGATGATCGTATAGCCGAACACCACGTCGCGCGCCGTCGCCTCGTCCAGATGATGGCCACGCCGCCCGATGACGCAGGCGAGCTCGGGCTCGGGATGGGTCAGGCCGTATTCCTCGCGCATGACGATGGTCTCGCCATGGCCGATCAGGCACGAGGGCGACTTCATGAAGAAGGCCGGCTTGTCGAAGTAGCGGAAGGACGGGCGAGCGAAGGCGCTGTTGTTCATCGCCACGCCGATGACCTTGCCCGGCCGGGCGAGGGGCGGCAGCCAGCTTTCGGGCATGGCGGCGGCCAACTCGCCGCCCTCGATCCGAGCCAGGATGCGCTGCTCTAGCGCCCTGATGTCATCCGCGCTCAAGGAGAGCAGATCGTCGACGCCGCCTACCGGATCTGCGAGCGGATAGACCGCGCCATCCCCAGTGACGAACGCCGTCACTGCAGCGCCGTGATGGACTATCCTGGCAAGGCGCATGCGTTCGCAACTCCGTTGGGTCGCCCCGGCATAATCACTTTTCAAACAGCTACAAGATTAAATTGGTCGCGTTTCGATCGGCGAAACGGCGGCGTTGGCGTGCGCCGAAAAGAATCCGCGACCCGCGCGTGCTGTTTGATTTTCGATCGCATCTGACCCCCGTAGATTGTCGTTGGGCAGGGTGCAGACAAGAATTAAGGCAATGCTCATCATGGCGCCGCTGGTCAAGAAGCTGCTCTCGATTGCTTGGCGATAGGCCTGCAGGAGTACTGTAGGCGGGTGAGAGGGGATGCCTGCCAGCGTCTGCGCTCCATGATCCAAGAGCTCCTGAAGCTGACCGCCGTGAATCCGGCTTGCGAGCGTCATCTTCAACACCAGTGCGACCACGCCGCCAGATAGCGCCACGCCGACCGCTCCGCCCAGGGCGCGCATGAACGCGACCGCACCTGTGGCGACACCCATCTCCTGCCGGCCGACAGCATTTTGGACCGCCGTCACTGCGTTGGGCATGCCTACGCCCATCCCGAGCCCGAGCGTAAAGACAACGATGGAGAAGAACCAGGCGGGGAACGCGAGCCCCGCGCCAGCTCCGAGCCCCAGGAGGGACAACGCCTCCAACAGCACACCGGCCACAAGAAAGGGCTTGACGCGTCCGAGCGCGGAGACCGCTCGGCCTCCTAGGATCGAACTCAACAGCATGCCGGCGATCTGCGGCGTGACGATCAAACCGGCTTGGACAGGCGACCGTCCAAGTACGAGCTGTAGGTAGAGCGGCAAAAAGACGAGGGCGCCCATCATGGCGAACGACATGATCGAAGTCGCCGCCGCACCGATAGCGAATGTGCGGTTTCGGAACAGCTGAAGGCGCAAGATGGGTTCGGCGACCCGCATTTCCTGGTAAAGGAACAACACTCCTGCGCCCAGCGCAGCCGCCCCCAGGAGTAAGCGTACGAGCACCGATCCCTCGGAAATTCCCCAACTCAAGAGCAGCAGCAGGGAGGTAGTGGCTGCGGCGAGCAGGGCTGCTCCGGGATAATCCACTGCATGGCGGCGCGTCGCAGTCGCAGGCTGAAGCCCCGCCAGAATGAGCAACAAGGCCAAGCCTCCGAGCGGCATGTTGACATAGAACACCCATCGCCAGGACAAGGCGGTCGTCAGGGCGCCGCCGATTACGGGTCCCGCGACGCTGCTCACAGCGAAAACCCCCGTGAACAGCCCCTGGTACCGTCCGCGTTCCCGGGGTGCGACAAGGTCCCCGATGATCGTCTGGGACAGGGTCATCAGCCCACCGGCGCCTAAGCCCTGCAACGCGCGGAAGGCTACGAGCTGCAACATGGACTGCGAGAGCCCGCAGAGCATCGACGTCAGCAGGAAGATGCCGATAGAGATCACCAGCAGGCGTCGCCGCCCGTACATGTCCGACAGCTTGCCGTAGAGAGGGGTCGCGATCGTGGAGGTCAGCAGGAAGGCGGTGACCACCCAGGACAGGTGCGCCATGCCGCCGAGATCGGCCGTGATCCGGGGCAAGGCGGTGTTGACGATATTCTGGTCCATAGCCGCCAGACCCATGACGAGCATGAGGCCGATTAGAACGACGTGCAGTTCGCCCTTCAGGGCTGCTGAAGCGCTCACGCTTAGCTCGTCAGCTCGGCTCATCGAAAACTCATCTCGGGCATGCCTGCCCCTTAGAGTCCTCCCGGGTCCGCGTCGACTAGCAACCGTTGATTCGTCCTAACCCGTCTGACACGGCTGCCGAGGGCGTCCGGCGGCCTAGCGGCGGCTGTTGCCAGTCATCCCGTCGCAGTCCTAGTGTGCGCCAATCCCGTTCGTCGCAAGGCCAAGGACCGGGGGCGGCGGCGACGAGAGCCATACAAGCTTGCCCGAGTGGCCGGAGGTGGACATCTGAACGAGGTTGCCATCAACCGGCTCAAGTCGTCTGACGTCCGCGGGCATCTCTGGCGAGGACGAAGCGGTGTGGAGTCTATGGACACTTTCGATCTAGTCGACCCCGATTTGCGGCTCCTCCTGCAAAAGGTTCCGGTCTACGATTCGGCCAGTGAGACGCTGGACGGCTATCGCAGACGGGTGGTGCAAGCATACGCTTCAGCGAAGCCGCCCATCCATGAAGAATTCATCATCCCCGGTCCTCCCGGCGCGCCGGGCGTACGGGTCCTGCTTTACAGGCCACCCGACGGAACGGCGTCTTCTCCGGCCGTGCTTTCCTTCCACGGTGGAGGTTATATATCAGGTACGGCTGACATGGTCGGCGCATCTTGCCGGGCCCTGGCGGACGAGCATAATGTGCTTGTCGTCAATGTGGATTACCGATTGGCGCCCGAGACGCCGTTTCCGGGCCCGCTCGAGGATTGTTACGCCGCCCTCGACTGGCTGCACGGCGAGTGCGACGCGCTTGGCGTCGACCCTAGCCGCATCATCGTCATGGGGGGCAGTGCTGGCGGGGGTCTCGCGGCAGCCTTGGCATTGCTCGCCCGGGATCGCGGGCGGCTCCCTATCCGAGCTCAGGTGCTCAACTATCCGATGCTCGACTGTCGTACGGGGACGCGTGATGCACCGATCGACAACCCCGTGACTGGCGAGTTCGTCTGGACCCGAGAGACCAACCAGCAGGGCTGGCGCGCCATGCGTGGGGACATCTTGATCCCCCCAGAGCGGATCGGCCACTTCGCCCCTGCGCTTGCCGAGGATCTTTCCGGCCTTCCGCACACCTTCATTGCCGTCGGCGCGCTCGACCTCCTGCTCGAAGAAGACGCCGCCTACTCGCTGCGGCTGGCGCGTGCAGGCGTCCCGGTCGAGCTGCACGTATACCCCGGCGCAATTCACGGATTCAAAGCGGCGCCGGGGGAGCTGGCGAAGCAAGCGGAGTTCGATCTTCGCGCGGCTTTGAAACGTTTCTTCGACCCTGAATCTACATGGAAGATGTAAGTCTTAGACCAATATAACGGGGCCTTAGCAACGAGCGGGATGTGGGTGTGGAGGTAGTGCTCTCCGGCGGGAATTAGAGCTTCCGACCGACCTCGTAGGAGAAGGGTAGCCCATCGCGCCCATCGTTTCGGGATAAAGGGCGACCGGCCTTGTCCGCGCCGATCCACGATCATCACGGCATAGCCCTGCTCGACCAGCCTCTGCCCCCACCCCGGACGTCCATCCGGCGTCGTCAGCCATTCGGTTCCCTGAAAGCCGCCGCCGTGGACGAGGACGATGGGCTACGGGTGGGTTACGGCTTCCGGCGTCTCCCATTGGGCGAACAGCGGTCCACGCTGGTAGGTTTGTTCGCCGATCCGAGCGCGGTCGCCCGTAATCCAGAACGAAGGGGAGCCGCCTTCCAAAAAGGCTGTGGTGCGTTGTTCCCCATGGGGGAGAAGCAAAGATAAAATGGCCCGTACTATGGCAGAGCGGCCCTGCGCGGCGGGTGGAGGCCGAGCCACCGGCTCGCTCCGGCAAGCCGCCGCAGGACGAGCCGCTCGAGCAGAAAGACGGCGACCAGCGAGGCCCCGAACAGGGGCAGGAGCAGTCCTAGAATGACGACAAGCGCCAGCAGGCCTGTGGAGAAGCGTGGGCGCCCGACAGGGATGGGTGCGCCGAGCAGGCCGTTCGGCCGCCTCCGCCACCAAAGCACGACCGCGCTGAGGCTGACGGTCAGAAGACAGACTGCCGTGAAAAGGCCGATGAGCTGGTTCGGCCAGCCAAACAATTGGCCTTCGTGGGCGGCGACACCGACGCCGACCGCCTGGTCCACCCAATTTCTCTGGCCGAAGTCTTCACGCTGCACCAGCCGCCCGCTCGCGCCATCAATGCGGAGCGTCGTACGCTTTGGCCGATCCTGGGCGTCTGAACGTCCACCCCATGCGCCTCGTGGCGAGAGGGGCGGCGTCACCAGGACAGGATAGGCCAGGCGGAGCGCCGCCACGGTCGGCGCCACGCGATCGATGGCGGTGTAGGAGCCGGGGGGTAGGTAGGCCGCAAGCCGCCTCATGCCCGGCATGTCGGCGTGGTCCATGCCGGCCATGGCGTCAGAACTGGCGAGCTGCTGACCGGCCAGGCTGCCGGCCGATAGGGCGGCGCGCTGCGCGAGCTCCGAAGAGCGGCCGGTCGTCCAGTCCTGGCGGACGGTGGCCTGACCCGCGAGGCTCCTGATCTCCTTCAGGTATCCGCCCCAATTCTTCGCCCAAGGCAGGCCGGTGACGAGCAGGAAGATCGCGAACGCGGACACCCAGACGCCCGCGGCGGCGTGCAGGTCGCGCCAGAACAGCCGTCGTCCCGCACCGAGCCTCGGGTAGAGCACGCCGGCGAGTCCCCGGGCGCTCCGCGGCCACCAGAGATACAGGCCAGTGAGGATCATCACCATGGCCCAGGACGCCGCCAGCTCCACCAGCATAGAGCCGCGGTCGCCGAGCAGGAGCTCGCCGTGCAGGCGGAAGACGACCTTCATGAAGCGGTCGTCCTCCGGCACGGACTTGAGCACCCGCAGCGTGACCGGATGCACCCAGATCCGCCACTCCTCTACTCCTTTGCCGACCAGCACCTGGGCGGCGGCTTCCGGCTTGGTCGGGAGCTGGTAGGCGTGCAGCACCGAACCAGGCTCGACGGCCAGCGCGGCGCGTACTTCGGCGGAGGGTGGCGCGCGCATTTCGCCCGGTTGGGCGAGGTGCGCATAGGGCCGGTCGAGCCAAGCCTCCACCTGGGGCTTGAACAGGTAGATCGATCCCGTGCACGCCAGCCAGCAGACGAAGGGGATGCAGAACAGCCCGGCGTAGAAGTGCCAGCGCCAGACCGCCTGGTAGTCCGGCCATCGCCGCCGCCGCTCACGGTGCGGGACGACGGTCATTGGGCGCCTCCGAACTTCACCCGCACGCCGCCGAACACGCTCCGCGGGGCGCCCGCGTAGATCGACCCCGTGGCGTTGGCCAGGGCCGAACCCCCATTCTGCGTCCCCGCGGCGCCGAGGCTGTCGGTAATGTTGGATGCAGTGCCGATGTAGGTCTGGTCCAGGATGTTTTGCACGTCGATATAGAAGCGGGCGCGGGACAGCACGCCCTGGCCCGGCGGCGGGTCGTAGTGCAGCTCGCCGTTCAGGAGCACGTAGCCGGGCGCCTTCAGAAGGTTGGCGTTGTCGAGGTTGTAGCCGTCGCGGGCCACCGCCTCGACGAAGCCGCCAAGCCCCTCCAGCCGGCCGCTCGGCTGATCGTAGATCGCCCGCACGTCGCCGAAGTTGGGGGTGACGCCGGGGATGTGGTCGCCGTTGCGGTTGAACAGCTCCGTGACCGCGCTTGAAGAGAGCTGCTCGGTGTAGGTCG
>CALMGB010000107.1 GCA_937863535.1 uncultured Caulobacteraceae bacterium
CCGGCGGAACGGCGGTGACGATGTCGGCGTACCAGCCGCCGTAGAAGGCGCGCACCGACTCCTGCACCAGGGCGTTGGGGGCGTTCAGGCAGAGGTGGGTGGAGGCGGCGAGCACCACGGGCCCGGTGCAGTCGTGCGGCGCCACCGGCAGGTGCCAGGTCTCCGCCATGGCGGCTATCTTGCGCGCTTCTGAAAGCCCGCCGCACCAGCCCAGGTCCAGCATGATCACGCCAGCCGCGTCCGTCTCCAGCAGATCGCGGAAGGCCCAGCGCGAGCCCAGCGTCTCCGAGGCGCAGAGCGGCGCCCGGCTCCGCTCCGCATAGCGCTTGAGCGAGCCCAGGCTGTCCATGCGGATGGGGTCCTCGTGCCAGAAGGTGTCGTACGGGGCGAGCGCCTCGGCGATGCGGATGGCGGGCAGGAGCTGCCACAGGGAGTGAAATTCCACCATGATGTCCATCTTGTCCCCCAGCGCCTTGCGGATGCGCTCGAAGGGCTCGAGCGCGGTCCGAAGGTCGGCCGGGGCGATGTAGAGGCCGCCGGTCTTCTCGGCGTGTGGATCGAAGGGCCATATCTTCATGGCGGTGATGCCGGACTCCAGCAGCTCCGCCGCAAGCTCGTCGGGCCGGGTCAGGAAGGCGTTCAGGTCGTCGTGCCCGGGGGTCGGATCGACGCCGCGGCCCCAGTTCTCGACCGCCTGCTGGCGGGTGGTGCGGACATAGTGACTACCCGCGCAGGTGTTGTAGGTGCGGATCGCCTCGCGAGTCCGGCCGCCGAGCAGCTGCCAGATCGGCTGGCCCACGGCCTTGCCGAACAGGTCCCAGAGCGCGATGTCGATGGCGGAGGCGGCCCGCGTCTCGGCACCCGTGGAGCGGAAGCCCAGATAGCCGGACAACGACTTGGAGATGGCGTCGATGCGCAACGGATCGGCGCCGACCAGCAGCGGGGCCGCGATCTCATGCAGATGCGCCTCTACCGCCGCCGCACCGTAGAAGGTCTCGCCCAGGCCGACCAAGCCCTCGTCCGTGTGGACCTGGACCCAGAGGAGGTTGGGGTGCTCGGCGGCGCGCAGGGTCTCGATCGCGGTGATCTTCATCCTGGCTCGTTCCTGAAGGCCCGCAGGTGCATATTTGTAGGCAGCCTCTCGAATGACTCTGCACCCGCGCTTGCGCTACAAGCGCAATGGGCAGTCCGCGCTCCTTGCGGTGCGGACTGTGCACTGGACTCACCTCACCTATGCTATAGCTTATGTACAAGCTACATAAGAAACGGGGAACGTCGGAATGGCTGAGGGGCGGCTGAAGGGTGTGGCCGTGCTGCTGACCGGCGCCTTGGGCGCTTTGGGGCGGGCCCAGGCGGCCGCTTTCGCGGAGGCGGGCTGCACCCTGATCCTGCTGGACCGTCCCGAGCTGGCCGAAGCCGGCGAGGCGTTGGCTCGGGAGCTTGGTCAAGGCGCACGCTATCTCGGCCAGGACCTGAACGACCTCGCGGGCGCCCAGGCGGCGGTGCAGGCCGTGGCGGAAGCGACCCCGATCGAGGTGCTGGTGAACAACGCCGCCCTGATCATCAACCGTCCCTTCGAGGACTTCTCCCTGACCGAGTACGAGGACCAGGTGCGGGTGAACTCTTCAGCCGCCTTCGCCCTGGCGCGCGCCGTCGCCCCGCAGATGAAGCGCCGCGGCTATGGCAAGATCGTCAACTTCTGCTCCCTGGTGCTGAACGGCCGCTGGGACGGCTATGTCCCCTACATCGCCTCCAAGGGGGCCTTGCTGGGCCTGACCAAGGGGCTGGCCCGCGAACTCGGGGCTTACGGCGTGCGGGTCAATGCGGTCTCGCCGGGGGCTGTGGTGTCGGACGCCGAAGAGCGCGTCTTCGGCCACAAGCTGCAGGAGTACAACGACTGGATCCTGAAAAACCAGTCGCTGAAGCAGAGGATAGAGCCTGAAGCCGTCGCCCGCCTGGTGCTCTTCCTCGCCGGTCCGGACTCCGACATGATCACCGGCCAGAACATCGGCATAGACGGTGGCTGGTAGACCTATGCCGTCCGAAGTCTGCAGGGCGCGTCACGCGTGAACAGCCTCTACGTCTACCGGCTGACGGCGATCGCCACCCTTGGCGGGTTCCTGTTCGGCTATGACACGGCGATAATCTCCGGGACAGCCGGTCTGGTCACCCGCGAGTTCGGGCTGGACGCGGTCCTGCTGGGCTGGTTCGTCAGCTGCGCTCTGGTCGGCGCGGTGATCGGGGTCGGCTACACCGGGGTGCTCCGCGACCGCTTCGGAGCCAAGCCGATGCTGATCGGGTCTGCGGCGCTGTTCACCGCCTCCGGTATCGGCTGCATGTTCGCGCACGGCTTCGGCCAGCTCGTCATGTTCCGCTTCCTGGGCGGGCTCGGCATCGGCATGGCCTCCATGCTTTGCCCGCTTTATATCGCCGAGATTGCCCCGCCCGAGCGGCGGGGGCGGCTGGTGGCCTTCTACCAGGTGGCGATCACCCTGGGGATCTTGGTCGCCTACTTCGTCGATGCGGCCCTGCTCCGCCTCTCCGACGCCCTGCCCCAGGCGCACGGACTGGTGCGGCTAGTCTTCGTCGACCAGGTCTGGCGCGCCATGCTGGGCAGCGGGGCGATCCCCTCGATGGTGTTCCTGCTCCTGCTGCCGAGCGTCCCAGACAGCCCCCGCTGGCTGATGCTCCATGACCGAGGCGGCCAGGCTCTGGCGGTGCTCGAACGGATCAATGGGCGCGAGGTGGCGCAGCGCGAACTCGCCGAGATGGGCGTCGCCATCGCCAGCGAGCGGGGTGGCCTCGCATCCCTGTTCGGCGCCTACCGAAAGCCGGCGGTGCTGGGCGTCGCCCTGGCGCTGCTACAGCAGCTGAGCGGCATCAACGCGGTAATCTACTACGGGCCTACCATCCTGGAGCGCGCGGGCTTCCGCCTCGGCCACGCTTTGAGCGGCCAGGTGATCATCGGCCTTGTCAACGTGGTCGGCACCTTCGTCGCGGTCGCTACGGTTGATCGGTTCGGCCGCCGCCCACTGTTGCTGGCGGGGGGCTGCGGTATTCTCCTGTCGCTCAGCGCCATCGGGCTGCTGTTCTATCTGGGGAACGTCAGCAGCACGCTGCTGCTCGGCGCGATCATGGTCTTCATCGCCTGCTTCTCGGTCTCCTACGGCCCGGTGGTCTGGATCCTGCTTTCCGAGATATTCCCCATGCATGTTCGAGGCTCGGCCATGTCGCTGGCCACCATGGCGCTGTGGCTCGGCACCTTATTCGTCGGCCAGGTCTCGCCCTGGCTGCTGCAGACGATCCAGCCCGCGGGTACCTTCTGGTTCTTCGCCGTCTGCACCCTGCCGGTCATCTACGTCGCCATCTGGATGCTGCCGGAGACCAAGGGCCGCTCGCTGGAGGCGATCGAGCGCGACTGGCTGCGGCCGCGAGCCTGAGCCTTGAGCGCCCTGCCGATCCCGATCGTCGCCGTGGGCGAGTGCATGCTGGAGCTGATGCGGGAGGGCGACCACTGGCGGCTCAGCCATAGCGGCGACACCTTCAACACCGCCCTCTACCTAACCCGCCTGGGTGAGCCGGTCGCCTTCCTGACGGCGCTCGGCGACGACCCGTTCAGCGCCGAGATGCTCGCGGCGTGGGGGGCGGAGGGGCTGGACACCGAGCTGGTGCTGACCGCGGCTGGTCGGCTGTGCGGCCTCTACGCCATCCAGATCGACGCCGTCGGCGAGCGCCACTTCCACTACTGGCGCGGACAGTCCGCCGCGCGCGAGCTGCTGCGCCTGCCGCAGAGCGCCGAGGCGCTGTCGCGGGCGGAGACGGCCTCGCTGCTCTATCTGTCCGGCATCACCCTGTCGCTGTTCGACGCCGCCGATCTCGGCCGGCTGGTGGAGGCCGCCCGGCGGGTGCTGGAGCGCGGCGGCGAGGTGGCCTTCGACCCCAACTACCGTGCCCGCGGCTGGAGCTCGGCGGACGCGGCGCGGAAGGCCATGGAGGCGTTCGCGCCGCAGGTCTCCATCGCCCTGCCGACCTTCGAGGACGAGGCGGCGCTGCACGGCGACACCGACCCGCACCAGACCCTGGCCCGTTGGCGCGAGGCCGGCGCCCGCGAGGTCGTGGTGAAGCTG
>CALMGB010000108.1 GCA_937863535.1 uncultured Caulobacteraceae bacterium
CTTCCACCCCACCCCGCCCAGCGCCCCGTGCGAGCCCTTGAACACGCTCGGCGTCTGGTGATCGCCGATCCCGCGCCAGTTCAGCCCCGTATTGCCGAAGGAAGGGCGGCAGGGGTTGGAACTGTCGCCGAGCTTCTTGATGTCGCTGAGCGTGCCCTCGTATTTCATCACGAAGGCCAGGCTCTGGTCGCGCCGGGCGATGCGGCTGAAGGCGACGTTGCCGGGGATCACCTCGCCGCCCGGATAGGGATGGCGCGCCACCGGATCGAACAGGAACATGGAGTGCACCGGCACGCCGATGTTTTCCAGCTGCTCGGCCGCCATGATCACCGCCGACCCGCCGCGGCTGTAGCCCGCCAGCATGATCTGCACGCTCGGATCGCGCGCATACTCCTTGGCGCACCAGCCGAAGGCGCGCGCCGCTTCGGGCAGGGTTTCCATGCCCATGGCGTTGGGACCGCGCTGGTAGCTGGCGGCGCTCCCGAGCTGCAGCGACAGCACGTGGCAGAAGGACTGCGTCATGGCCTTGTCGTAGCCGACGGCCGGCCCGGTGCCGTCCACGATCGCAAGCCGTATAGTCATGCTCGGCTCCTGCGTGTTCGGCTACGTTGTTCAGTCTGGATAAGCGAACCGGGAGAACCTGGCGAACTTCTCGTCTACCCGTTTTGCAGCATAATCTTGCAAGGCTGCGAAGTGGAAGACAATGACGGCGAGCTGTGGTGCCTCGGCCTCCACGGACACCTCACCGTGGGTATCCACGGAAAACTCGGCGAAACCGTCATGATATGGGGCGATGAAGTCGCCCGTTGTCATTGGCCTAAGATCGCTCCTGAAGATTTCGACCTCGTCCAGCCCGAAGACGGCCCACACGTCACCCGCCGTCATGGAGGGGTCCAGCTCCCGCATGAGCCTTAGCCAGCTCGGCTTGTCGGCTAACAACGCCAGCAGTCTGACCGCATCAGCAAGGTATGTCGTAATCATCACCGTGCCGCTTGGTACCTTGATAATCACCTTTGAAGTGAGGCCGTGATCATAAAATTTGTCCAATTGGTATAAGATAGATATGTCTGCACACTCAGACTGAGCGAGATCATCTGAGACTCTGTATGTCACGCCTGAGCTATTGCACTCGGCAAGGTAACGTTGCGCCTGTTTCAGCGTCTGGCGCGGTGTATCGGATAGAAAATCTGCAATATGGATCATCAGTCTCTCGCCACGAAGCCGTTTTCGACTGCCTGGCGCCCGATCTGTCCGGATCGACCAGAGGCTTGTCGCAATACCTGGCAAGATCTCATCGAAAAACCGGAGGTCATCAGTTCAACCGGCACCCGATCATGGGCGCAGGTCAGAATTTAGGATGTTTGGTATTAATCCTCCTTTATGCCGGAGCCAAGGATTTAGGCGTGATCGCTATCACGGACCTCCCATGCGCGGGACGTCGCCCACGCTATTATCGCCCCGGGCGATCTGGCAGCCGCCGCTGCCATTAGTCCTTCACTTGGGACGGATATCCTCCAGCATAGCGTAAACGACATCACAAAGCTGTGGGTCCGACTGCTCCAGCTCTCTGGCGCACATCAAACCTATGTTCAGTTTCCCGTAGAAGTTCGCATCGATCAAACCGCTTCGCGTGACCTCTGCCTTGATGGCCTGAATTTCCCTTTCGGCGAAGGCGAAAAAGGGACTTGTAGGGAAGGCCTCAAGCCGTTGATTTACAAGGCTATCCGCCGTTTCTATGGACGCGAGCATCAAGGTCTTCCTGATTTGAAGATTGAGGGGTTCGGAACGAAGTACTGGGTTCCGCCTCCTGGTGTCTGCGCTACCGCATAGGGGCTGGACCAGCTGTCGTTGATCGGGGCGGCGGTGGTCTTCAGGGCCTGGGTCGGTGCGTCTGAGGTGTAGGAGGTCTGCACCTTCGAGATGGCGCCGAGGTTTGGGTCGTGACCCACCGTCGAAATGCCCAGGGTTCCGGGCGTCTCGTCCGCCGGCGAGAAGTAGCTGCCCTGCGGTCCGCCGGGCGTTTGCCACTGGCTAAGCGTCGTCCCGCCATCCAGGGGCACGACGTCCACGGGCTGGCCGAAGTCGATGCCCTTCATGTGGGCGTCGATCCGGCTCTGCGGCCATCCCTGTTTGGCGTAAAGTCCTGGGC
>CALMGB010000109.1 GCA_937863535.1 uncultured Caulobacteraceae bacterium
CGGCGAAGGCGTCGGTACGGGCGGCGGAGTCCGGCGCCGGCACGTCCGAAGGGTTGACCTGAGCGACATCGCGCTCAGCGGCGGCGAACTGCGCGGTCCCGCCGCTCAGGGGTGGATGGGTGAGCGGGAAGCGCTCCAGCCCGCCCCGGCAGCGCACCATGGACACCACGCCCAGCTTCACGGTCCCCGCCTCCGGCACGTTCTTAGGTAAAGGCGGCACGTCGTTCAGGCGGGGAACGGCATAACTCAGCCGCGAAGCCGGTGCGACGATTCCGGCCACCGGTGATTCGGGGTTCACCGGCGGCAGGCTCACCGACCGGCGCAGGTCTGCGCAGCCACTCACCAGGAGCACGCAGGCCAAAACTCCCGTCGCTCGAAAGCGGGGGGTCCTGCGAGGTCGTCTGGAGAAGCGGTTCATCCCGCCCCGGCTCTTATGCGATGATCGGGCGTTGAGAAAGAGAACACGGCGGCACAGCCGTGGCGCAAGGAAGTCTCGCCCATGGACGACGCCGCTCCCCCACCCTCGGCCGCCCAGGCTGTCGACGGCGCGCCAAACCCCGACGTGCGCCAGGAGCCAGGCGATCCCTCTCTGGAGCCGCCGCCCGCTTCGGAACAGGAGGCGACGGCGTCCCCGTTCGGGCTCGCCGGCCTTGACTTGCTCACGGCCGAGCAGCGGCGGACGCTGGAACAGCTATCGCTAAACCTCGCCCAGGCGGCAGCAACCGTCCAGTCGGCCGTCACCGGCGCAGCCGCCCGCCAGGCCGGTTCGGGCGAGCCGCCGAACCCCGATCCCTTCCACGTCGGTCCGGCCATGGCGCAGGTGGCGCAGAGCCTGGCGTCCAACCCCGACAAGCTGATGAAGGCCCAGGCGAACCTGTTCGAGCGCTACGTGGACCTGTGGCGCGTCACCGCCGCCCGGGCCGCCGGCGAGACGGCGTCGGACGCGGCGACGCCGCCGAAAGGCGACAAGCGCTTCAAGGACGCCGGCTGGACCGAGAACCCGGTCTTCGATGTGATGAAGCAGTCCTATCTGGTCACCTCCGGCTGGCTGAACGAGCTGGTGGCCGGGGCCGAGGGGGTCGATCTCATGGCCAAGCGCCGGGTCGCCTTCTTCACCAAGCTGCTCACCGACGCGTTTTCGCCCTCCAACTACCTGGCCACCAACCCGGCGGTCCTGAAGGCGCTGCTCGAGACCCAGGGCGAGAGCCTGCTGAAGGGCGCCCAGCGGTTCGCCGAGGACATCGAGCGCGGCGGCGGCAAGCTGTCCATCCGCCAGACCGATTACGAGAAGTTCAAGGTGGGCGAGAACGTCGCAACGGCCCCGGGCAAGGTGGTGTTCCAGAACGACCTCTTCCAGCTACTGCAGTTCTCCCCAACCACGGCGCAGGTGCACGAAATCCCGCTGCTGATCTTCCCGCCCTGGATCAACAAGTACTACATCCTGGACCTGAAGCCCGAGAACTCGATGATCCGCTGGCTCACCGGCCAGGGCTTCACCGTGTTCCTGACCTCCTGGGTCAATCCGGGGCCGGCGCTGGCCGGCAAGACCTTCGACAACTACGTGTTCGAAGGCGCCTACACCGCCATCGCCCAGACCTTGGGCCAGAGCGGCGCCAGCTGCGTGAACGCCGTCGGCTATTGCATCGGCGGGACGATGCTGGCCTGCGCCATGGCCCACATGGCTGCGCGGGGGCTGGACGTGATCTCCTCGGCCACCTTCTTCGCCGCCCAGCAGGACTTCGCCGAGGCCGGTGACCTGATGCTGTTCGTGGACGACGCCTGGCTGGCCGACCTGGAGAAGATGATAGACGCCGCTAACGGCGTCTTGCCGAGTGCGGCCATGGCCGACACCTTCAACATGCTGCGCGCCAACGACCTAATCTGGTCGTTCTTCGTCAACAACTACCTGATGGGCAAGGAGCCGGCGGCCTTCGACCTGCTGTTCTGGAACTCCGACCAGACGCGCATGCCCAAGGCGCTGCACCTGGGCTACCTGCGCCAGTTCTACCAGAACAACCTGCTGTCCAAGGGCGAGCTGAAGCTCGGCGGTGTGACACTCGACCTGAAGACGGTGAAGACGCCGGTCTATGTGCAGTCCTCGCGGGAGGACCACATCGCGCCGATGCGCTCGGTCTATCGCGGGGCGAAGCTCTTCGGTGGGCCGGTGCGTTTCACCCTGGCGGGGTCGGGCCACATCGCCGGGGTCATCAATCCCCCTTCGGCCGCCAAATACCAGCACTGGCTGAACGCCGCCCTGCCGGAGGTCGTCGAGGACTGGCTGGCGGCCGCAGAGGAGCGCAAGGGCAGCTGGTGGCCGGACTGGGCGGCCTGGCTGGAGGAACGCTCCGGCGAGATGGTCCCGGCGCGCGATCCTGCCGCGGGTCCCCTGCCGGTGATCGAGGATGCGCCTGGGAGCTATGTGAAAGTGAAAAGCTAGACCGAGGGCGCGCTGGCCGGATGCTCCCCCGCTGGGGAGCTGTCGGCGAAGCCGACTGAAGGGCCGGCGCGAAGCGGCGGCGCTGCCCCCTCCCCCGATGGGGAGGATATCAAGCCGCCCTCCTCCGCCGCATGCGCCTCTGCCGCCAGGCCGTACGTGTCCGCCTCAGCCGGTGCCATCGCCGGGGAACGAAGAAGCGCTCGCTCCTCAGCAGCTCGTGCCACACCACCGGCAGCACCTCGCCCCGCAACAGCCGGCGCACCGGATAGCCGTATCGGGGAAACCGCCGCTGGATGTGGATGAAGCGGCGGCGCCAGCGGATCGAGTTGCGGAGCACCAGGATCAGGCCCAGCACCAGCAGGAAGCCGAGGAGGTGCGTCGGCAGCACCGCGCCCACAAGGCCGAGCGGAATCAGGATCAGGCCGAGCGTGACCAGAACGGCGCGCCACAGCCGGCGCATGCGCTTGATCATGCGCCGCGCCTCAGCTCCATGCCCGGACCGTGTTTCACCATCGCAACAGCATATAGCCGCAAGTGGCTAAGGCGGCCTAACCATGGGGCGCCAATGACCGTTCGGACTCGGCGCCTCAGAGCGTCTGCAGGAAGCTCTCGTAGGCCGCCTTGTCCATCAGCTTCTCCGCCTCTGCGGGGTCGGCCAGCTTGATCTTGGCGAACCAGCCCGCGCTTTCAGGCGCCTCGCCCACCGTCTCCGGCGCTCCGCCGAGCGCGGCGTTGGCCTCGATCACCTCGCCCGAGACCGGGGCGTAGACGTCCGACGCCGCCTTCACGCTCTCCACCACCGCCAGGTTGTCGCCGGCCTTCAGGGTCTTGCCGACCTCCGGCAGCTCCACGAACACCACGTCGCCCAGCTGCTCGGCGGCGTAGGCGGTGATGCCGACGATGGCGGTGTCGCCCTCGACCTGCACCCACTCGTGATCCTTGGTGAAGCGCATCCCGATATCCCCTGTCGCTTGCGGCCTGCCCATCGAGCGCGGGCGGCGTCACATCCGTTCCGGCGTCTCTATGCCAAGCAGGTCGAGAGCGCACGTCAGCTGTTTCAGCGTCGTGCGGGCCATCGCCAGGCGGGAGGCGCGGGTGGCTTCGTCCGGTGCAGCCAACACCGGACAGGCGGCGTAGAAACGCGAAAAGCTCTGGGCCAGCCTGTAGGCGTGCTCGGCCAGGAAGCTCGGGGCGCGCTTGTCATAGGCCTCCTGCACCGCGGTGGCGAAGGCGTCGAGCGTCAGGGCCAGTTCACGCTCCGCCGGTTCGCGCACCACGATCTGGCCCGGCGCCGCACCCTCCGCCTGCGCCCGCCGCAGCAGGCTCTTGATGCGGACGGCCTGATACAGGAGGTAGGGACCGGTCCTGCCCTCGAAGCTGGTGAAGCGGTCCAGGTCGAAGACGTAGGCGGTGGTCCGGTGGTTCGACAGGTCGGCGAACTTCAGCGCCGCCACCGCCACCTTGTGCGCCGTCGCCTCGAATTCCGCAGGGGGCAGTTCGGCCCCCAGCCCGGCCTCGTGCAGCCGCTGGCGCGCCTTGTCGGTGGCCATCGAGATCAGGTCGTGCAGTTTCAGCACCCCGCCCTCGCGGGTCTTGAAGGGCTTGCCGTCGGTCCCGTTCATGGTGCCGAAGCCGATGTGCTCCAGGGCGCCCTCCGCGGCATAGCCGGCGAGCCCTGCGGCCCGGAACACCTGCTCGAAGTGGTCGGCCTGGCGCTGGTCCACCACGTAGAGGGTCAGGGCGGGATCGAAGCCCCGCCGCCGGTCCACGATGGTGGCCAGATCGGTGGTGCCGTACATGGCCGAGCCCTCGGAGGAGACGACCAGCAGCGGCGGCAGCTCGCGCTTGTCGCCCTCGCGCGTCACCCGCACGATTCGCGCGCCCTGGTCCTCGACCAGCAGGCCCTTGGCCGCCAGCTCCTCCACCATGCCGGCGATCAGCGGGTCGGCGTCGCTCTCGCCCTTCCACAGGTCGAACTCGACCCCCAGCGCATGGAACTCCCGCTGCAGCGCGCCGCGGCTGACCGCCACGAAGTGCGCCCACAGCGCCCGGTAGCCGGGGCGCCCCGACTGCAGCCCGGCGGTGGCGCGGCGCGCCCGTTCGCGAAACTCCGGCTCGCTCTTGGCCCGGGCCGCCGCCGAGGGGTAGAGCCGCTCCAGGTCCTCAAGGCTCACCGGGCTCTCATCCGGGAACGGTCCGACGCCTTCGGCCACGAAGGGCGAGGCGGGGTCCTGCTCGGCCAGCGCTGTGATCAGCAGGCCCATCTGGAAGCCCCAGTCGCCGAAGTGGGCGTCGCCCAGCACCTCGTCGCCGCGGAACCGGAAGATGCGCTTGATCGACTCGCCGATGATGGAGGCGCGCAGGTGGCCCACGTGCATGGGCTTGGCGACGTTGGGGCCGCCGTAGTCGATCATCACCCGGCGCGCGGTCGCCACCAGCGCGGCGCCGGCGGAAGCCGAGGCCTCCACCGCCATGGCGCGCTCGGCCAGCAGGGGGTCGGCCACGCGCAGATTCACGAACCCCGGGCCGGCGACCTCGACCGAGGCCAAGTCGGCGCTGCCGGCCAGGCGTGCGGCTATGCGCCCCGCGATCTCGCGCGGATTGATGCGCGCGGCCTTGGCGATGGCGAGCGCGCTGTTGCTCTGGAAGTCGGCGAGGTCCGGCCGATCGGACACGGATACGGCCGCCCGCTCCAGGGGCAAGCCTTCGGCGGCGAAGGCGGCCGCGACCGCCTGCGCCAGCCGTCCCTTCAGGTCGGTCATCTAGAGCCGGGGATCCCCGCCGCCGACGCGGTCTTGGTAACCTCGACATCGCCCCCGGCGTTCACCCGGAAGCGCTTGCCCAGCCGGTTGAAGTCCGCCATCTCCGGCGTCACGTCAAAGCCAACAAGAATCTCGAAATTCGCCCCGCTGACCCCGGCCTTGGCGCGCGGGATGGTGATGTCGGCCAGGCGGTCGACATAATCCACCCGGTCCGTTCCCCGGGGAAAGTCGGCGGAGACGGTGAAGTACTGCTTGTCCAGCACCGCCATGTTGCGCACCGTCACCGCCACCCAGTAGCGGTAGTCCTTGTGCATCGTCTTGGCCATCGGACCCTTGCCGAAGGCGAAGCCCACGGCCAGGTGCTCCACGATCGGCTGGGCGCCCTTGTACTGGCAGGTGGATTGCAGGCCCTCGATCTCGCCGGTGTAACCGACCGCCTCGGGCGATTCCTGGCCGCCCTTCAGCTCGACATAGCGGCTGGCGTCGTAGAGCACCTTGGTGAAGGGGCAAGGACCGGCGTTCTTCTGATCGGGCAGCGGCTGCTGGTCGATCTTCCACTCCTTGTCCTTGGCCTTCTTCTTGGTGTCCTCGTCGGCCTCCGCCTGACGGCGCTGGTCGTCCTGGCTCTGCTGGGACTGGGCGTAGGACTTGGCCAGCGGCAGGCCCGCGAGGAGCAGGGCGCTGAGGCCGACGGTGAGAGCACGACGCATGGGACACCGGGATGCGAGAAAGGAAAGCGCCTCGGGCGCTCCGGACGTTCTACGCCGTTGTCCCGCCGCCCGCAACGAAGCCGCCGCGGGCGCCTCGCCCGCAGAAAAGCCGCGGCCACGCTGGCGCGCGGGGCCGCCTCCGCCTAATTTCACCGCCATGACCGCGTTAGCGCCCCAGCGTCAGAGCCTTACCGTCGTCCTGGCCAACCCGCGCGGCTTCTGCGCCGGCGTGGACCGGGCGATCCAGATCGTGGAGCGCGCCATCGCCAAGTACGGCGCCCCCGTCTATGTCCGCCACGAAATCGTGCACAACAACCACGTGGTGGACCGGCTGAAGAAGCTCGGCGCGGTGTTCGTGGAGGACCTCAGCGAGTGTCCCGACGACCGCCCGGTGGTCTTCTCCGCCCACGGCGTCCCCAAGTCGGCCCCGGCCGAGGCCGAGCGGCGGGACATGTTCTATCTCGACGCCACCTGCCCCCTGGTCTCCAAGGTGCACCTGGACGCCGAACGCCACTACACCGCCGGCCGCGAGATCATCCTGATCGGCCATGCCGGCCATCCGGAGGTGGACGGCACCCTGGGCCAGCTTCCCGCAGGCGCCATCCGGCTGGTGGAGACGGTGCAGGACGCCCTCACCGTAGAGCCGCGCGATCCGGAGAACCTGGCCTTCGTCACCCAGACGACGCTGTCCATGGACGACACCGCGCAGATCATGACGGCGCTGAAGTCGCGCTTCCCGCGCATCGTCGGGCCGCACGGGCGCGACATCTGCTACGCCACCACCAACCGGCAGGAGGCGATCAAGGCCATGTCGGCGGCCTGCGACCTGGTGCTGGTGGTGGGGTCGAGCACCTCCTCCAACTCCCAGCGTCTGGTGGAGGTGGCGGTGAAGGCCGGCGCCCGCGACGCCAAGCTGATCGACGACGCCAGCTGCATCGACCCGTCCTGGTTCGCCGGCGTGCGCGTGCTCGGCCTCACCGCCGGCGCCTCGGCGCCCGAGGTGCTGGTGGAGGGCGTGCAGGACTGGCTCGCCGCCCGCTTCGACCTTTCCATCGACACCGCGGAGACGGCGCGCGAGACGGTGACCTTCAAGCTGCCCCGGGTGCTGACGCAGCCGGAGGTCGAACCGGCCTGACCCTCGGCGGGAGGTACGAGCGATGCCGGCTCCAACGAGTCCGGCCGCGCTTTCCTCAGCGCGGCTTCGTCGGTCTGGAGCCGCCCCCGCGTGGGGCGAACGCATGTCAAAGACCGTGTACGCCTACACGCCCCCGCC
>CALMGB010000110.1 GCA_937863535.1 uncultured Caulobacteraceae bacterium
CTTCCGTGGTGTCCTGCCAGGCGAAGACCACGAAGGTGGCGAAGGCGCCCACCAGCCCCAGGATCGCCATCCACCAGATGTGCCAGATCAGCGCGAAGCCCATGACGGTGGCGAAGAAGGCGCAGACCACGCCGGTGGGGTTGTTCTTGGGCATCTCGATGTCGACGTAGTCAGGCTCGTCGCTGAGATGGCGGCTGGCCCGGGCGCTCTCCTTGATGGTCCAGTAGGCCTCCTCGCCGGACACGTCGGGCAGGACGGCGAAGTTGAACACCGGCGGAGGCGAAGCGGTGGCCCATTCCAGCGAGCGGCCGTCCCACGGGTCACCCGTCTCGTCGCGCAGGAACTCGCGGCTACGGATGCTGACCACCAGCTGGGCGACCTGCAGGGCGATGCCGCACATGATTACCGCGGCCCCTGCGGCTGCGGCCAGGAGCCAGGGTCGCCACTCAGGTACGTCATAGGACTGCATGCGCCGCGTCATGCCCATAAAGCCCAGCACGTAAAGGGGCATGAAGGCCAGGTAGAAGCCCACGAACCAGCACCAGAAGGCCGCCTTGCCCAGACCCTCGTGCAGCCGGAAGCCGAAGGCCTTCGGGAACCAGAAGGTGTAGCCGGCGAAGGCGCCGAACAGCGTTCCGCCGATGATCACGTTGTGGAAGTGGGCGACCAGGAACAGGCTGTTGTGCAGCACGAAGTCCGCCGGCGGCACCGCCAGCAGCACCCCGGTCATGCCCCCGATGATGAAGGTCACCATGAACCCAATCGACCACAGGATGGGCGAGGTGAACCGGACCGTCCCGCCATAGAGGGTGAACAGCCAGTTGAAGACCTTCACCCCCGTCGGCACGGCGATGATCATGGTCATGATGCCGAAGAAGGCGTTGACGTTGGCCCCCGCCCCCATGGTGAAGAAGTGGTGCAGCCACACCATGAAGGCCAGGATGCATATGGCCATGGTCGCCATGACCATCGAGCGGTAGCCGAACAGCGGCTTGCCGGAGAAGGTGGAGATCACCTCCGAGAAGATGCCGAAGGCCGGCAGGATCAGGATGTAGACCTCAGGGTGGCCCCAGGCCCAGATGAGGTTCATGAACATCATCACGTTCCCGCCCCCCTCGTTGGTGAAGAAGTGGAAGCCCAAGTAGCGGTCGAGCAGCAGCATGGCCGAGGTAGCGGTCAAAATCGGAAAGGCCGCCACGATCAGCAGGTTGGAGGCGAGCGAGGTCCAGCAGAACATCGGCATGCGCAGATAGCTCATCCCGGGTGCGCGCACCTTGAGGATGGTGGTGACCAGGTTGATGCCGGAGACCAGGGTCCCGACGCCTGAGATCGTCAGCGCCCAGAGCCAGTAGTCCACGCCCACCCCCGGCGAGTAGCGCAGCTCGGACAGGGGCGGATAGGGCAGCCAGCCGGTGCGCTGGAACTCGCCCAGCACCAGCGACATGTTCACCAGCAATGCGCCCGTGGCGGTGAGCCAAAACCCTACCGAGTTCAGGGTGGGGAATGCCACGTCCCGCACGCCGAGCTGCAGCGGCACCACGAAGTTCATCAGCCCGATCATGAACGGCATGGCAACGAAGAAGATCATGATGGTGCCGTGGGCGGAGAATATCTGGTCGTAGTGCTCCGGCGGCAAGTAGCCCCCGCCATGCAGGGCCAGGGCCTGCTGGGAGCGCATCAGGATGACGTCGGAGAAGCCGCGCAGCAGCATGACCAACGCCAGCAGGCTATACATCACCCCGATCCGCTTGTGGTCGACGCTGGTGATCCACTCCTTCCAGAGATAAGGCGCCCATCCTTTCACAAAGACGAGCGTGATCACCCCGAGGACGGTGAGCGCCACGACGACAGAGGCGATCATCGGGATAGGCTGGTCGAGGGGTAGCGCGGCCAGGGTCAGCTTGCCGAGCAGCATGTTCAGTGTTCCGACTTGGGGAAGACGTCGCCGTTCGGGCGACTCGGCGGCCCAGGGGCCGCGGCGATCATCTGGGTGGCGATGGCCTGGTAGAGGCCGGGAGTGGCCGCCCGGTAGGTGAACGGCTTCACGTTCGAGCTCTGCTTCTCCAGCTCGGCGTAGCTTGTGGAATCGAGCGTCGGGCCGCTGGCGCGCGTTTCAGTCACCCAGGCGGCGAACTGCTGCGGGGTCACTGCGTGCATCTGGAAGTGCATGCCCGGAAAGCCGTCGCCGCTGAAATGGGTGGACAGGCCCTCGTACGCGCCCGGCTTGTCCGCCTGCAGGTTGAGCTGCGTGGACATGCCATTCATGGTGTAGATCATGCTTCCGAGCTGGGGGACGAAGAAGGAGTTCATCACGCTGCCTGACGTAAGCGTGAAGTGGATGGGCGTCCCCGCCGGCGCAACCAGCTCGTTCACGCTGGCTACCTGCTGGTCGGGGTAGATGAACAGCCATTTCCAGTCGAGCGAGACGACCTGGACCTCGAGCGGCCTGGTCTTGGAGACCAGTGGCTTGGCCGGGTCGAGGTCGTGGGAGGAGACCCAGGTCAGGCCGCCGAGGAACATGATGGTGAGCAGCGGCACTGCCCAGACCACCAGCTCTATCCGCCCCGAATAAGCGAAGTCCGGCAGACGCTTTGCGCGGGGGTTAGACGCTCTGAACCACCAGGCGAAAGCGAGGGTGGCGATGATGGTTGGGATGATGATCGTCAGCATGATCGCCAACGCGTCGAACAGGACCGTCTTCTCGGCGCTCGCCACTGGCCCCTGCGGCGTCAAGACGGCGCTGCTGCAGCCGCTCACGCCCACGGCCAAGAGCAACCCAAGTCTGAAATGACGGACACATAGATTATCCAGGGTCGACCCAGTACGCGGCTTGATCCTTGAACAGCACGGCAAGTGCGGAGCCTCCAGCTCAGTGGTAAGCGCCTTAGCACCGCCTCATCTTTGGGGCACTCCAATTCTACAAGTCAGGTCACCTGGAACAGCGTTTCTGGCCATACCGTTCGACGCGCATGGGAAGTCTCAAATGAGCGACGAGCCGATCGATCACGTCGAAGCCAATGTGCAGCGGATGGCGGATCTGCACGCCAAGCACGCCGGCGGCGTCACCTTCCTGCAGAAGCTGACTATCGCGACGATATCGTGCCTGGGCCGGGCGTCCACCGTGGCTGTCACCGTGGTCCTGCTGCTGGCCTGGGCCGGCTACAACCTCGCGGGGCCCCGCTTCGGCCTGAAACCCTTCGATCCCCCGCCCTTCTCGCTACTGAGCGTGACCGCCAGCGTGGTGGCGCTGTTCACCACCCTGCTGATCCTGGTGACCCAGCGGCGGGAGGAGGAATTGGCTCGCCACCGGGCGCAGCTGACCCTGCACCTTGTGGCGCTCAGCGAACAGAAGATCGCCAAGGTCATCCAAATCCTGGAGGAGCAGCGGCGCGAAAATCCCATGCTACCCACCCGCGACGACCATGAGGCCAGCGAGATGGCCCAGGCGTCGGATCCTGACCGGGTGTTGGACCGGATCATCGAGACACACGAGCAAAGCGGGGTGGGTTAGACTAATTTCCGGGACACGGAGGGCGCCGGGCAACTTCAATGTCCCGCGTTTCAGTCAGCTCATCCTCAGCCCAGTCGAACGACGAGGTTCACCGCTCCCGTGCAACGCGTCGGCCCTTCGACAACTCGGATGAGCCGAACTGAGGCGACGAGGCTGTAGCTCGAGGCCGGATCATTGGCCCGTCTACATGCCGGTGAGCAGCTGGGCCATCTCGGTTTCGGCGTCTGCAGTGGACGAACTCGCCGAAGCGTCCGCCGTGGAGGGGATGGTCGAAGGCTGGGTCGCGCCCGGATCGGTGGCGGCGCCTCCGCCGTGGTGATGGTGGTGGCGGACGGCGCCGCTGGGAGGCTGCGCCTGGCTAGCGTCGCCTGAGGTGGCGCTGGTCTGGGTGGCGTCGCTCGACGTCGGATCGGTGACGCTCGCGGTCGCGCCGGCGGTGCTCTGGTCGAGCTGGGCGGAGATAAGCGCGCTGAGGCCGCCGGCGGAGAACTGCTGACTCGGACTCTGCAGGCTGGCCATGAGCGATGAGGGCGACGCCCCCTCCGCTCCCGAGGCGTCCAGCATATCCTGCCCATCGGTAGAGCCTGCCGGGTCGGACTGGCTGGTCGCTGCACTCGCAGACTGAAGCCAGGTTAGGCTGTTGGCGCTTGAGACCTGCATCTATCGATCCTGGGGTTCGGCGATGACGAAAACACCTCATCGCAGATGCAGGATCGGCGCCGACGCGTGCCCGGGACGCCCCGCCCCCGGAAACAGCAAGGGTCGTCGGGGTCGCTCAGGACTTCTTCATGGCAGGCTTTGACTTTGACGCGGAACGGGCGGCGGCGGCGCGCTCGGCCTGTCGATGGGGGCCCAGCGACTTGGCCGAGGGGTGAGATGCGGCCTTGCGGCGCGCCACCAGTTCCGCCAGCACCTGTGTGGCCGATTTGGGAGCCGCGGGGTCGTCATGCGGATCGTTCATGACCGATTCTAGCACGATACGCCCAGCCAATCGAGCCTCGCGCCTGTGCTCAGCTCTCCGCCTTGCGCAGATTGGTGGCCGAGAGGCGGTTGTTGCGGTCCTTCTCCAAGTCGTAGCTAAGCCGGTCGCCTTCATAGGGATCGCCGTGCCCAGCCGACTCCACCGCGCTGATGTGCAGGAAGACGTCTGCGCCCCCGTCCACGGGAGCGATGAAGCCGAACCCCTTTTCGGGATTGTACCATTTGACCGTGCCGGTGGGCATTCAGGTTCTCCATTCTGGCGCGGACGCGTCCATCCACTTGATAGTGCGAAGACGCGCAGACGTGCGTCGTCTCGATAACGCAAAAACCCCGTCGTCCCCCACCGGTTCCGATCACGCCACGCGGTGTTCAGCCGCGGCAGCCGCGGCCCGCCGCGCAGGAAAGAGATCAGCTCAGAGCTCGGTCACCATCAGCTGGTTCTGCATGGCCGGCAGCGAGCCGCAGGCCTGGGCGTAGTCCTCGAAGCCCGCGGTGCGGGCCATGGCGTCCAGCGCATCGACCACGGTGCGGGCGAAGTAGCGGCCAAGCTCTTCGCCCGAAGCCATGTTGAAGATGTTGTAGACGCTCATTGGATCGCTTCCATCCTTGTCGGATGCGACTCTAGGGGGCATTCGTGAAGAACACCCGAAGCGGCCGGCGTCCGCCAGGCGAGCGCCGGCCATAAGGGCGCCTATTCCGCCGCCATTGGCGGAGCGTAGCCCAGCACCGCCTTGATCTCCAGGAAGTCGTGGAAGGCGAAGTCGCCCCATTCGCGCCCGTTTCCGCTCATCTTGTAGCCGCCGAACGGCGCCATACCGTCCGTGCCGCCGTTGATGGAGACTTGGCCGGCGCGGAGCTGGGAGGCCACCTCGCGGGCCTTCCCAAGGTCTGCGCCCTGGACGTAGCCCGCCAAGCCATACTCGGTGTCGTTGCCGATCTCGATGGCCTGGTCGACAGTCTCGTAGGCCATGATCGACAGAACGGGTCCGAAGATCTCCTCCCGCGCGATGGTCATGTCCGGGGTGACCCTGGCGAAGACGGTCGGCTGAACGTAGTAGCCTGTCTCCAACCCTTCGGGACGGCCCGGGCCACCGGCGACCAGCTCGGCGCCTTGGTCGAGGCCGGTCTGGATCAGGTGCTGGATCTTCTCGAACTGCACTTCCGAGACGACCGGGCCCAGGGTGGCGTTCCCGGTGGGGTCGCCCACCGTGATCGTTTCGGCCGCAGCCCTGGCCGCCGCGATCACCTCGTCCATCCGCCCGGCGGGCGCCAGCATGCGAGAGGGCGCGTTGCAGGACTGGCCGGAGTTGACCATCATCCGGGCCACGCTGGTCTTGACGCCCTTTTCCAGCGCCGCATCGTCCAGGATGATGTTGGGGCTCTTGCCGCCCAGCTCTTGGCAGACGCGCTTGACCGTCGGCGCGGCGTTCCTCGCCACCTCGACGCCTGCGCGGGTCGAACCGGTGAAGGAGACCATGTCCACCTCAGGATGGCTCGACAGCGGCACGCCGACGCCGAGGCCGTCGCCGTGCACCAAGTTGAACACACCTGCAGGCACGCCGGCGGCGTGCATGATCTCGGCGAAGATTTGGCCTGAGAAGGGCGCCACTTCGGACGGCTTCAGCACCATGGTGCAGCCGGTGGCGACGGCCGGGGCGACCTTGCAGGCGATCTGGTTCAGCGGCCAGTTCCAGGGTGTGATCATCCCGCAAACCCCGATCGGCTCCTTGACGATCAGGGTCTGGCCGCGAGGCTCCTCGAAGGGGAAGCTCTTCAGCACCTCCATGGCGGCCTTCAGATGGCCCATGCCTGCGGGCACCTGGGCGCGCTGAGCGAGGGAAGCGGGGGCTCCCATCTCCTCGGTGACAGCGGCGCAGAGATCGCCGAAGCGCTTCTGATACTCGGCCAGGATGCGCTCCATCACGTCCAGCCGCACCTCGCGAGTTGTGCGTGACCAAGATTTGAACGCCTTGCGCGCGGCCTTCGCCGCCCGATCCACGTCGGCGGCGCCGCCGAGCGCAATCCTCCCGCAGACCTGTTCCGTCGCGGGATTGATCACGTCCAGCGTCTTCATCTCCGCCGGCTGGACCCACTCGCCGTCGATGTAGAACCGGGTGTACTCGCGCATGTTCGCTCCTGGAGCCGAGATCGAAGGTCGATCGTATGTGAAAGGTGGGGCTGCATCGCAGATCGCCGCCCGTACCCGCTGAATAAAACGCTCTCCACAATCTATACCTCACAGAGCCTTGGCGACATACCCGGCAAGGCGAGTGGCGATCAGTCGGACCCCCGCCGCGTTCGGATGCAGCCCGTCGGCCTGCTTGAGGGCGGCCCGGGCCTGAACGCCGGCCAGGAAGTCCGGCTCAAGCGCGACGCCCTCGGCCTTGGCCACGTCAGGGAACATGGCGTTGAAGGCGCGGGCGTAGGCTCCTGCGCTGCGCTCCGGCACCGTTCCTCCCGCCACCAGCACCCGGATATGGCGCACCTTCAGCCTCTGCACGATGGCCTGCAGGTTGCGCCGCGTCTGCTCGGGCGGGATCGACTGCAGATAGTCGTTGGCGCCGAGCTCCACGACGCAGAGCCGCGTGTCGGATGCGACGCTGAAGTCCACCCGCGCGAGCCCGCCCTCCGTCGTGTCGCCGGAAACGCCCGCGCCCCGCACGGTCGCGCGGACGCCCTTGCGCGCCAAGGCCGCCTGCAACTGGGCCGGCAGGGCGTCGGCCTCGGAAAGCCCCAGGCCCGCGGTGATCGAGTCGCCCAGGAGGGTGACCATAGGGGGCGGCGCAGCGGCGGCCGCGCCCGCCGGCAGGGCCAGGGTCAAGATCAGCGGGAACAAGCGGCGAAACCGCATCGGCGTCCTATCTTTAGCGTTCGTCACTCGCCACAACGCCTGGACCGGTCCGCAGATGCCCACCCCACCCGTGCTGGAGCTGGCGGAGGTCAGCCTGCGCCTGCCCTCCTCCGCCGGCCCGGTGGACATCCTGCGTGGCGTCCGGATGAGCGTGGCGGCGAGCGAGCGGGTCGCGGTCGTGGGGCCGTCCGGATCCGGCAAGTCCTCGCTCATCGCCGTCGCCGCCGGCCTTGAACGACCGACGGGCGGGCAGGTGCGCCTGCTCGGCCAGGACCTCGCCGCACTGGACGAGGACGGCCGCGCCCGCCTTCGCCGCGGGCGCGTGGCCCTGGTGTTCCAGAACTTCCACCTGCTGCCCAACATGACCGCGGAGGAGAACATCGCCGCGCCGCTCGAGATCGCCGGCCGGCGCGGGGCTGAGGCCACCGCACGGGACTGGCTCGGCCGGGTGGGCCTCAGCGCCCGCGGCGCCCACTATCCTCACCAGCTGTCCGGCGGCGAACAGCAGCGGGTGGCGATCGCCCGGGCCCTGGCGGTGGGACCGGAACTGCTTTTCGCCGACGAGCCGACGGGCAACCTCGACACCCAGACGGCCGCCAAGGTCGCCGACTTGATGCTCAGCCTGGTAGCCGAGAGCGGCGCCGCTCTGGTGCTGGTCACTCACGATCCGGCCCTGGCCACGCGGCTGGACCGCCGGCTGGCGGTGCAGGACGGCCGGCTGATCCCGGCGTGAGCACGCCTAGCCTCGCGGTCCGCTTCGCTGTCCGCGAGCTCCGCTCCGGGGTGCAGGGCTTTCGCGTCTTCCTGGCCTGCCTGGCGCTGGGCGTAGCGGCCCTGGCGGCGGCGGGCTCGACGGCGGAGGCGTTTCGCCAGGGGCTGGCGTCCCAGTCCCGCGCCATCCTAGGCGGCGACGTGTCGGCTTCGGTGGAGGGTCGCCGCTTCACCGACTCGGAGCAGGCGGCCTTCGCGCGCCTCGGCCGCACCACCGACACCCTCCACGTGCGCGCCATGGCCGAGGGGCCAGGCGGCGAGCGTCGCCTTGCGGAAGTGCGCGGGGTGGACGCCGCCTTCCCGCTCGCAGGCGCCGTGAAGCTTCAGGGCGCGACGACCCTGGCCCGGGCGGTGGCGCCGGCGGCCGGCCTTCCGGGCGCGGCGGTTGATCCGGCGCTGCTCGACCGGCTGCACCTGAGGCTCGGCCAGGCCTTCCTCATCGGCGACAGCCGCTTCGTCGCGCGGGCCGTGCTGGTGTCCCAGCCTGACGTGCTCAGCCGCGGCTTCTCCCTCGGACCGGCGGTGATGGTCGACCGTGCGGCCCTGGATCGATCGGGGCTGGTGGAGGCCGACGCCCTGTTCGGCGAGACGGTCCGCATCGCCCTGCCCGGCCCGTCGGCGCCGGGGGCGGCCCTCGCCATGCTGAAGCGGAGCGTCGGCGACGCCGTGCGCCTCCGCGGCCGCAACGACGCGGTGGCCAGCCTCGGCCGGCTGATCGACCAGCTGCAGTTCTTCCTGGGCTTCATCGGCCTGGCGGCCCTGTTGGCCGGCGGCCTTGGCGTGTCGACCGCCGTGGCCGCCTACCTGGAGACGCGGCGGCCCTCGATTGCGGTGCTGAAGGCGCTGGGGGCATCCGGCGCCACGGTGCGCGACGTCTACCTGATCCAGGTGGGCGCGCTGGCGGCGCTAGGCGTCGGCCTCGGCTTGGCGTTCGGCGCCACCACCCCCTTCCTGCTCGGCTGGATCGCGGGCGACCGGCTGCCGATCCCAGTGCTGTTCGCGCTCTATCCCCAGCCCCTGGTCACAGCGGCCGTGTTCGGCCTGCTGACCGCGGCCGCCTTCAGCCTGGGGCCTCTGGCCCGCGCCAGGGTCACGCCCCCGGCCGCCTTGTTCCGCCGCGACCTTGCAGGACGCGCCGGGTTCGGGCCGGAGCGGCTCGGCCAGGGTCTCGCCGCCCTCGGCCTCGCCGGCCTGACCCTCTACACCGCGCCTACAGTGCTGGTCGCAGCGGTCATGATCGTAGCTGTGGTCCTCGCCTTCGCCCTGCTGGTCGGGATCGGGCGGCTAGCCACCTGGCTGGCGGCCAAGGCGCGGCGGCTGGCCAAGATCGCCTACGAGGAGATGCTGGAGC
>CALMGB010000111.1 GCA_937863535.1 uncultured Caulobacteraceae bacterium
TGTGCTCGCACCAGCCTGACCGCGGATCATCCGCTCAGACTCGGGCGATCATGGCCCAGGTGCTAGGTGGGGCGACCACATCGCTTACCCTCGACCTGGCTGACGCCCAGTTCAGCGAGCAGGGCAGCGATTGCGGTCGGCATGCCGACCTTGGTCAGGCCACCGTCAGCGCCGTGGCGGCGGCAGATGCGGCGTTCTGAGGCACATAGCCGATGACGGCAGTGGCCGCGTCCGAGACGGTGGGGCCGACAGCCGATCAGGGCGCGGAGCGGACCGGGGGTGTGGGCATGGGGAACTATGACGCCGTCGCGCCGTTGGACGGACGAGCTTACGAGCTCACCCCCCAAACAATCTTGGCCCCGCTTCGGCGGGGTTCTCTTTGCTTCAGGCCCGAAAGAAGCTGTGCGCCGAGATTGCGACCATCAGCTTGCTCAGCAGCGCCCACGCAGGCCGGGCGAGCGCCATATTGTCGTAGAGCACGGTATCGTCAGTCAGCTTGTCATAGGCCGATCCGTGGTAGCTGCCGTCTTAAACCTCCCACGCGACGCGCTGACAGGTCGCCCACGCCCCGCGCTCCGCCTTGGCCGACCATAAGCGAGGCCTGAGCGCCATATGTCGCGACGCGGCGGTAGACCTCGCCTTTCATGGCGAACTCTGTCCAGGAGATCTGATCGTGACCAAGGATCGTCCCGTTAGAGGCGTAATTGTGGCGGATCCGGGTCAGCACTACGCACGCCTCGGCCGCCATGCCGTCCGGAAGTTGGTTGCCGGCTTCCTGGAGGACGCAGAGCGTCAGCAGGTCGCCGTCGGACATTGGGGCGGTCACAACGTCACCTTCACCCAGAGTAGACCGGAGATCGGTAAGGTCGCACGCGCTCCCCCCCCAGATGGCCGCTGCAGCACCCGCCACGGTGACGATCGCGCCGGCCGCAAGCAGCTGGTCGTTCGGTCCCAGCGCGGGGCCGTGCAGGATGTGGTTGGCGTCAGCCACCAGGAGGTGTAGGGCGCGAGTGGCAGCCTTGATCGCGGCCAAGATGGTGGAGGACTGCGCGGCAGGCTTGGCGGCTACAGGCGCGGTGGGCGCAGGCTCCGCCGTGGCGAAGATGGCGTTGGCCGCGGCAGGACTATGGGCCGGTCCACGTGCTTAATGGACAGAGCGGCGACCAAGTCAGGGTCGCCGTGCGCACGTTGGCGACCGCGCCGGATGAGGGCGTGTCGGTCATGTCAGGATCGATCATTTCAGTGGAGCTAAGCTACGTCAGGCCGGGACAGACGATCGACGGTAGGGTGCGCAAACGATGAAGCGGCGCCCAGCGAAGTGGCTACTTGATCTACTGATCCTCTGCGTCCTCGCAGGCTTGGCATATGCCTTCGGGCAGGCCTTGGTTTCTCACGACTGGGTAGCTACAATCATACTTTTCGTGGTTACTGTCATGTGTTTGTTGCCGCTCATCGTCCTGGCGCTTTTCGACGATTAGGTGGCGGTGAACGAGCGCGATAGGCCTTTCTAAATTTGGAGCGGTCAATCTCGGTCGTACTGCGACGGCCTTAGGTTCCTCGACGTCTCACCTCGAATCCACCCCAAACGTAGCGCACGCGGGCCATCTCTCCGAAACGAGAACATCGGAGACGCATTATCTAGCAGGACGCGGAAGCTGCTCGGCGGGGTCGGATCATCGGCTTAAAGCGGCGTTGAGGGTGTTTCCACCTTGCGCGGCTTGGTCCGGCGCTGCGACAGACGATCTCTGGTGGTGTATCCCCGCCGGTCAGGCGAGCAGTTTGGGTAGTCTGGTCAGGTTGTAGGCCGCCAGGGTGAAGGTGAACTGCCATCCGACACGATCCAGGCCTCTGTGGCGGGTCTTGCGAAGCCCAGCGGCGGACTTGGTCCAGCCGAACACCCCTCGATGCGCTTACGGATGATCTGGCTGGTCTTGTAACCCGCGCGGCGGGTGGTGCGGCCGGGGTCAGGCAGCCGTCCACCACCAGTCCATTGCGGTTCTCCATCAGGGCATGACCCATGAAGCAGAGCCTGGCCTCCCGCCCCGCGCCTTTGCGATAGAGCCGCGCGTCCGGATCGGTGGTGCTCTGGTGGGTGGCGTTGGAGGGCTCTTCGCCATGGAAGTCGCGCTCGCTGTTCCGACCGGGCCCCGGCGGATCGCCCGATCCGTCCTTGGGCCGGAAACTCTTCATGGAAGCCCAGGCCTCGATCAGCGTGCCATCGACGCTAAAGTGCTCGGTGGACAGCAACCGCTTGACCTTGGGATGGGCCACGATGGCGGCGAGGAATTTACGCGCCACGTCGCCCTCCAGCAGCCGGTCACGGTTCTTGCTGAAGGTGGTCGGGTCCCAGGCCGGGTCGTCCACCCCCAGCCCCACGAACCAGCGGAACAGCAGATCGTACTCCAGCCGCTTCATGATCTGGCGCATCCAGAGCGGACGCCGTAGAAGGCCTGCAGCAGCAGCGCCCGCAGCAGCCGCTCCGGCGGGATGGACGGGCGGCCGACGCCTGCGGCGTAGATGGCCTCGAACTCCCCGCTCAACGCGCTCAGCGCCGCGTTGGCAATCTCGCGGATCGTGCGCAGCGGATGGTCCGCGCGCACCCGACCCTCCAGGTCCACATAGGAAAACAGCGACCCCGAACGCTGATCCGAACCCCGCATCCCAAGCTCCCGGCCAACTCCCACCTGAAGGATGAATCATGCCGATCCCCAGGAGACCAGCGGGTTTTTCCTCAGCCTGCTAGTCCTACTGCGTCACAAACGCGTTTGGCGTCGAGGCATATTTTGCCTGATTGCAGCATGGACATCGGTGAAGCTTGGAGACCAGGGCGACGGTGAGCCGCCTTCGCAGGGAAGTGATCGATGTCGGCACGTGCCGCTCGGGTCGGACTGGCGGAGCCGCGTGGTCGGTAATCTTGGGGAAGGCCAGCGCCTTGGCGGACTGGGCTTGGGATGTAGCTGAGGGGGGAATCGTCGCGCGAAGGCTGACGAGGAATCCATAGGCGGCGATGCAGAGGCTGGCGTGGTGATGGAACCCCCGCTAGCCTCTACCTTCGTAGTGGCCCAGTCCAAGCTCCTGCTTGAGCTCCTGATAGTCCCGCTCGATCCGCCAGCGAAGTTTGGCCTGCTCGACGAGAACCTCGATTTGGGTCTCTGGGCCCAGATTTGAGAGCCAGTACTTGGTCGGCTCGGCTTCGTCTTCTGGCCACTCGATCAGCAGCCACTCTTCGGCGTGAGGTTTAGTCAGATTGAAGTCCTGGAAGCTGGTCGCAGGCGCACTGCGGCGAAGCGGGAGGCAAGTTCAGTGTTGGTCCCCTCGCGCCAGGTGAGGGTTGACCATGCGTCTGCCGCCATCTGCTCGGCCAAGTCTTTGGCGGAAAGCGGCTTGTGCTCGGGCGTGCGCCGCAGCAGCGAGGTTGGGCGACCTTTTCCGCTCCAGGGCTTGGGCGCCAACGGTTCCTCGCCTGGCCTCCAGACGCTGAGCGTCGGCTGCACCCCGACAATGTACGCTAAGCCCAGGGCCCTCAGCCCGGCGCGGAAAGCGCCGTCAGCTCCATATCCAGCGTCCGCAAGGATCACGCCGGGCGACACGCCTTGCGCCCTGGCCGCCTTGATCTGGTCAAGCGCGATCTGTGGTTTGGTCTGGAA
>CALMGB010000112.1:0-3369 GCA_937863535.1 uncultured Caulobacteraceae bacterium
GGCTGACCCCAGCCAGGGCGAGCGGATGCTGGCGGGCGTCTCCCCGCTCCAGCACGCCGGAGCGGGCGCTGTCGGCTTCCTGTCCGATCGCAAGCACCTGGACGCCCTGCGAGCCAGCCAGGCCGGCGCCTGCTTCGTGGCGCCAGCGCTGGCGTCGGCGGTTCCCGAGGGCTGCGTCGCCCTGCTGACGCCCGAGCCCCAGGCCGCCTACGCCAAGGCCGCCCAGCGCTTCTACCGCATTCGCCGCGCCGAGGCGGGCGCGCCGCTGGTGCATCCGACCGTGCAGCTCGAGGACGATGTGGTGCTCGGGCCAGGCGTGGTGCTCGGGTCGGGCGTGCGCGTCGGCTCAGGCACCGAGATCGGCGCCTATACGGTGATAGGTCCGGGCGTCTGCATCGGGCGCGACGGACAGATCGGCTCCAACGTCGCCATCGGGTTCGCCCTCATCGGCGACCGGGTGCGCATCCTCTCCGGGGCGGTGATCGGGGAGGCCGGCTTCGGCGTCGCCGGGGGCGCCGCCGGGGCCTTGGACATCCCACAGCTCGGCCGGGTGATCCTGCAGGACGGGGTGACGGTGGGCGCCTGCACCTGCATTGATCGCGGCGCCTATGACGACACCGTGGTGGGCGAGAACACCAAGATCGACAATCTGGTCCAGGTCGCCCACAACTGCGTCATCGGGAGGAACTGCGTGCTGGCCGGCCACGTGGGTTTGTCCGGCAGCGTGACGGTGGGTGACGGCGCCATGTTCGGTGGCCGGGCCGGTATCGCCGACCACATCCACATCGGCGCGAACGCCCGGGTGGCCGCCGCCGCCGGCGTCATGCGCGACATCCCCGCCGGGGAGACCTGGTGCGGCGCGCCCGCCCGCCCGATCCGCACCTTCATGAAGGAGGTCGCCTGGCTGTCCAGGAGCGCCGCCGCCAAGGGCCAGCCGCAATGAGCGAGACCCACACCCCGGCCAACGCGGCGCCTGCAACTGAGCCGCCCATCAACATCGACATGCAGGAAATCCTGCGTCGTATTCCGCATCGTTACCCCTTCCTGCTGGTGGATAGGGCTGAGGACTACCAAGCCCACAAATCGATCGTGGGCATCAAGTGCGTCACCTTCAACGAGCCCTACTTCCCTGGCCACTTCCCCGGCAACCCGGTGATGCCGGGCGTGCTGATCTGCGAGGCCATCGCCCAGACCGGGGCGGTGCTGATGTCCAAGTCGCTGAACGCCGACGTGGAGGGCAAGGCGATCATGTTCATGTCCCTGGACAACGCTCGCTTTCGCCAGCCCGTCCGTCCCGGCGACGTGCTGCGCATGCACGTCCAGGTGACCCGAGCCCGTGACGTGGTGTTCAAGTTCGCGGGTAAGGCCTATGTCGGCGACAAGGTGGCCGCCGAGTGCGAGTTCGCCGCCATGGTGGTCGAGTCGCCCAAGTGAGCCCGAACCCTTGAGCGCGACCATCCACCCGAGCGCCCTGGTCGATCCCAAGGCGCAACTCGGGACGGGCGTGGAGATCGGCCCCTACTGCATCGTCGGCCCCGACGTCGTGCTGCGCGACGGGGTGCGCCTGCTCAACCACGTCAACGTCGAAGGTAACACCGAGCTGGGGGAGGGCTGCACCGTGCATTCCTTCGCCAGCCTCGGCGGCGCGCCCCAGCACCTCGCGCATAAGGGCGAGCCCACCCGGCTGATCGTGGGCGCCCGCAACTCCATCCGTGAACACGTCACCATGAACACCGGCACGGTAGTGGGCGGCGGCGTCACCCGGGTCGGCGACGATGGCCTGTTCATGGTCGCCAGCCATGTGGCGCATGACTGCGTGGTGGGCGACCACGTGGTCTTCGCCAACAACGCCACGCTGGGCGGCCACGTGCATATGGGCGACTATGTCTTCATGGGTGGCCTGTCGGCGGTGCACCAGCACACCCGCGTCGGCCGGCAGGCCTTCATCGGCGGCCTGGCCGCGGTGACCAAGGACGTGATCCCGTTCGGCTCTGTCTGGGGCGTCTACGCCCACCTGGAGGGGCTGAACCTCGTGGGCCTGAAGCGCCGAGGCTTCGGGCGCGAGCAGATCAAGGACCTGCGCTCCGCCTACCGCCTGCTGTTCGGCCCCGAGGGCACCTTCCAGGAGCGGCTGGACGACGTCGCCCGCGTCTTCGCCCACCACCCGGACGTGAGCGAGATCGTCGATTTCATCCGCGCCGGCGCCAGCCGCCCCCTATGCCTGCCCACGCTGGACTGACGTTTCTCCTCTCCCGCTTTGCACGGGAGGATTGATGGGGTTGAAGCTCGGCCTCGTCGCTGGGGGTGGCGATCTCCCCGTCGCGCTCGCGGACGCCTGCACCGCTGCGGGCCGCCCGCTCTACGTCCTGCGCCTGCGCGGCTTCGCCGATCGCGCGGGGCTCGCCCGCTTTCCCGGCGCCGACGTCGGCATCGCGGAACTCGGCCACATCTTCGAGTCCCTTCGCGAGGAGGGCTGCGGCGCCGTCTGCCTCGCCGGTCAGGTGAAGCGGCCCGACTTCGCAGCCCTGAAGCCTGATCTGCGCGGCCTTCGCTCCCTGCCCGCCGCCATCGCCGCCGCCCGCAAAGGAGACGACGCCCTGCTGCGCTTTCTGGTCGCCGAATTCGAGGGCGAGGGCTTCGTGGTCGAGGGCGCCGACCAGGTCCACGCCGGCCTGACCCTGCCGCCCGGCCCGCTCGGTCGCCATGCCCCCGGCTCCGAGCACCAGGCCGACCTGGCCCAGGCGCTCGCCGCCGCCCGCACCATCGGCGCGCTCGACATCGGCCAGGCGGTGGTGGTGGCGGGCGGCGTGGTGCTGGCGGTGGAGGCGCAGGAGGGCACCGACGCCATGCTGGCCCGCTGCGCCAGGCTCCCGGCTCCGCTGCTGGGCACGGCGCAGGCGCGCCGGGGGGTTCTGGTGAAATGGCCCAAGCCCATCCAGGAGCGCCGGGTCGACCTGCCGACGCTGGGCCCCGCGACCGTGAGAGGCGCGGCCGCCGCGGGACTTGCCGGGATCGCCGCGGAGGCGGGCGGCCTGCTCGTCCTGGAGCGGCCAGAGGTCATCGCCGCCGCTGACAGGCTTGGCCTGTTCGTCGTGGGCCTTTGAGATGACCGGCGCACCGGACCGGCCGCTGACAGTGATGCTGGTGGCCGCGGAGGCGTCGGGCGACATCCTGGGGGCTGAACTCGCCGCAGCCTTGAGGCGCCGCCTGGGCGATCGGGTGAGGTTCGTAGGTGTCGGCGGCGCGCGCATGGCCACGCAAGGCGTGGCCAGTCCCTTCGACATCGCCGAGCTCTCCATCCTGGGCATCTTCGAGGGCGTGCGCGCCTATCCCCGCGTAAAGCGGCGGGTGCGCGACGCCGTGGCGCTC
>CALMGB010000112.1:3379-6204 GCA_937863535.1 uncultured Caulobacteraceae bacterium
GGCGCTCGCCGCCCGCGAGCGGCCCGACATCGCCGTCCTGATCGACTCCTGGGGCTTCACCCTGCGCGTGGCGCACGGCCTGCGGCGGCTGCGCCGCACCCTGCCGCTGGTGAAGTATGTCGGGCCCCAGGTCTGGGCGTCCCGCCCCGGGCGCGCCCGCACCCTAGCCCGCGCGGTGGACCACCTGCTGACCATCCACGGCTTCGACGCGCCCTGGTTCGAGCGCGAAGGCCTGGCCACCACCTTCGTGGGCGACTCCACCCTGGCTCGGGATGTGTCATCGGCGAATCCGCTGCGGCTGCGCCGCTCTATCAATGCGGCGGACGATACGCCGATCCTCCTCGTGCTGCCCGGCAGCCGCCCGTCCGAAATCGCGCGCCTGGCGCCGCCCTTCGAGGATGCTGTGGTCCGCCTTAAGGCGGCGCATCCCGAACTGCGGGTCGTTGTGCCCGCCGCGTCCACGATTGCCGAGCCGCTGAAGGCGATGCTGCTTACCTGGCGCGTCCAGCCTGACGTGGTGGAGGGCGACGCGCCCAAGCTGGACGCCATGGCTGCGGCCAGCCTTGCGCTCGCTTGCAGCGGCAGCGTCACCACCGAACTGGCTTTGTTCGGCTGTCCCATGGTGGTCGCCTACCGGGTGGGCCCGCTGACCTACCGCGTGCTGAAGCGCCTGGTGACCGCGCCCTTCATCACCCTGTTCAACATCGCGGCGGGAGAAGCGGTCGCGCCGGAGTTCATCCAGGACGACTGCACAGGCGAACGCCTGGCTGCGGCCCTGGCTGAGAGGCTGGACGATCCCAGCCTCCGCCGCCGCCAGATCCGGGCCCAGTTCGAAGCCTTGGAAGCCATGGGACGCGACCCTAGCCTCGTCCCTGCCGAACGCGCCGCCGACGCCGTGCTCGCCTTGCTGCAGGCCTAATCTCCCTCGCCCCACTTTGCGGGAGAGGGATCAACCCCGCTGGTCGACCGGCACGAAATCCCGCGATGGGCTGCCGGTGTAGATCTGGCGGGGGCGGCCGATCTTCTGGGCCGGGTCCTCGATCATCTCCTTCCACTGCGCGATCCAGCCGACAGTGCGGGCCAGGGCGAACAGCACGGTGAACATCTCGCTGGGGAAGCCCATCGCGTTCAACGTGATGCCAGAGTAGAAGTCCACGTTGGGATAGAGCTTGCGCGAGATGAAGTAGTCATCGCTGAGCGCGATCCGCTCCAACTCAAGCGCCACCTTCAGCAGCGGATCATCGTGCTTGCCGAGTTCGTCCAGCACCTCGTGGGCGGTCTGCTGCATCACCTTAGCGCGCGGGTCGTAGTTCTTGTAGACCCGGTGGCCGAAGCCCATCAGCTTATACTTGCGGTCCTTCACGCCTTGAACGAACTCGGGGATCTTGCTCACGTCGCCGATGGAACGCAGCATGTTGAGCGCCTCCTCGTTGGCGCCCCCGTGGCTCGGTCCCCACAGGCACGCGACGCCCGCCGCGATGCAGGCGAAGGGGTTGGCGCCGGACGAGCCGGCCAGACGCACCGTCGAGGTGGAGGCGTTCTGCTCGTGGTCGGCATGCAAAATGAAGATCCGATCCATGGCCTTGGCCAGGATGGGATTGCCTTTGTACTCCTCCGCCGGGACTGAAAAGCACATGCGAAGGAAGTTCTCGGCATAGCCGAGGTCGTTCTGGGGATATACGAACGGTTGGCCGATGGCGTACTTGAAGGCGCGCGCGGCGATGGTCGGCACCTTGGCGATCATTCGATGCGCACTGATCTCGCGCTGCTGAAGGTCGTGAACGTTGGTGCTGTCGTGGTAGAAGGCCGATAGCGCGCCGATGGCCGAGACCATGATCGCCATCGGGTGGGCGTCGCGCCGAAAGCCTTGGAAGAAGCGGTCGAACTGCTCGTGCACCATGGTGTGGTGGGTGATGGTGAAGGTGAACTGCTCCAGCTCGGCTGCGGTCGGCAGCTCCCCGTTCAGCAGCAGGTAGCAGACTTCAAGGAAGCTGGAGTGTTCGGCAAGTTGTTCGATTGGATAGCCGCGATAGAGCAGCACGCCCTTGTCGCCGTCGATATAGGTGATCTGGCTTTCGCAGCTCGCCGTGGAGGTGAATCCGGGGTCGAAGGTGAAGGCATCGGTTTCGCCGTACAGCTTGCGGATGTCGATGACGTCCGGGCCGACGCTGCCCTTCAGGATCGGGAGCGAGACCTCCTTGTCGCCGACCGATACCTTGGCCGATCCGGCGGACGTGACCTTGCTCTCCATGGCTCATTCCCGTGCGACGCAGAGGCGCATTGTGCGCCGCGGCGGAAGGCCGCCGCGCCAGCCTTATAGCGCCTCATTCCGCCGGGGAAAGCGCGTCGTGAATACGGCCGAGGCTCTCCTCACGCCCTAGTGCGGTGAGGGCGCTGGCGAGGTCCGGAGCGGGCGCCCCGCCGCTCAGCACTCCCCGCAGGGCCGCGCCGAACTTGCCCACGCCCACGGCTTCCGCCTCCGCAAAGGCGCGGATCACGGTCTCCAGCGAAGGGGGCGTCCAGTCCTGCACCTTGGCCAAGGCGCCGGCGAGACGCCCCAGCCTGCCGAGGGTTTCGGCGTCCAGCCTCTTGGCGGTCTTGTCATCAAGGGTAAGCGGGCGGGTCAGCAGGACGAACAGGGTGAGGTCGGCCAGCTCCAGCGCCGTATGCGCCGCCTCCTTGACCAGGGGCGTGGCGACGGCAAGTTGGGGCAGGGCGGCGTCGTGCAGAGCCACGCCCCGGCCGCGGTGCACCTCGGCGACCATGGCTGTCAGGCGCGTGTCGTCGGCGTTCCGGATATATTGCTGGTTGACGTTGTTGAGCTT
>CALMGB010000113.1:0-3046 GCA_937863535.1 uncultured Caulobacteraceae bacterium
CCCATGAGCATCGACACGTCCGGCCTGACCCAGCTGGGCCACCCCGCCGTCCAGCCGGCGAGCCCGCAGACCGCGGTGCTGGAGCGCGTGCCCAACCCGCAGGCGGGCGTGCTCTACGCCGTGCGCTTCACCGCGCCGGAGTTCACCTCGCTCTGCCCCATGACCGGCCAGCCGGACTTCGCCCACCTGGTGATCGACTACGCGCCTGACGCTTGGCTGATCGAGTCCAAGTCGCTTAAGCTCTACCTGACCAGCTTCCGCAACCACGGCGCTTTCCACGAGGACTGCACCGTGGCCATCGCCCGCAAGTTCGCCCAGGCCGCGGAGCCCCGCTGGCTACGCATCGGCGGCTACTGGTATCCCCGCGGCGGCATCCCCATCGACGTCTTCCACCAGACCGGCCCCATACCCGAAGGCCTGTGGGTGCCCGACCAGGGCGTGCCGCCCTACCGCGGGCGCGGCTGACGGGGCGCCCTTGCCGAAACCTTGGACCGATGCGACATCAGCGGTTGTGAGCGAGACCCTGACCCGCGAGGAGCACGACGCCAAGCTGGAGGCGACAGAGGCGCGCATGGACGCCCGATTCGCCGGCCTCCGAGGTGAATTCGCGGAACTTCGGGGCGAGTTCGGCGAACTGCGGGGCGTGTTCGGCGAACTGCGGGGCGAGCTCCGAGCGCTGGACGGCAAGCTGTCCACCCTTCCAAGCACCTTCACGGTGGTCACCACGATCTTAGGAACTGGGCTGGCGCTCTTCGCCGGCGTGCTCGCAGCGCTCGCCTTCGGCGGCGGTCTGTTCGGCCAGGGCCTTGGCGCCTACGAAATCGCGCACAAGGCCGCTGTGGACGCCGTAGCCGAAGTCCGCGCCGCCCCACCCCACCCCTAGTTCCCGTGAGCGACGCCGGCTACGCCATCGAGCTGTCGGCGGTGATCGTGGCGGTGACGGGCGGGCGGCCACGCGTGCTCACGGTGGAGCGGGGGGAGGCCATCCCGTCCGGCCCGTTCCAATCCGACCACCGCACCCTCGAGCTGGGCCTGCGCACCTGGGTGGAGGCCTCGACCCGCCATCCGCTGGGCTATGTGGAGCAGCTCTACACCTTCGCCGACCGGGACCGGACGACAGGCGAGGACCTGCGCACCATCGCGCTGAGCTATCTCGCCCTCACCCGCGAGGAGCCGGACACGCCGGGCGCCGGCGCAGCCTGGCGCGACTGGTACGATTACTTCCCCTGGGAGGACCGGCGCGACGAAGCCGGCCAGGACCCGGTCGGCGAGATCATCGCCCCGCGCCTCCTGGCCTGGGCCGGGACGGCGCCGACGGCGGCGCTCCGCCGCACCCGCGCCCAGCGCGCGAGCCTGATGTTCGGGCTGGACGGGTCGCCGTGGAACGAGGAGGTGGCGCTGCAGCGCTACGAGCTGCTCTATGAGGCGGGGCTGCTCCCGGAAGCGGAGCGTGCGCGGCAGCCCTCGCCCGGCGCGGCGGAGCGTCCGCTTCCCGACCTCGGCCGCCCCATGGTGCACGACCACCGCCGCATCCTGGCCACCGGGCTCTCGCGGCTGCGCGCCAAGATCAAGTACCGGCCCGTGGTGTTCGAGCTGATGCCGCCGAGCTTCACCCTGCTGCAGCTGCAGCAGGCGGTGGAGGCCTTGGCCGGCCGGCGGCTGCACAAGCAGAACTTCCGCCGCCTGGTGGAGAACCAGGGCCTGATCGAGGAGACCGGAGAGGTGCTGTCCGACACCGGCGGCCGCCCCGCCCGGCTGGTCCGCTTCCGCCGCGAAGTGCTGATGCAGCGTGCCGTGGCGGGCACGCGGCTATCCCTGTCGCGAGCGGGCTGAAAGCTTATCCACGCCCGTCTTCAAGCATGATCTATGCACATTTGCGCATGCCTTAAGATCAACTCAGATGAAGTCCGCACGGCTTCGTTCGGCGCGACATTTGGGCGCAGTTCGACAGGGTCGAGCTTGAGAAATGGGCCGCTGATCCTCACACATAGGACCACGCCAACATGGACCTGGCGCCGCAAGCCGGCCGCCTCAGCGATTAAATGACCCTCGCGCGCCGTCAAGTCCTTCAGTTCGGCCTCGCCGCCGGCGTCGCCTCCACGGTTGGGGTCGCCGCCCTCGGGCCGCAGGAGAACATGGCGGGGCTAGGGGCCCGGGCGGTGATGCGCGCCACCCAGGCCGTGAAGACGGTGGAGCAGGGCGTGCTCTGGCCGACCCGGATGCTGGAGCGCCGACGCGCCTTCCTGCACAACCTGCACACCGGCGAGACGTTGGACGCCGTCTATTTCGAGCATGGCCGTTACGTCCCCGACGCGCTCGCCCAGGCCATGCGGGTGTTGCGCGACTGGCGAAATGGGGAGGAGCACGTCATGGACCCGCGCCTGTTCGACGTGCTGCACGCCATCCACGGCAAGCTGGACGCCACCGTGCCGTTCCAGATCATCTCCGGCTATCGCTCGCCCGAGACCAACGCGATGATGCACGCCCGTAGTCCCGGCGTCGCGTCCAACAGCCAGCACATGCAGGGCAAGGCCTCGGACATCCGGCTCCAGGGGGTGGAGCTCGGCGACCTGCACAAGGCGGCGCTGAGCCTGAAGGCGGGGGGCGTGGGCTTCTACCCGGTGTCCGACTTCGTCCACGTCGACGTGGCGGCCGTGCGGACCTGGACCGGCGTCTGACGCCGAAGCGCAAGCCGGCGCGCCCCCTTGCCTTGTGCTCATCCCAAGCATAACTAAAAGGCTGGAGGTGATGTGACATGCATCTTCTCCAGCCCAGAAATGCTCATCTAGAGCATAAGGCAGGAGGTGCGCATGAATTTCGCTCTCGCCACCCGGAGCCCCTCGCTCATGCCGCCGCAGCCGACGACGCCGCGTCTGGCGCAGGCCGCCGCCCTCTACAGCCGGGTGCGCGGCCACATTCCCAAGTTCGAATGGGACAGCTTCGCCGACGACGCGGTCGCCATCGAGCGGCTGAAGGACGAGCGCGACGCCATCGTGCTCGCCCACAACTACCAGACTCCGGAGATCTTCCACGGGGTGGCCGACAT
>CALMGB010000113.1:3056-3613 GCA_937863535.1 uncultured Caulobacteraceae bacterium
CACCGAAGGGCAGAGCTCGACCGATGCGATCCGCGACAGCCTGGCCCTGGCGCGTGAGGCGGAGAAGACCTCCGCCTCCGTGATCGTGCTGGCCGGCGTCCACTTCATGGCCGAGACCGCCAAGATCCTGAACCCGTCCAAGACGGTGCTGATCCCCGACGCCCGCGCCGGCTGCTCGCTGGCCGACAGCATCACCGCCGCCGACGTGCTCGCGCTCAAGGTCGCCCATCCCGGCGTGCCGGTGGTCACCTACGTCAACACCTCGGCCGAGGTGAAGGCGGAGACCGACGTCTGCTGCACCTCCGGCAACGCGAAGAAGGTGGTGGAGGCCGTCACGCGCGAGTGGGGCGTGAACCGGGTGATCATGATCCCCGACAAGTACCTGGCCGCCAACATCGGCGCCGAGACCGGGATCGAGATGATCACCTGGGACGGCGCCTGCGAGGTGCACGAGCGTTTCACCCCCGCCGACATCGCCGAGTACCGCGAGGCCATGCCGGGCGTGGCCGTGCTGGCCCACCCGGAGTGCCCGCCCGAAGTGGTCGCCGCCGCCGATT
>CALMGB010000114.1 GCA_937863535.1 uncultured Caulobacteraceae bacterium
GCGTGGCGACGAACGACGTGCTGTTCGCCACCCCCGACAAGCGCATCCTGCAGGACGTGGTCACCTGCATTCGCGAGCACACCACGATCGACGACGTGGGGTTCAGGCGCGAACGTCACGCCGACCGCTACCTGAAGCGGGCCGAGGAGATGGGGCGCCTGTTCGCCCGCCACCCTGAGGCCTTCGCGCGCTCCGTTGAGCTCGCTGAGCGCTGCCCCTTCTCGCTCGACGAGCTGAAGTACCGCTATCCCGAGGAGTCGCTGATCCCGGGCCTGACCGCCCAGCAGGCGCTAGAGAAGCTCACCTGGGAGGCGGCCGAGCGAGTCTACGCCGAGGGCGTGCCGGAAGAGGTGGCCGGCAAGCTCCGTCATGAGCTGCAGCTGATCGGGGCCATGGCGTACGCGCCCTACTTCCTGACCGTGAACGCCATCGTCCAGTTTGCCCGGGGGCAGGGGATCCTCTGCCAGGGCCGGGGATCGGCCGCCAACTCCGCGGTCTGCTTCGTGCTCGGCATCACCAGCATCGACCCGGAGCGAAACGAGCTGCTGTTCGAGCGCTTCGTCAGCATGGAGCGGCGCGAGCCGCCCGACATCGACGTCGACTTCGAGGCCGGCCGCCGCGAGGAGGTGATCCAGTGGATCTACGACACCTACGGGCGGGACCGGGCGGCGATCTGCGCCACGGTGATGCGCTTTCGGCCCAAGGGCGCAGTGCGCGACGTCGGTAAGGTGCTGGGCCTGACCGAGGACGTCACAAGCGCATTGGCCGCCCAGGTCTGGGGCTGGAGCGAGGATGGGGTGGAGGAGGGCCATGCGGCCGAGCTGAACCTCAACCTGGAAGATCGGCGTCTGCGGCTGACGCTGGACCTCGCTCGCCAGCTGCTGCTCACCCCTCGCCAGCTCGGCCAGCACCCGGGCGGGTTCGTGCTGACCCAGGACCGGCTGGACGAGCTCGTCCCCATCGAGCCGGCCTCAATGGACGACCGCCAGGTCATCGAGTGGGACAAGGACGACATCGACGCGCTGAAGTTCATGAAGGTGGATGTGCTGGGCTTAGGCATGCTCGGCTGCATGCGGCTGGCCTTCGAGCTGCTGGCCAGGCACAAGGACGATCACCGCGACCTGGCGTCTATCCCGGCCGAGGACCCGCGCACTTACGCGATGATCCGCCGCGCCGACACGCTGGGGACCTTCCAGATCGAGAGCCGGGCGCAGATGGCCATGCTGCCGCGCCTGAAGCCCCGCACCTTCTACGACCTGGTCATCCAGGTGGCGATCGTTCGGCCCGGCCCGATCCAGGGCGACATGGTGCACCCCCTATCTGCGCCGCCGCGAGGGACTGGAGACGGTGAGCTACCCCAAGCCCGAGCTGGAGGCGGTGCTGTCCAAGACCCTGGGCGTACCGCTGTTCCAGGAGCAGGCCATGCGGCTGGCCATCGTCTGCGCCGGGTTCACGCCCGGCGAGGCGGACCAGCTCAGGCGGGCCATGGCGACGTTCAAATTTACCGGGGGAGTCAGCCACTTCCGGGCCAAGCTGATCGACGGCATGGTGGCCAACGGCTACGAGCCGGAGTTCGCCGAGCGGACCTTCAAGCAGCTGGAGGGGTTCGGCTCCTATGGCTTCCCGGAGAGCCACGCCGCCTCGTTCGCGTTGATCTCCTACGCCTCGAGCTGGATGAAGTGCTGGCATCCCGACGTGTTTTGCTGCGCTCTCCTGAACGCCCAGCCTATGGGCTTCTACGCCCCCGCCCAGATCGTGCGCGACGCCCAGCAACACGGGGTCGAGGTTCGGCCGCCGTGCGTGAACCGGTCCCGCTGGGACTCGACCCTGGAGCCCACGGGCGAGGAGGACCGCTTTGCGGTTCGGCTCGGCCTGCGCCTGGCTAAGGGCTTACGCGAGGACGACGCCGCCAAGATCGTGGTCGCCCGGGCCGACCAGCCCTACGCCTCAGTCGAGGAGCTGGCCCGCCGCTCCGGCGCCTCCGTCTCGGCGCTGGAGCGCCTAGCCGACGCCGACGCCTTCCTCGCGGGGCTGAACCTCAACCGTCGTGATGCGCTCTGGGCCATCAAGCCGCTGCGCGACACCGCGCTGCCGTTGTTCGCAGCCGCGGACGCTCGCGAGGGCGGGCTTAGCCCCGAGGTCATCGAACCGGCGGTGACGCTGCGGCCCATGGCCGAAGGCCGCGAGGTGGTGGAGGACTACGGCCACATCGGCCTGACACTCCGCCGCCACCCCGTCAGCTTTCTTCGCGAGGAGCTGCAGGGGAGGGGGGTGATCTCCTGTGCGCAGACCGAGCGCCTGCGCGACGGCCGGCGCTGCAAAGTGGCCGGCCTGGTGCTGGTGCGCCAGAAACCCGGCTCCGCCAAGGGCGTCATGTTCATCACGATCGAGGACGAGACCGGGATCGCCAACCTGGTGGTCTGGCCCCAGCTGTTTGAGAAGCAGCGCCGGCTCATCCTGTCCGCGGGCATGATCTCAGTGGACGGCCGTGTCCAGCGCGAGGGCAGGACCACTCACGTCATCGCCTACCAGCTCCACGACCTCTCGACCGAACTCCGGGGCGTGGGCGGGCGAACCGCGCCTGTCTCCATTCCTCGCGGCCGCGGCGACGGGGCGACCCACGGAGCGGGAGCGGATCCTCGCAGCGCCACCCCGCCGAAGGTCCGGGACATCTACATCCCCGACCTACGCCTGGGGTCTGGGATCAAGGTCCCGACACGAGACTTCCGATGATTGCTCCGCGCGCTCATGCGTCTCCTAAGGTCGCGTGTCAGCAAACCGAAAAGGCCTTCCCGCTTGAAATGGCGGACGTTCGCTCCTCTTGTCGGCTGCCTGCCCGATGTCCATACCTGCCTAATGCCGCCGTCCGGTCCCTCCTTCCGCCTTGAGACACCGGCTGGAGACGACCGCGAGCGCCGTGTGTGCACCACCTGCGGCTTCGTCGACTACATGAACCCGCGGATCGTGGTGGGCTCGGTCGTTGTGGAAGGTGAGCTTGACGCGGAGCGCATCCTGCTCTGCCGCAGAGCGATCGACCCCCGGAAGGGCTACTGGACCTTGCCGGCGGGCTTCATGGAGACCGGGGAAACGGCGCAAGCCGCGGCCCGCCGAGAAGCCCGCGAGGAGGCCGGGTGCGAACTGGAGGTGGAGGGCCTCTTTGCGATCTACGACCTGACGCACGTGGCGCAAGTGCAGCTGATGTTCCGAACTCGGCTGCTGGGATCAGCCTTTTCAGCAGGGATGGAAAGTCTGGAAGTCGCTCTATTCAGGTGGGAGGACATCCCATGGACCGAACTGGCGTTCCCCTCAGTGGTTTGGGCGTTGAATCAATGGCGAGCAGGGCGTGAGCGTCCGCTTGGCCTGCCGTTTGGCAATCCTGCTGCGGACGATGTTCTGGCCAAGCCGCCAACGCAGCATTGGGCTTGATCGGTTCAGCGGTTGTGAACCACAGGTGTGCGCCCCGGGCTGCTCCGCATTTCCGATAAGCTGTAGGTTTGCGCTTGTGAGTTGGCAGCCACTGACCTTTTTGAACGCCGCCGCCCAGGCCGCCGGCATCTCAGTTCCTACGCACGTCAACCTATCCGATCGGCCCAACCAGCGACCACGCGTGTCCGTCTTCTGTCCGCCTATCAGATCGTCCGCTTTCCCGTCGTCGAACCCGGGTTGGCGGACAAACCGCCGGGCGCCGTCATTCCTACATTTGACGGACCGCGATGGGCGATTTTCTGGGAGGTGGTTGACCGACCTAGTTCGACCCTTAGCGGCCTATATATCAGCGCATAAAGCGAACATGCGTGCGCCACCTCCACACATGCTTTTGCCTCACGAAAAGCCGCTCATACGCAAATGCGTCGGAAAGCGAATGCGAGCGCCTCAGGAATACAAATGGTGCAGTATAGGCGGTGAGCATATCTAGCTCCCCTTGAGAAAGTTGTTCTCTCGCACATAGGAGTCGAGACGTACAGCTTGACGACGAGACGACGTCGAAGCAATTACCTTATTCAACCATCTTCGGCTAGGGCGCTCTACTGTATAGAAGCTAACTACTGCAACCGCTAAAGCCAACACGAGCAGGAGCGGCCGCACAATGTGGCTTGAATAGGTCATTGCCATCTTGGCAAAGGGTTGTTGCCAGAGATAGACAGAGAAGCTCATCGAGCCCAAGCTGCCTAAATATCTGTTGTTAAAAACGCGACGTATAAATGATGGAGCATACTCTATCAGAGATACAGAGCTAGACAGAAAAAGCGCCGTGCCAATAGATACGAACGCCTGAGGCAAATGAGACGCGCTCAGCGCCGCTGCGGCCGCTAGTGTAATCGGTGGGATATATCTGTATAGCTGTTCGGACAACATCCCCCTTCGCACGCAGAGGTATATGAGAGATCCAAACACGATACTAAATAAATGGCAGTCGGTCCGCCAAAACTCAGCAAAATGGTGCCTGCCGAGCAAATCGCTGACAGTCATGTCTAGCGCGCTCGCGCACCCGAGGACGGTCAGCATGCTTACGGGTGTCAGACCGAACCGGCGGGTCAGAAGCGCTCCAACGCCTAGTAGCAGGTACGTGTGTTCCTCTATACACAGCGACCATATGTGGTCGATGATTTCAGCGTGGTGTCTCCCTATTGAGGCAGAGTAGTTGTATGTAAACGTAAGAGCCTCTCCAACGTCCGCCGGACTAATTCTAAATTGGCTATGTGACCATACAATCCAGCTTAAAATGACAAAGATCCATAAGGCAGGCAACACGCGGCTGAGACGCCGGAGATAAAACTCCGAAAGGGGGCCGCTGCGCACAAAGAGTATTTCTGCCATTAATCGCCCAGAAAGCACAAAAAAACATTCCACCCCAAACGTCCCGAAATTTAGAAACCTCAGGGTCGATGGGAAGAAATGCCCGATGAGGACTAAGAGTATACTCATGCCGCGCCAGCCATCGAGGGCAGAAACTCTGTTCCCGGTTTCTAGACCTGTTGGCTCTGAGTTTGAGGTCTCGGTCCCGCGCTTGGCAATCCAGTTTGTGCTCACGTCCCCTGCCTTCATCGAAGTGCGCGCTAAGAGCCCTTATACTGACGCAATCTGGTTCGGCCCATCAATGCGGCACAGGGCGCAAGCGAACGGCTGACCTATAGCCATCGGTGTCGCACTCGTTGATGTCGCCCTGCGCACGCCGGCCTGTTCGCAGGCCAGGATCTCCTCGCCCGAGAAGTAGCCCCGGTCCGCCAGCACCCGCAGGTCCTCGCTCCCTGTCGCCGCCTTGGCCTGGCGCGTCATGTTGGCGAGCTGGCTGCGGTCGTGACCCTGGTTGGTGACCTCGTGAGCGACGATCAGGTGGTGGGTGGCGTCCACCACGGCCTGGACATCGTAGCCGACCATGCCCGTGCCCTTACCGTTGGTGGCCATGGCGCGGGCGTCCGGATCGGTGAGGGATATCTGGCGGTCGGGGGCGGTGGCGAGCTCCGCCTCCACCGCCTGCAACTCGCGCACCTGGCGCCTGAGCGAGACCAGCCGATCCTTGATCCGTCGCCCGCGCAACTCGGCGGTCTCACCGTCCTGACGGTCCGCGGTGTCGAGCGCCTGGAGGTAGCGCGCGATACTCGCCCCTTCGCCTCGCGCCAGACGCCCGTCTTCGATCCCGCGGTGCTCACCATCTCCAAGATCACCGCCGGCACGGCGCACAACATCATTCCGTCCTCCGCCGAACTGCTGGGTACGCTGCGCAGCCTGTCCGAGACGACCCGGACCCGCGGTCACGAGGCGTTCGTCCGGATCGTGGAGCATGTGGCGGCGGCGCACGGCATGACGGGCCGAGCCCGTGTCGAGGCCGGCTTCCCCGTCACTGTGAACGACGCCCGCGCGACGGCGATCGTGCGCGAGACGGCCATGTCGCTGGGCGGGGAGGCGGCCTGGCATACGATGGGGGCCCCGCTGATGGGGGCGGAGGACTTCTCCTACGTGCTCCAGAAAATCCCCGGCGCGATGAGCTTCATCGGGGTGGCGCCGGAGGGCGGCGATCCGCTCTCGGCCTACCCCCTGCACAACACGCGCATCGTCATCGACGAGGCGACGATGGCGCGGGGCGTCGCCATGCACTGCGCCTGCGCCGAGCGGTTCCTGGATAGGGGTTTCGACACTTGAAGAAGCGTCATACGGCGTCTCTAAGTTTGGGCTTCCTCACCGCAGGGGCCACAGTCGATGATCTCCCGCCGCCGCGTCATCCAGGGAGCCAATGCGATGGCCGTCCTCGTTCCGGGCGCGAAGGCCTTGGCGCAAGGCGCCCGCCGCCTCGCGCCACGGGCCCAGGTCTTCGGCCACAGGGGCGCCTGCGCGCTCAGGCCCGAACACACCCTGGCCTCCTACGCTTTGGCCATCGCCGATGGCGCCGACTACGTCGAGCCGGATCTGGTGATCACCAAGGACGGCGTGCTGGTGGCCCGCCACGAGAACAATATCGCCGAGACGCCGAGACCACCGACGTCAGGAGCCATCCGGAGTTCGCTGGCCGACGCGCCACCAAGGTCATCGACGGCGAGACGATCACCGGCTGGTTCACCGAGGACTTCACCCTGGCCGAGCTGAAGACGCTGCGCGCCGTGGAGCGCCTGCCCCAGGTGCGGCCGCAGAACACCGCCTATGATGGCGAGTTCCAGGTCCCGACCTTCGAGGAGTATCTCGACTTCGTGGCGGCGGAGTCGGCGCTGCGGGGCCGGCTTGTGGGCCTGGTACCCGAGATCAAGCACTCCAGCTACTTCGCCTCCATCGGCCTGCCGATGGAGGACCGCTTCCTGAGCGTGCTGGGCGCCCATAGCTATGCGCGCCGGGCGCCGGTGGAGATCCAGTCGTTCGAGATCGCCAACCTGCGCCACCTGCGGACCAAGCTTGGGAGGCCGCCCAACGTGCGCCTGATGCAACTGGTGGACGTGGGCGACGCCAGGCCGGCCGACGTGGCGGCGGCGGGCGGCGGGCTGACGTTCGCGCAGATGACCTCAGCCGCCGGCCTGCGCGAGATCGCGACCTATGCCGACGTGGTCGCCCCGCCGACCCGGGCCATGATCCCGCTGGGTCCCGACCGGCGGCTCGCCGCCCCCACCACCCTGGGGGACGACGCCCACGCGGCCGGGCTCCTGGTGCACAGCTGGACCTTCCGGCCGGAGAACCAGTTCCTCGCCGCCGACTTCCAGGACGCCGCGGGGCCGAACGCGCGCAACCCCGAAGGCTCTGTGGCCGAGATGGTGCGCTACCTCGGGACCGGCCT
>CALMGB010000115.1 GCA_937863535.1 uncultured Caulobacteraceae bacterium
GGTACAAGAAGCCGACCGCCAACGCCGCCTCGATCAAGGCCTTTGTGGTCAACCGGGTGGGGGACTTCGGCTTCGCGCTCGGCATCATGACGGTGTTCTGGATGTTCCACACCATCCGCTTCGCCGAGCTGTTCCCGCTGATCGCCTCCAAGGCTCACGCCAACTGGGTCTTTGCGGGCCAGACCTGGAGCGCGCTCGACATCGCCGGCTTCCTGCTGTTCATCGGCGCCGCTGGCAAGTCGGCCCAGTTCTTCCTGCACGTCTGGCTGCCGGACGCCATGGAGGGCCCGACCCCCGTCAGCGCCCTGATCCACGCCGCCACCATGGTGACGGCCGGCGTCTACATGCTGTGTCTGCTGTCGCCGCTCTATGAGTACGCGCCGGTGGCCCGGGCCATCATCACGGTGATCGGCGCCATCACCTGCCTGTTCGCCGCCACCGTCGGGCTGGCGCAGAACGACATCAAGCGGGTGATCGCCTATTCGACCTGCTCCCAGCTCGGCTACATGTTCTTCGCCGCGGGGCTGGGGGTCTACCAGGCCGCCATGTTCCACCTGTTCACCCACGCCTTCTTCAAGGCGTTGCTGTTCCTGGGCGCGGGCTCAGTGCTCCACGGCATGCACCACGAGCAAGACATGCGGCGCATGGGGCGCCTGACCAAGTATCTGCCGGTGACCTTCGGCGTGATGATCGTGGGCACCATCGCCATTACGGGCCTCGGCATCCCGGGGGTCGACCTGGGCTTCGCGGGCTTCTACTCCAAGGACGCCATCATCAACGCGGCCTTCGTCTCCGGCCACGACCAGCACTTCGGCTATTTCGCCTATATCGTGGGCGTGCTGGTGGCGGGGCTGACCTCCTTCTACTCCTGGCGGCTGGCCTTCATGACCTTCAGCGGTACGGCCAAGTGGGAGCACGCTTCGCATGGCGACAGCCCCCACGGCTCAGCCGTCGCCCACCCGGACACCAGCCACGCCTCCTCCGCCCAGATCGAGACCCATTCGGAGCCGGACACGACGGCCAGCACGGCCACGGCGCCTTCAAGCCGCACGAGAGCCCCTGGGTCATGCTCGTCCCGCTGCTGCTGTTGTCGGTGGGCGCGATCTTCTCGGGCGGCGTGTTCGACCGCATGTTCATCGGCGAGGGCCGCGATGCCTTCTGGCGCGGCGCCATCTTCACAAGCGCGCACAACACCACGCTGGCGCATATCGACCAGCTGCCCGTCTGGGCCGCCCAGGCCCCGTTGGTGCTGTCAGTGATCGGGCTTCTGGTGGCGGCCTACTACTACCTGCTGCACCCGGCCTATGCGAAGGCGATCGCCGACAACAACGGTGTCCTGTACCGCTTCGTGTACAACAAGTGGTACGTAGACGAGGTCTACCAGGCGACCTTCGTCAAGGGCGCCCGGGCGCTCGGCGACTTACTGTGGCACACCGGTGACGAGAAGATCATCGACGGCGGCGGCCCCAACGGCGTGGCTTGGCTGTCGGCGCGCGCGGGGCGTGGCCTAGCGGTGCTGCAGAGCGGCTATCTCTACCACTATGCTTTCGTCATGCTCCTCGGGGTGGCGGGTCTGCTGACCTATGCGCTTCTGGCCTGGAAGCACTGAGGAAAGGCGTGACGCAGTGACCGGCATCCTTTCCCTCACCACGTTTGCTCCGCTGATCGGCGCGTTGCTGATCCTGGCGTTTAAGCAGTTCGCGCCCAAGTCCGACGTGGCGCGCAACGCTCGCTGGATCGCGCTGCTGACCACCCTGGTGACGCTGGCCCTGTCCATCCTGGTGGTGGCGGGCTTCGACACCTCCCAGCCCGGCATGCAGTTCACCGAGAACCTGCCCTGGTTCGGGGGCGTCAGCTACCGGATGGGCGTGGACGGCATCAGCGTGCTGCTGGTGCTGCTGACCGCCTTCCTGATGCCGCTGTCCATCGTCGCGAGCTGGGCGCCGATCAAGGACCGGGTGGCGGAGTACATGATCGCCTTCCTGGTGCTGGAGACCCTGATGATCGGGGCCTTCCTGGCCATGGACCTGATCGTCTTCTACATCTTCTTCGAAGGCACCCTGGTGCCGATGTTCCTGATCATTGGCATCTGGGGCGGCAAGAACCGGGTCTACGCCGCCTACAAGTTCTTCCTCTACACCCTGGCCGGTTCGGTGCTGATGCTGGCCGCCATCCTGACCATGGCCGGGATCGCCGGCACCACCTCGATCCCCGAGCTGATGGCCTACCACTTCGCGCCGGGCGTGCAGATCTGGCTGTGGCTGGCCTTCTTCGCCTCGTTCGCGGTGAAGATGCCCATGTGGCCGGTGCACACTTGGCTGCCCGACGCCCACGTGGAGGCGCCCACCGCCGGCTCGGTGATCCTGGCCGGTGTGTTGCTGAAGCTCGGCGGCTACGGCTTCCTGCGCTTCAGCCTGCCCATGTTCCCCTACGCCAGCGCCTATTTCACGCCGCTGGTGTTCGCCCTGTCGGTCATCGCCATCATCTACACCTCGCTGGTGGCTTTCCGGCAGACCGACATGAAGAAGCTGATCGCCTACTCCTCGGTGGCGCATATGGGCTTTGTGACCATGGGCATCTTCTCCGGCAACATCCAAGGCATCCAGGGCGCCCTGTTTCAGATGCTGAGCCACGGGGTGATCTCGGGCGCGCTGTTCCTGTGCGTAGGCGTGGTCTATGACCGCATGCATACCCGCGAGATCGCTTTCTACGGCGGCTTGGTGACCCGCATGCCCTGGTACGCGGCGACCTTTCTGCTGTTCACCATGGGCAATGTGGGTCTGCCGGGCACGAGCGGGTTCGTCGGCGAGTTCCTGACCATGACCGGCGCCTACGGCGTCTCCACCACCACAGCCCTTTTCGCCGCCACCGGCGTGATCCTGTCGGCGGTCTATGCGCTGACGCTCTACCGGCGCGTTGTGTTTGGGGAGATGGTCAACCCCAAGCTCGCCGCCATCACCGACCTGGACTGGCGCGAGGTGGCGACCTTTGCGCCGCTGATCGCGGGCGCCTTGATCCTGGGCGTCTATCCGCACCTGGTGACCGACGTGACGGCCTCCTCCGTCAACAGGCTGATCGACCTGTGGCGCGCTGGCGCGCCCGGGTGAGGATCTGATCCGATGAGCCCCACTCCAATGAGCCCGAGCCAATGACGTTTTCCGGCGCGCTGTCGGTCGCGCTTCCCGAACTGATCCTGAGCGTCGGCATTCTGGCGCTGCTAGTCGTGGGCGCCTTCGTCGGCGACAAGGGCACCCGCCCGGTGGCGCTGGGCGCGGGCCTGGTGCTGGTCACCTCCGCCGCCGCGGCCTGCTTCGGCCCGCAGGGCGCGGCCTTCAACAACGGCTTCGTGGAGGACCAGGCGGCGGTGTTCGCCAAGGTGGTGATCTACCTGGTCAGCGCGGTCGGCCTGATCATCGCCGAGCCCTGGCTGAAGCGCGTCAACGGCAGCCGGTTCGAGTACCCCATCCTGGTCCTGCTGGCGGCGCTCGGCATGGGCATGATGGTCTCGGCCGGCAACCTGATCTCGCTCTACATCGGAGTGGAGCTTCAATCGCTGGCGCTGTACGTGCTCGCCGCCTTCCGCCGGGACGACCCTCGCGCCTCGGAAGCGGGGCTGAAATATTTCATCTTGGGCGCGCTCTCCTCCGGCATCCTGCTGTACGGCGCAAGCCTGATCTATGGCTTCGCCGGCTCCACCCGCTTCACCGACATCGCCGCGGCCGTGCAGAGCGGGGCGGGCACGGGGCTGATCTTCGGCTTGGTCTTCCTGATCTGCGGCATAGCCTTCAAAGTCTCCGCCGCGCCCTTCCACATGTGGACGCCCGACGTCTACGAGGGGGCGCCGACCGCCGTGGTCGCTTTCCTGACCGCAGGTCCCAAGCTTGCCGGCATGGTGCTGTTCGCCCGCGCCCTCGCCAACGGCTTCCCAGGCGCTGTGGAGCAGTGGCGCCAGGTGCTGATCGCCATCGCCCTGATCTCCATGCTCTGGGGCGCCTTCGCCGGCCTGGCGCAGACCAACCTCAAGCGGCTGTGGGCCTACTCCTCCATCGCCAACGTCGGCTACGCCCTGGTGGGCCTGGCGTCCGGCACGCAGGAGGGCGTCCAGGCCATGCTGGTCTTCATGACGCTTTACATCATCGACGTGACCGGCTTCTTCGCCTGTCTGGTGGCGCTGTCCCGCGACGGCCGCCCCATGGAGACCTTCGAGGACATGGCCGGCCTGTTCAAGGAGCGGCCGGGGGTCGCCGCCGCCATGACCATCTTCTCCCTGTCCGCGCTCGGCATGCCGCCCTTCAGCGGCTTCTGGGGCAAGGTCTACGTGTTCAAGGCGGCGGCGGCGGCCAACCTGCAGTGGCTGGCGGCTATCGGTTTGCTCTCCAGCGTCGTAGCGGCCTTCTATTATCTGCGCCTGATCAAGACCATGTGGTTCGACCCGACGCGCGGGACCACCGACGCCTCACCGCTCGACGCCCGGGGCGTGGCGTTCGTGGCGGCGGCCTTCTCCTTTCCCGTGGTGATGCCGGCGCTCGCCCTGATCGATCCCCTGTCCAAGGCCGCCGCGTCCGCCTTCGGGTTGAACTGAGCCGATGACGGTCCGTCGATGACGATCTGTCGATGACGGCCACCTCGCTCGGGGTGGAGGTGCTCCGCCTCGAGACGGTGGACTCCACCAACGCCGAGGCCCGTCGCCGCGCCGAAGCCGGTGAAACAGGTCCGCTCTGGATCATCGCCCGTCGCCAGACCGCCGGCCGGGGCCGCCGTGGCCGCGCCTGGGAGACCGGCGCCGGCAACCTCGCCGCCACCTTGCTCACCACTACGTGGAAGCCGCCCGCCGAAGCGGCCGAGATCGCCTTCGTCGCCGCGCTGGCGGTCGCCGATCTGGCGCTGATGCAGGTCGCCGACGTTTTGGTGCGGCTGAAGTGGCCGAACGACGTGCTGGTGGATGGGCGCAAGGTCTCCGGCGTGCTGATCGAGTCTGGTCTCAGGTCCGACGGCCGGCTGTGGCTGGCGGTCGGCGTCGGAGTGAACCTGAAGAGCGCCCCTGTCGCCGCCGACCGACCCGCCACCACCCTGACCGACCACCTGCGCGCCGACGTGGCCGCGCCCCTGGCGCCAGACGCGGCTCTGGAGGCGCTCGCCCGCGCCTTCGACGCCAGGCTCGCCGCCTGGGAGACCTACGGCTTCGAGCCCATCCGCACCGCCTGGGCCGCCCGCGCCGACCTCGGCCGGGCCTGCCAGGTGCGGCTCGACCAGGAGACGCTGGAGGGCGTGGCCGAGGCGCTGGAGGCGGACGGGGCGCTCCGCCTGAGACTTTCGAACGGGAGTGTGCGCCGCATCACCGCCGGCGACGTCTTCTTCCCCGGAGAGGTGAAGTGACTCCAGGCGGCATTTTTCCATGCTGCTAGCCGTCGAGCAGGGCAACACCAACACCACCTTCGCCCTGCACGACGAGGCGCGGTGGATCGCGCAGTGGCGCACGGCCACCGACCCGGCGCGCACCGCCGACGAATACGCCGTCTGGCTGCACCAACTGCTGTCCATGCAGCAGATGACGTTGGCGGCCATCGATGACTGCATCATCTCCAGTGTCGTGCCGCAGTCGGTGTTCAACCTGCGCAACCTCGCCCGGCGCTATCTCAAGGTCGAACCCCTGGTCGTGGGCGAGAACGTCGAGCTCGGCATCGACGTCCGCATCGAAAAGCCCTCGGAGGCCGGCGCCGATCGCCTGGTCAACGCCATCGGCGGCTTCCTGAAGTACGGCGGCCCCTTAATCCTGATCGACAGCGGCACGGCCACCACCTTCGACGTGGTGGGCGCCGACGGCGGGTTCGAGGGTGGGCTGATCGCGCCCGGCATCAACCTCTCCATGCAGGCCCTGCACAGCGCCGCCGCCCGCCTGCCGCGGGTCGCGATCACCCGGCCTGCGCACGTGATCGGCCGGGGCACTGTCGAAGCCATGCAATCCGGTGTATTCTGGGGATACGTCGCCCTGATCGAAGGGCTGATCGACCGCATCCGCGCCGAATACGGCGCGCCCATGCAGGCGATCGCCACCGGCGGCGTAGCCTCCCTCTTCGAAGGCGCAACGACCCGGATCGACGCCTTTGATCCCGAATTGACCCTGCGGGGCCTGCTGGAAATCGTACGCCGCAACGGCAATCTAAGGACTAGATGAACAACACTCCCAACGAAGACCTCGTCTTCCTGCCGCTCGGCGGCTCCAACGAGATCGGGATGAACCTGAACCTCTATGGGTTCGGGCCGCCCAAGGCCCGCAAGTGGATCATCGTCGATCTCGGCATCACCTTCGGCGACCAGACTACGCCGGGGGTGGAGATCATCACCCCCGATCCCGCCTATCTGGAGACGATCCGCAAGGACATCCTGGCCATCGTGCTGACCCACGCGCACGAGGACCACATCGGCGGCCTCGGTTGGCTGTGGCCGCGCATCAAGGCGCCGGTTTACGCCACCCCCTTCACCGCCTTCCTGGTGCGTGAGAAGTTGCGTGAGAAGGGCCTGCTGGACAAGGTCTCGATCACCGAAGTGCCGCTGTCCGGCAAGGTCCAGATCGGTCCCTTCGCCATCGACTTCATCACCCTGACCCATTCGGTTCCCGAGCCGAACGGCATGGCCATCACCACGCCGCTCGGCACCATCCTGCATACCGGCGACTGGAAGCTGGACGCCGACCCGGTGGTGGGACCACCGACCGACACCGCCAAGCTGCAGCGTATCGGCGACGCAGGCGTGCTCGCCATGGTCTGCGACTCCACCAACGTGTTCCAGGAGGGCGTGGCGGGGTCGGAGGCCGATGTGCGCGTGGCGCTTACCGCCCTGATCCGCTCGCTCAAGGGCAAGGTGGCGGTGGGCTGCTTCGCTTCCAACGTCGCGCGCATGGACAGCGTCATCCGCGCGGCGGAAGCAAGCGGACGCCGCGTCTGCCTGCTCGGCCGCTCCATGCACCGCATGACCGCGGCGGCGCGCTCGGTCGGCATGCTGGAGAACGTCCAGCCTTTCGTGCCCGACACCGAGGCCAAGCATTTCCCCAACGACCACATCCTGTTCCTGTGCACTGGCAGCCAGGGGGAGGAGCGGGCGGCCCTGTCGCGTATCGCCAGCGGCACCCACCCGCACCTGAAACTCGGCGCCGGCGACAGCGTCGTGTTCTCCTCCCGCGTGATCCCCGGCAACGACATCCCGATCCGCAACCTGCAGAACGGCCTGTCGGACAGGGGGGTGCGCATCTACACCGACCGCGACCACCCAGGCATCCACGTGTCCGGCCACCCTTGCCGGGACGAACTCTCCCAGATGTACCGCTGGGCGCGGCCGCAGATCGCGGTGCCGACCCACGGCGAGCGCCGCCACCTGATCGAGCACCTGGCCTTCGCCCGCGAGCATGACGTGCCCCAGGCCATCGCGCCGCGGAACGGCGAGGTGATCCGGCTGGCGCCCGGCCAGGCGATGATCGTCGGCGAGGTGCCCTCGGGCCGCCTGTTCCTGGACGGCAACGTGCTGACGCCGGAGAACAGCGAGCCGCTGCGCGAACGCCGCCATGCCGCCGCCAACGGCGTGCTGATGGTTGCTGTGACGCTGGACAAGAAGAACAAGCTCGCCGCCGACGCCGAGGTGCGCGCCATCGGCCTGCCGGCCGACATCGGCGACTCCATGGCCGACCTGCTGGACGACCTGGCCGAGGATGCGGAGGACGCGGTGGAGGATCTCAGCGCCGACGACCGCGGCGACGACGTGGCGGTGCGCAAGGCGGTCGGCCGAGCGCTGAAGCGCGCGTCGCAGCGGATCTGGTCGCGGCGACCGGTGGTGGAGACGCTGGTGACGCGACTGTAGATCGACTGCTATCCGCTCATCCCGGCGAATGCCGGGACCCAGATCACAGGGCTCAAGGCTCCGGGATCTTGGTTAGACCGTCCGTCGGGGGGGTCTGCATTCGGGGTCCCGGCGTTCGCCGGGATGAGCGGGAAGGAAATACAGGATGATCGGCAGGCTGAACCACGTTGGGATCGCGACCCCCTCTATCGAAGAGTCCCAGGCCCTCTACCGCGACCTGTTCGGCGCCAACGAAATCACCCCGCGCACGGCCATCCCGGAGCAGGGCGTATGGGTCAGCTTCGTCAACCTGCCCAACGCCCAGATCGAGCTGATCGAACCCTATGGAGACGCGTCGCCCCTCCACGCCTTCCTGGCCAAGACCCCCAAGGGCGGCCAGCACCACGTCTGCTTCGAGGTGCCCGACATCTTGGCCGCCCGCGACGAGATGCGGGACAAGGGCGCCGCGGTGCTGGGCACAGGCGAACCCCGCATGGGGGCCCACGGCGTGCCGGTGATCTTTCTGCACCCCAAGGGCACGGGGGGCGTGCTGGTGGAACTGATGCAGGAACCCGCAGCCGATCACTGACCGGCCTTGATCCGGTCGGCTTAGAGGCGCGTAAGGGCGATATGGGACCGGTCTGGACGATCTCGGTGTATTTTGTGGTCTGGTGGACGGCGCTGTTCGCCATCCTGCCGCTGGGCTCGCGCAGCCATTCGGAAGCCGGCACCCACGTCTCCGACGGCGGCGATCCCGGCGCGCCGGTCAATCCCAACCTGAAGAAGAAGGCGATCACCACCACCTGGGTCGCGGCAATCATCACCGCCCTGATCTGGGTGGTCATGCAATACGGCCTGATCCCGATCCCTCAACTGCCGCAGTAGCCTCCGCCATCTGTCCGGGGGCCCCGCCTGCGTGCTTCGAGATGGTCTCTCTTCGAAAGACCTCCTCAGCATGACGGAGTGTTGCGATCGAAACCATCGTCATCCTGAGAACCCTTGAGGAGGGTGCTGGAGGACGCAGTGCGCGGGCCGCTTCCCTCGTCGGCATCCGCTCAGATCGCCGCTCGAAAACGAGGCGCCCGGACGAATTCGTCATGCGAGGCGACGCCAGCGCGAGACAGCCCAAGCGGGCAGGGCGATCCTCTCAATCGACAACTGTGATGGTTGTCGTTCGAGTGGCCCGATCGACTTCAGAGCCGCGCGATTATCCGCGCGGCTCTTTTTTCACCACGAGGCTGGCCTCCACAGCTTTCCCTTTGATGCGCAAGGCGGCTAGAAGTCGGCGCTTCCGACTCGTCTCGCCAAGGTCACTAATGCGCCTGTCGCGCTACTTCCTGCCCGTGCTGAGGGAGACCCCCTCCGAAGCCCAGATCGTCTCCCACCGCCTGATGCTGCGCGCCGGGATGATCCGCCAGGAGGCCGCGGGTATCTATGCCTGGCTGCCGCTGGGCCTGCGGGTGCTGCGCAAGATCGAGCAGATCGTGCGCGAGGAGATGGACCGCGCCGGCGCCATCGAGATGCTGATGCCCACCCTGCAGCTCGCCGACCTGTGGCGGGAGTCGGGGCGCTACGACGACTACGGCCAGGAAATGCTGCGCATTACCGACCGGCACGAGCGCGAGCTGCTCTACGGCCCCACCAACGAGGAGATGGTCACCGAGATCTTTCGCGCCTCGGTCAAGTCTTACAAGGACCTGCCGAAGAACCTCTACCACGTGCAGTGGAAGTTCCGCGACGAGCAGCGGCCCCGCTTCGGCGTGATGCGCGGGCGCGAGTTCCTGATGAAGGACGCCTACTCCTTCGACGTGGATGAGGAGGCGGGGCGGCGCAGCTACAACCGCATGTTCGTGGCCTATCTCCGCACCTTCGGTCGCATGGGGCTGAAGGCGATCCCGATGCGGGCGGAGACGGGGCCCATCGGCGGCGACCTCAGCCACGAGTTCATCGTGCTCGCTGAAACTGGCGAGAGCGCGGTCTACTGCGACAAGGCCGTGCTCGACCTGCCGATCCCGCCGGAAACGATAGACTATGCCGGCGACCTGTCACCGATCCTGGACCATTGGACCGCTCCCTATGCCGCCACCGAGGACGTGCACGACGCCGCCCGCTTCGAGCGCGAGACGCCGGAGGATCGCCGCATCGCCACCCGGGGGATCGAGGTGGGTCAGGTCTTCTTCTTCGGCGACAAGTATTCCAGGCCCATGCGCGCCGTGGTCGCCACGTCCGATGGCGGCGAGACGCCGGTACAGATGGGCTCCTACGGCGTGGGGGTGTCGCGGCTGCTGGGCGCCATCATCGAGGCCAGCCATGACGGGCAGGGCATCATCTGGCCGGACGCGGTGGCGCCCTTCGGCGTCGCGGTGGTCAACCTGCGCTCCTCCGACGAGGCCGTGAACGCCGCCTGCGAGCAGGCCTACTCAGCCCTGACCGCGGCCGGCAAGGAGCCCCTGCTGGACGACAGCGAGGAGCGCCCCGGCGCAAAGTTCGCCACCATGGACCTGATCGGGCTGCCTTGGCAGCTGGTCATCGGGCCGAAGGGGCTGAAGGACGGCGTGGTGGAGCTGAAGCGGCGGGCGACGGGGGAGAAGCAGAGCCTGCCGCTGGCCGAGGCGCTGAAGGTGTTGGGCGCGTGAGGGATAGTGCGTTCGCCTCGTCCTTCGACAAGCTCAGGATGAGGCGAAAGGTTAGCGGCGGAGATTTCAGCCGGCGATCGGATAGCGCGCCTACGCCCGCAATCAGCCTCATCCTGAGCGTGTCGAAGGACGAGGCTGACGCAGGACGCTTCCACCATGTCTGACGCCCCCCCCTTCGGCCTGTGGGAGCGCACGCTCGCCTACCGCTATCTTCGCGCCAAGCGGCGGGAGGGAGGCGTGGCGCTTGTGTCGATCATCTCCTTCGTCGGCATCCTGCTGGCCGTGGCCACGCTGATCATCGTCATGAGCGTGATGAACGGCTTCCGCACCGAGCTGGTCGGCCGCATGCTGGGCTTCAACGGCGACGCCTTCGTCACAGGGCCGGCCATCAACGGCCCTGGCCGCGCCGCCCTGATCGCCCGCCTGCGCACCATCCCGGGCGTCACCCAGGTGCTGCCGGTGGTGGAGGCCCAGGCGCTGGTGCAGGGGCCGGACCAGGTCTCCGGCGCCATCGTGCGCGGGATCACCGCGCCGGACCTCAAGGCCACCACCATCGTCTCCGGCAACGTCAAGACCGGCTCGCTCGCCGGTTTCGGCGAGGGCGACTATGGCGGCGACCTGATCCTGGCGGGCTCCAGGCTGGCCGAGCAGATCGGGGTCAAGCCCGGCGACAGCCTGACCCTGATCTCGCCGAACGGCGCCGACACCGCCTTCGGCTCCGCGCCCAACCGGAAGGCCTATACGGTGGACGGCCTGTTCACCGTGGGCATGAGCGAATACGACCAGAGCTTCATCTACATGCCCCTGGTCCAGGCCCAGCTGTTCTTCGGCCGGGGCGATACGGTGGACACCCTCGAGGTGAACATCGACAACCCCGACCACATCGAGCGTATCCGGCCCGAGATCGAGCAGGCCGCAGGCCCCTCGGCCATCGTCACCGACTGGCGCGACCGCAACAAGAGCTACTTCAACGCCCTGGAGGTGGAGCGCGCGGTGATGCGGCTGATCCTGATGCTGATCGTGGCCATCGCGGTCATGAATATCATTTCAGGGCTGGTCATGCTGGTGAAGAACAAGGGCCGCGACATCGCCATCCTGCGCACCATGGGCGCCAGCCAGGGGGCGATCCTTCGGGTCTTCTTCCTGTGCGGCGTGCTGATCGGCACCTCGGCCACGGCGGTGGGGCTGGTGCTGGGCTCGCTGTTCTGCATCTTCATTGACCCGATCCAGTCGCTGGTGGAGGCGGTGACCCACACCAGCGTGTTCAGCCCGGACACCTATTTCCTCTCCCGCATCCCCGCCCGGATCGACTGGAGCGAGGTGGCCCTGGTGATCTTCTGGTCGCTGCTGATGAGCTTCATCGCCACCCTGCCGCCGGCTTGGCGCGCCTCCCGCCTCGATCCGGTCGAGGCGCTGAGATATGAGTGAAGGCGCGCCGGTCCTGTCGCTGCGCGGCGTCACCCGCACCTACACCACCGGCGCCGGGCGTGACCTGACGGTGCTGAAGGGCGTGGATCTTGACGTTTACGCCGGCGAGATCGTCGGACTGATCGGGCCGTCAGGATCGGGCAAGTCCAGCCTGCTGCACGCCGCCGGCTTGCTGGAGCATCCGACCGCCGGGAAGGTCGCGGTGACGGGGGTGGACTGCACCCACCTGAACGACCGGGCGCGCTCGCGCCTGCGGCTGGGCGCCATCGGCTTCGTCTACCAGTTCCACCACCTGCTGGCGGAGTTCACGGCGCTGGACAACATAGCGCTGCCGCAGATGATCAACGGCGCCCGCCGCCCCGCCGCCCGCGAACGGGCGCGCGAGCTCCTGACCCAGCTCGGCCTCGGCGACCGGCTGGACCACCAGCCGGCGC
>CALMGB010000116.1 GCA_937863535.1 uncultured Caulobacteraceae bacterium
CTGTCTCCATCTTGATCCGCTCCTGCGGATAGAGAGGCGTCAGATTGTCTAAGAGGATCTTGTTGCGCGTTTCTTCGGGAGACTCGAAGTTGATGGCCTCTATTTTGACAAGGGCAAAGTATTTTTCGCCTTCATGAGGCGGCCGCACATTGCCGGAGATCGTGTCGCCGGTTTTCAGGTCGAACTTGCGGATCTGCGAGGGGGACACATAGATATCGTCCGGGCCCGGCAGGTAGTTGGCTTCGGCCGAGCGCAGGAAGCCGAAGCCGTCCTGCACCACTTCCAGCACGCCCGAGCCGAAGATCTCCACTCCGTCCTCGGCCAGCGCCTTCAGGATGGTGAACAGCATGTCCTGCTTGCGCATGGACGAGGCGTTCTCGATCTCAAGGCTCTCGGCGAAAGCGACCAGTTCCGTGGACGGCTTGTCCTTCAGCTCCTGCAACGACATGCGGGTGATGCCGCCGCCGGGTTCGGCGGCGGTGTCCGCACCAACGTCGGCTACGGAGGTGACTTCAAGCAAGGCGTCGTCAGACATGGAAGGCTCTTGCACGGAGGACGGCGCGGAGGAAAACCGGCCGGCGCGGCTCATGAGCCAGCGCTATGTGAGTGCGTCCGCCGGGTCGGGCTCGACCGGCAGCGGTGTCGTAGGGGCGGGGGAACGGCGCGACACGCCGGACACGGAAGTGAAACCACAGAAGGGCTTGTTCGTCAAGGAAATGGTCGCAGTCCGCCGGATCCGAGTGCAGGCCTCAGCCGCCCCCGAACTTGGTGGTCACCGCCAGGACCATGAAGATGGCCAGCACGAAGGGGACTTCGTTGGTCAGCCGCCAGAACTTCTCGGAGCGGGTGTTGGTCCCGGCTGCGAAGTCGCGGCGCGCCTTGCCCAGGAACCCCTGGTAGCCGAACATCAGCACGACGCCGGTCAGCTTCACCGACATCCAGGGCGAGCCCAGGAAGCGCAGCCCGTCCCCACGGTTATGCGCGTCGATCCAGATCAGAGAGAGGCCCAGCGCCAGGGCGACCAGCGACGCCGGCACCATGATGAAGCCGTAGAGCTTGCGCTCCATCTCCTTGAAGGTCTCGTCCATCTGGGTCCCGGGCTCGGCGCGGGTATGATAGACATACAGGCGCGGCAGGTAGAGCAGGCCCGCCATCCAGGCGATCACCGACAGGATGTGCAGCCCGATGAAGAGGTCGTAGTTCAAGCCGCGATCGCCTTCCGATGGTAGGGGCATTTGCCCCAGCGCTTCTCGCAGGCGCCCCCTCCCGGCGCGCAGCCGGTCTTGAACAGGGCGGCCGCCACCGTCCCCGCCAATCCGTTGATGAAGTCCGCCTGCACGCCGACGGCGGGCGCCCGCAGATAGACCGGACAGCCCTTTTCCTTGGCCAGCAGGGCATAGTCGCGGTCGAGCTCCACCAGGGTCTCGATGTGCTCGGAGACGAAGGCCACGGGGACCACCAGCACTCCTTTGCCCTCCGCCGCCGCCTGCGTCACCGCTTGCGGCGTGGAAGGCCCGATCCACTTCATCGGCCCGACCCGGCTCTGGTAGCAGACGCTCCAGTCCCAGCCGCCGCCGAGTTCGCGAACGATGGCCTCGCAGGTGCGCTCCACCTGATGCTTGTAAGGATCTCCGCGCTTGATCACGCTCTCAGGCAGGCCGTGGGCGGAGAACAGCAGGCGCAGGCCCTTCGGACTGCCCGCCGCCTTGAACGTCTCGTTGATGTGGTGGGCGTGGGCCGCGGCCAGGCTCGGCGTGTCGAAGAAGCAGCAGACCTCATGGGTTCGGCCCGGTCCCTTGTAGGCCTTGCGCCAAGCCTTGACCGAGGAGCCCGTAGTTGTGGTGGAATATTGCGGATAGAGCGGCAGCAGGACGATCTCGTCCGGCGCAAAGGCCGAGACCTCCCTCGCCGCCGCCTCGGTGAAGGGCTTCCAATAGCGCATCGCAATGAAGCAGCGCGTGTCGAAGCCGGGCAGGGTCGAGTCCAGCCGCCCCTGCAGCTCGCCAACCTGCGCCTGCGTTTCGCGCAGCAGCGGGGAGGCGCCGCCCATCACCGCGTAGTTGGCGCTGGCCTCCTCGCGGCGGCGGCTGGAGATCAGCCGGGCCAGCAGCGGCCGGAGCGGCCAGGGCAGGCCGATGATGGCCGGATCGTTGAACAGGTTGAACAGGAAGGGCTGGACCGCGTCCAGATTGTCCGGGCCGCCGAGGTTGAACAGCACCACCGCCAGGCGCTTGCGTACGCCCGCGGCGCTCGGAGGGATGTTCGAAGACGCGGCTTCAACCATGATCGACCACCTGTCGGATCACCCGCTCAACATGCTGGACCGGCGTATCGGGCAATACGCCGTGGCCGAGGTTGAACACGTAGGGCCCGTCGCCCCACTGGTCCAGCAGCTGATCCACGCGCCGCTCCAGCGCCACCCCGCCGGCGCGGAGCAGCTGCGGGTCCAAGGCGCCCTGGATCGCCCGTCCGCTGGCCTGGATTTCCTTGCCCAGCGCGGCCGAGGCCTGGGTGTCCAGCGCCACCGCGTCCACATCCACCCGCTTGGCGTACTCCGCCACCAGCGAGCCGCCGCCGCGAGGGAAACCCACCAACGGCGCGGCCACCCCGGCCTGGCGCAGGCGAGAGAGCAGGCGGGCATGGGGATGTATCACCAGCCGCTCGAATAGGTCCTGCGGCAGGCCCTCGGCCCAGGACTCGAACAGGACCAGCGCCTGCGCACCGGCCGAGACCTGCATGGCCAGGTAGCGCCAGGTCGCCTCCACCAGCACGTCGATCAAGGCGTCGATGCGCTCGGGCTGTTCATAGGCCAGGGCGCGGGCGCGACTACGGTCGCTGGAGCGGCCCTCGAGCATGTAGGTGAGCACCGTCCACGGCGCGCCGGCGAACCCGATCAGCGCCCGGTCCGGCTCCAGGGCGGCGCGCACCCGCGACAAGGTCTCTCCCACCGCCGAAAGGGCGTCGGCTGCACCCTCGACATGGGACCAGAGCCCCTCGAGCGGGGGCAGCTCGCCGAGCCTGGGTCCCTCCCCCGTCTCGAACCAGACCTTCTGGCCAAGGGCCTTGGGGATGAGCAGGATGTCGGCGAACACGATCGCCGCATCAAGGGGGAAGCGCCTCATGGGTTGCAGCGTCACCTCCGCCGCTTTTTCCGGGTCCAGGCAGAAGGCGATGAAGTCCGGGGCAGTGGCCCGCAAGGCCCGGTATTCCGGAAGGTAGCGCCCCGCCTGGCGCATCAGCCATACGGGAGGACGCGGTAGGACCTCCCCGGACAGGGCGCGCAGGAGGCGGGGATCACCCGCGGAACTGGTCATGGAGGGCTTAAAGCCCCTGCTGGCTCCAGGCTCAAGCGCCCTGCCTTCCTCCTTAGACTTAACGAGTCGTTAAGAGGTGCGAGGAGGTTAGAGGGGCGGTTGGGATTGTGGAGCGATAGGACCAAATCCCAGCTCGAGCCGGTGCTCCGCCGCGCGTTCGGGAGCCCGCCTGCGGCAGCGGGTCTCGTCTGTTAAGATCGCTGAAGAAGCCGGTAAAAGGTCGGTCACAAGAGGGATTTAAGTGCGTCCAACGTCGTCCGGACACGGAGGAAGACTCGACGTTTTGGGAACCTCCCACAGGCCCTTCACACAACCTGTCCACCTGGGCGCCGTTAACGATCTGTAAACCAACTTGTCCGGAATGTGTCACAGTCCGGACGCCAAACGGCGCGTCGGCGCCCTTCACACGGTTTCAATCCCCAGGCGACCGGGGCATTATCCCCCGCCGATGTCCCCAGCTTTCGTCTGCGACCGTCCGCAGCACCCTGCCTTTCCAGACCTACAGGCGCGTCGCGCGCCAAGGCCCTCATGAGCCCAGCCCATCGCCTCGCCACCTATTTCCACGTCCATCTGATCTCGGATTCCACCGGCGAGACGTTGAATGCGATCACCAAGGCGGTATGCGCGCGCTTCGACAACGTGCTGCCCATCGAGCATATCTACCCGCTCATCCGATCAGGGCGGCAGCTGGAGCGGGTGCTGAAGGAGGTGGAGTCCGCGCCGGGCGTGGTGGTCCATACCATCGTGGATCGCGAGATGCGGGTGGGGCTGGAGGATGGGTGCCGACGGCTCGAATGCCCCTGCATCGCGGCGCTCGACCCCATGACCGCCGCCTTCGGGCGTTACCTCGGGGCGTCGTTGACCACGCGGGTGGGCGTCCAGCACGCTCTGGACAACGACTACTTCAACCGCATCGAGGCGCTGAACTACGCCATCGGCCACGACGACGGCCACGGTGGCCAGGACCTGGACTCCGCCGACGTGATTCTGGTGGGCGTCAGCCGCACCTCCAAGACCCCCACCAGCATCTATCTGGCGCACCGCGGCGTGCGGGCGGCCAACGTTCCGCTGGTGCCGGGTTCGCTCCTTCCCGAGCGGCTGTTCGCCGCCACGCGGCCGATGATCGTGGGCCTGCTGGTCTCGCCCGACCGGCTGATCCAGATCCGCCGCAACCGCCTGCTCTCCCTGAACGAGACGCGCGAGAGCACCTATGTGGACGTGGACGCGGTGCGCGAGGAGACGGTGCGCGCGCGCCGCCTGTTCGAGGCGCAAGGCTGGCCGGTGATCGACGTCACCCGCCGCTCAGTGGAGGAGACGGCCGCCGCCATCATCAACCTGCTGAACGCCCGCAACGCGCCGGGCGGCGCGGATGGGCTGGGGTGAGCGGCCTGGTCCTCGCTTCCCAAAGCCCGGCGCGCGCCCGCCTGCTCGACCAGGCCGGCGTCGTCTTCCGGATCCAGGCTCCGGAGGTGGACGAGGAAGCTCTCAAGGCCCGCGCACTCGCCGGGGCCCGAGATCCGCAGGCGATTGCGGTGGGGTTGGCGGACGCCAAGGGCTTGGCGGTCTCGCGGGGGTGCAAGGATCTGGTGATTGGCGCCGACCAGACCCTCGACCTGGACGGTCGCCTGTTCGACAAACCCCCCACCCTGGCCGCCGCACGCGCCCAGTTGCTGGCCTTGCGCGGCCGGGAGCACCGGCTTCACGCCGCCGTGTCGGTGAGCCAGCGCGATCAAGTGATCTGGCGGAGGGTAGAAAGCGTACGCCTTCGTGTGCGAAGTTTCAGCGACGCCTTCTTGGAAAGCTACCTTGCGGCGGAAGGCGAGGCGCTGCTCGGCTGCGTCGGCGCTTACCGGCTCGAGGCCATGGGCGTGCAGCTGTTCGAGGCGATCGAGGGCGACTACTTCACCGTGTTGGGTCTCCCCCTCTTGCCGCTGCTGGCCTTTCTGCGCCAACAGGGCGCGGTCGCGGCGTGAGGCCCACAGCCTTCAGCGGCGCCGCCAGGGTGGCGGGCGTGGTGGGCGCGCCGGTTCGCCAGTCGCTCAGTCCCCTGATCCACAACGCCTGGATCGCCGCAGCGGAGCTGGACGCCGTCTACGTCCCCTTCTCGCCCGCCCCGAACCGGTTCGACGCCTTTGTCACCGCCCTGAAAGGTGGCTCGGTGGCGGGGCTGAACGTCACCCTGCCGTTCAAGGCCGCAGCCCTCGGCCTGGCCGACGTAGCCGACCCTGCGGCCGTCGCCGCCGGCGCCGCCAACCTGCTGCTGTTCTGCCAGGATGGGCGGATAGAGGCGCGCAATACTGACGGAATAGGGCTCCTCCACGCGCTCGATCTCCAGGCGCCGGGCTGGGCGTCTCCGGCCGGACCGGCCGTGGTGCTGGGGGCGGGCGGCGCGGCGCGCGGCGCCGTCGCAGCCTTGCTGGGCGCAGGCTCGGCAGTCCATGTCGTCAACCGCACCTATGAGCGAGCCGTCGAGGTGGCCGACGACCTCCAAGGCGCGCAGCCGGTGGCGTGGGGGCAACTCGGAGAGGCGTTGACCGAGGCCACTGTCGTGATCAACGCTACGGCTGCGGGACTAGAAGGGGAGGGCGGCTTGGACATCCCGCTGCACGTCCTAGGGCCCCATGCGGTGGTTATGGACATGGTCTACATGCCGCGTCTTACGCCCTTCCTGCGCCAGGCGAAGGCACGTGGGCTGAGGACCGTAGACGGTCTGGCGATGCTTATCGGCCAGGCTGTCCCCTCGTTCGAGGCGCTGTTCGGCTGTCCCGCGCCACCCGAAGTGGATGTGCGGGCTCTAGCGCTCCGCGCGCTTGGGGAGGCCGGTCCGTGATCCTGCTCGGCCTCACCGGCTCCATCGGGATGGGCAAGAGCACCACGGCAGCGATGTTCGCCGAAGCGGGTGCGGCGGTTTATGACGCCGACGCTGCGGTGCACCAGCTCTACGCCGCGGGTGGCAAGGCCGGAGTTCGGCTGGCGCCGCGCTTCCCGGAGGCGGTCGGCGCAGACGGATCCGTTGACCGGCCTGTGCTCAGCCGCCTGGTCAAGGCCGACTCCGATGCGCTCGCCGCCCTGGAGTCCCTCGTCCACCCGCTGCTGCGCGCGGAGCGTTCCGGCTTCCTGGAGGCGGCTCAGGCGGCGGACGCCGGGGTGGCCGTGTTCGACATCCCCCTGTTGTTCGAGACCCGGGCGCAGGGCTCCGTCGATGCGGTGGTGGTGGTCACTGCGGGGCTTGAGGTGCAGCGCGCCCGGGTGCTGGCACGGGCTGACATGGATGCCGAAAAGCTGGCCCTGCTGCTCTCGCGCCAGACGCCGGACGCAGACAAGCGCGCCCTTGCCGACTTCATCATCGACACCGGGCATGGGTTTCAGTCGGCCCGCAACCAGGTGGCGGCCATCATGGCTGAAGTCTTGCAACCGGGGTGGAAGCCGACGTAAGCCGGCCCGCAGCCGCCCGGCGGCTCGCCTGTGCGACCGCCCTCGCGCCTAGGATCGGAACGCGACGTGACCACCCCCACCGCCCTGCTCAAGGTGATGATCGACGCCGCCCGAAAGGCCGGCCGCAAGCTGGCCCGCGATTTCGGCGAGGTCGAGGAGCTGCAGGTCTCGCGCAAGGGGCCCGCCGACTTCGTCTCCAACGCCGACCTCGCCGCTGAGCAGACCCTGTTCGAGGAGCTGTCCAAGGGTCGCCCCGGCTACAGCTTCCTGGGCGAAGAGAAGGGCTTGGTGGAGGGCACCGACAGGACCCATACCTGGATCGTCGATCCCCTGGACGGCACCACCAACTTCCTGCATGCCATGCCCCACTTCGCCGTGAACGTGGCGCTGGAGCGCGAGGGCCAGGTGGTTGCGGCGGTGACCCACAACCCCGTGACCAACGACACCTTCTGGGCCGAGCGCGGCAAGGGCGCCTACAACAACGACAAGCGCCTGCGCGTAGCGGCCCGGCGCAAGCTGGACGATTGTGTGATCGCCACCGGCATCCCCTTCATGGGCAAGCCCGGCCACGCCCGATTCCTGAAAGAGCTGCACCAGCTCACCGGCCGGGTGGCGGGCGTGCGCCGCTTCGGCTCCGCCGCCCTGGACCTGGCCTGGGTCGCGGCAGGCCGCTTCGACGGCTTCTGGGAACGCGACCTGAAGCCCTGGGACGTGGCGGCCGGCGTCCTGCTGGTGACTGAGGCCGGCGGCAAGGTCACCGCGGTGGACGGCGCGCCGCTCGATCTGCACCATCCGACGATCCTGGCCGCCAACCTGGACCTCCACTCGCTGCTGGCGGAGAGGATCGTAGCGGCGGGCTGAATCGGTTCAGGTCGACCCTGACCGCTGGACGCCCCGCCCGAAGCGCCTCATCTAATCCCCATGGCCCGCGAGATCGTCCTGGACACCGAGACTACCGGCATCGACCCGCGCTCAGGTCACCGGGTGATCGAGATCGCCTGCATCGAGATCGAGGACCTGCTGCCCACGGGCGCCTACTTCCATCGCTATATCGACCCCGAGCGCGACATCGACCCGGACGCGGAGAAGGTGCACGGCATCTCCCGCGCTTCCCTGCACGGCAAGCCCAGGTTCCACGAGCCTGACATCTGCGACGCCTTCCTGGAGTTCGTCGCGGGCGCGCAGCTAGTGGCTCACAACGCGGCTTTCGACCGCGGCTTCGTCAACCACGAGCTGGAGCGCTGCGGTCGCCAAGCGCTGCCGGAACAGCGCTGGCGCTGCACCTACGAGCTGGCCAAGCGGCGCTTCCCCGGCATGTACAATTCGCTCGACGCGCTCTGTAAGCGCTTCAAGATCTCCCTGGCGGAGCGGGAGAAGCATGGCGCCTTGATCGACACCAAGCTCCTGGCCATGGTCTATCTGGAGCTGCAGGGGGGCAAGGAGCGGGGCCTGGATCTCGGCCCGCAGGCCGCCACCGCCGCGCGCCTGGCGGCCGACATCAAGGCCGGCGGCTACGCCCCCCGCCCACGGCCCCTCGCGCCACGATCGACGGCGGAGGAGCGGGCGGCGCACACGGCCTTCGTAGACAAGGTGCTGAAGGACAGGGCGCTTTGGCGTACGCTCGGGTTTGAACTGGAGGCCTAGCCCCCTCACCCGCGGGGGCGATGGGTTCTACCGCGACGCCTTCTCTTCGATGCCCGAGCGACTTTCGCGCGCTTCGAGTTTGGCGGCCACGGCATCTGGCGGCACGCCCGCGGCGGTCAGCAGAACCAGCCAGTGGTAGAGCAGGTCGGCGCTCTCCGCCGCCACGGCGTCCCGGTCGCCCTGCACCGCGGCGATCACCGTCTCCACCGCCTCCTCGCCGAACTTCTTGGCCGACCGCTCCATGCCGCCGGCCAGAAGCTGGGCGGTGTAGGAGCTGGCCGGGTCCGCACCCTTGCGCACGGCGATGGTGTCGTTCAGGCGTTGCAGCGCTTGGCCCAGCCGGTCGAAGGACACGGTCACCAGGCGGTCCTCACCGGCAGGCCGGCCGCCGCCATGGCCGCCTTGGCGTCGCGCACGCTCACCTCGCCAAAGTGGAAGATCGAGGCCGCCAGCACCGCCGAGGCGCCCCCATCGCGCACCGCCTCCACCAGGTGCTCCGCCGATCCCGCCCCGCCCGAGGCGATGACCGGGACCGTGACAGCCTCGCTGAAGCGTCTCAGCAGTGCGATGTCGTAGCCGCCCTTCACCCCGTCCCGGTCCATGGACGTCAGCAGGATCTCGCCCGCGCCCCGCGCCACCGCGGTCGCGGCGTAGTCCAGCGCATCCAGCCCGGTCGCCTTGCGGCCACCATAGGTGAACACCTCCCAGCGCTCGGGCTCCACCTGCTTCACGTCGACCGCGGCCACCACGCATTGCACCCCGAAAGCGTCGGCGCAGGCGGCGATCAGGTCGGGATTCTCCACCGCCGCGGTGTTCACCGAGACCTTGTCGGCGCCGGAACGCAGCAGCCGCCGCGCATCCTCGACCGCCCGCACGCCGCCGCCTACCGCCAGGGGCATGAAGCAGGCCTCGGCCGTGCGCGCGATGACGTCGTACATGGCCGCGCGGCCATCGGATGAGGCGGTAATGTCGAGGAACATCAGCTCGTCGGCTCCCGCCGCGTCATAGGCGCGGGCCTGTTCCACCGGGTCGCCGGCGTCGCGGAGGGCCGTGAAGTTCACCCCCTTCACCACGCGCCCGTCCTTCACGTCCAGGCAGGGTATGACGCGGACCTTCAGCAAGGGCTCAGCGCCGCGCTGCAGCCAGGGCCGCGCGCGCGTCCAGAGCCCCGGTGTAGAGCGCCTTGCCGAGCACCGCGCCTGAGATGGGAGCGCCCAGGCGGCGCTTGAGCTGCAGGATGTCGTCCACCCCGGCTACGCCGCCGGACGCGATCACCGGGATGGCCACCGCATCGGCCACCGCCCCGATCTCGGGCACATTGACGCCGGTGAGCGTGCCGTCGCGGCCGATGTCGGTGACGATCAGGGCCGCCACGCCCGCATCCTCGAACCGGCGGGCCAGGTCGGTGGGGTCGAGCTCGGAGGTGTGGACCCAGCCCGCGACGGCCACCTTGCCGTGACGCACGTCTATGGCCACGGCCACCTGCTCGGGGAACTCGGCGGCAGCCTGGCGGACCAGCTCGGGATCGCGCACGGCGGCGGTGCCGAGGATCACGCGGCTGACGCCGGCCTCGATCCAGGCGGCGACATCCTTCCGGCTGCGCACGCCGCCGCCGACCTGCACCGGGATGGCCGCGGTCTGCAGGATGGCGTGGACGGCCTCCTTGTTCACCGAACGGCCCTCAATGGCGCCGTCCAGGTCCACCACGTGCAGCCAGGAGAAGCCCTCGGCGGCGAAGCGGCGCGCCTGGTCGGCGGGGTCGTCGTTGAAGACTGTGGCCTGGCCCATGTCGCCTTTCAGAAGGCGCACGCACTGACCGCCCTTCAGGTCGATGGCCGGATAGAGGATCAAGGCCGCCACTCCAGGAAGCGTGCGATCAGCGCTAGCCCTGCGCCCTGGGACTTCTCGGGGTGGAACTGCACGCCGGCGACGTTGGCTTGAACCACCGCCGCAGTGATGTCGCCGCCATAATCGCTGGTCGCGAGTATGACGTCTGGATCGGCCGGGTGAAACACGTAGGAGTGGGTGAAGTACATCTGAGACGTCGAGGCGCCTGCAAACAGCGGATGGTGTCGGGCGGAGACGTCGTTCCACCCCACATGCGGCACCTTCATCGCGCCATCGCCCGGTTCGAGCCGCCGCACCTCGCCGGCGATCCAGCCCAGCCCCGCGCGCGATCCGAATTCCAGCCCCCACGAGGCCAGTAGCTGCATGCCGACGCAGACGCCCAGGAATGGGCGGCCGCGCACCCACACCGCTTCGGTCATCGCCTCCACCAAGCCCGGCCGTTCATCCAGGGCGTCCATGCAGGCGGCGAACGCGCCCACCCCCGGCAGCACGATCAGGTCGGCGCGCGCGATCGCATCCGGCGAATCGGTCACCACGACCTCGGGGCCGTCCCGCAGCGTCCCGGCGGCCCGGGCTAGCGCCTTCTCCGCCGAGCGCAGGTTGCCCGACCCGTAGTCGATCAGGGCGACGGTCGGCATTGAGCTTCAGAGCACGCCCTTGGTGGAGGGCGCAGCCCCTTGCGTCTTCGGATCGAGTTCCACAGCCTGGCGCAGCGCTCGAGCCAGGGCTTTGAAGCCGCTCTCGGCGATGTGGTGGCTGTTCTCGCCATGCAGCGTTTCAAGATGCACGCAGGCGCCTGCGTTCATGGCAAGCGCGTGGTGGAACTCCTTGAACAGCTCGGTGTCCATTTCGCCGACCTTGTCGCGCGGGAAGACGACCTTCCAGATCAGGTAGGGCCGGTTGGACAGGTCCAGGGCGCAGCGCGTCAGCGTCTCGTCCATGGGGATGTAGGCCAGGCCGAAGCGGCGCACGCCCTTGAAGCCGTCCAGCGCCTGCTTCACAGCCAGGCCAAGCGCGATGCCGGTGTCCTCCACGGTGTGGTGCATGTCGATGTGCAGGTCGCCGCGGGTCTCGACATCCAGGTCGATGCCGGAGTGGCGCGCAAATCCCTCGAGCATGTGGTCGAAGAAGCCGATCCCGGTGGCGATCGTGGAGGCGCCAGTCCCGTCCAGGTCGACCCGGACGTGGATCTGGGTTTCCTTGGTGTCGCGGCGCACTTCGGCGGTGCGGTGGGACGTGACCTGCGAACCGTCGGCCATCGAAGTCTCCTGGTCTCGCGGCCTTAGATCAGGCCGGCGGCCTGGGCCAGGTCCTTCAGCGGGGTTTGGGGTCGGGGGCGGTAGTGGGCGATCACTTCCGCCGCAGCCAGGGCGCCGAGCCGGCCGCAGGTGCGC
>CALMGB010000117.1:0-4835 GCA_937863535.1 uncultured Caulobacteraceae bacterium
GTACAAGCTCAGGCTGAGGCAGCCCTGAGATGGCGAAAATCGCCGACGGAAGGGTAAGCACAAAGCCGAGCGCAATCCCTGTGAGGCAAAGAATAGTCAAGCGAAACCCCGAGTTGATGGTGATCCGTCAATTTCCAGCGAAGCTTGCCGTCTCGTTGGTCAGCGTACTAGGCTCAGGACCTATTAACGCGCTTGGGGCGGCTGTGGTGAGCTGATTCACTGGCGGGCTTGGGGAGGCGCGTCGTGAGTGATCTTTTCTGGTTGTCGAGAAAGCAGATAGGTCGGATCGAGCCCTGTTTCCCGACGTCCCGTGGAGTGGCTCGGGTCGATGACCGGCGCGTGGTCAGCGGCATCATCTTCGTCATCAAGAACGGTCTGCGTTGGCGAGACGCGCCTAAGGATTACGGTCCTCACAAGACGATCTACAACCGCTTCGTCCGTTGGAGCCGACTGGGCATCTTCAACAAGATATTCTCCGCCCTGGCGGGATCGGGGCCGAAGCCTGATCGGCTGATGATCGACGCCACCCCCTTAAGGCTCATCGAACCGCGGCCAGCCTGCTCAAAGAGGGGCTGTTCCCCGACGTATCGGGCGCGCACCAAGGGGGGCTTGAACTCCAAACTGCATGCGGTGTGCAACGGCCAGGGAAGGCCGCTGGTCATGCTGCTCAGCGAAGGCGAGATGAGCGACTACAAGGGTGCGGCCCTGATGCTGAGGCCCTTCCAGACAGCCGCGGAAGTAGAGATCGGGCCAGCCGTCAGGCAGTCGTCCCGCCTCGATCGGGTTCAGGTCGTCGACCAGGAACAGGAAAACGTCGCGGTCGGAGGCGTAAAGCGTGGTGGTGTTGCGGGTGACGTCCACATGCGGGTTGTAGACGCCGGTCGACCAGTCGAGCACGCCCGGGACCTTCCAGCGGGTGTCGCCCGTGCCGTCGCTGGCGATGCGCTGCACGGCAGAGACCAGTTCGTGGTCGTAGATGCGTCCGTAGTTCGGCCCGGTGACCGCTCGGAGCTCCAGCTGTCCGTCGTCGGTCTCTAGCGTCTTTACCTGCTCGGTGCGGCTAGAGGTCAGGCCGTACTGCAGGTTAATGCCGGCGAACGGCGCCGGCAGCTGGCGCAGGTAGGCGGCCGACGTGCCGACGACGCCCGCCAGTTGGCCGAAGCTCCAATGGGTTGGGGCAAGTGTCGCGTCGGAACCGGGCAGCGCCAAAGTCAATCGCTCAGCATCGTCGCGGCTGACTTCCATCCGGATCGATGCGCTCTCCACGATGCATGTGCGGCTTTGATCAGCGCGGCCGCGGACTGCGGCGGAAAGTTCCGACAACGACAGATAGCGCTCGTCCGCCGGCCGGTTCAACCACTCCGACGACACCCGCCCATCCCGCTCGCCGCGGCTGACATCCACCTTGCCGCCGCCGCGCGCAGCCGGCTTAGCGTCCAGAACCTCGACATGGGTCATGGCTGACCTCCACGACGGCGGCCGGAGACACTCTCTCGACCCTCAATCCGTCACAGCGAAAGCCGCAGCCCTCTCACTCTCTCAAGCAGTAAACCTGAAAAACTCGCCGAAACCTGTCTTAGCCGTCGCCAGTACGCCAGCCGACGACGTCTGAAGATTCGATATTCACTTCCCCGCTGGTCTTATTCGTCGTCACCACATGTTGCCTCAGCAGCCCTACGGTTCAGACGAGTGCGATCTGCCCTCTAGTGGTTTGTTAAAGCTGCACAGTTCCGACTCGACCAATAGCCAAGGTGTTGACCCGAGGCTAAGATCAATCGTCAGGCTGTTGGCCCGGCGAGCCGCACAGGCGTACTATGCGGACCTTCAAAGGGAGGCGTGTTCGCTTGAAGCCTGAGGTGTCGGCCCGATGCCCAAAGTGGCTCTCTACGCCCGCTACTCGTCCGAGACCCAACGCGAAGCCTCCATCGAGGATCGCCTCCGGGTCTGCCGGTTACATGCCGGGCGGCAAGGATGGACGATCACTGACAGCTACACCGACCGGGCGATCTCGGGAGCGTCGCTGCTGCGACCTGGCATCCAGGAGCTGATCCAGGACGCAGGACGCGGTCGCTTCGATGTCGTCCTCGCCGAGGCCATGGACCGGCTCAGCCGCGACCAGGAGGACATCGCCGGCCTGTTCAAGCGCATGCAGTTCCCGGCGTGCGCATCGTCACTCTGTCGGAGGGGGACGTGTCGCAGCTGCACGTCGGGCTGAAGGGCACGATGAACGCCCTCTTCCTGAAGGACTTGGCCGACAAGACGCGTCGTGGGCAGCGCGGTCGCGTGGAGAAGGGCAAGGCCGGCGGCGGCCTTTGCTTCGGCTATGACGTCGTCCGCGGCCTGACACCCGACGGGGAGCCCGTCACAGGCGAGCGGCGCATCAACCCTGCCGAAGCTGAGGTGATACGGCGCATCTTCCGGGACTACGCCGCGGGCAAATCATCTCGCACGATCGCCCAGGCGCTTAACAAGGAAGGAGTTCCCGGGCCGCAGGGCCGTGAGTGGGGATCGAGCACGATCCACGGCAACGTGGAGCGTCGCAACGGCGGGCTTAACGACGAACTCTACATGGGCAGGCTGGTCTGGAACCTTCAGCGGTTCCTGAAAGACCCGGACACGGGCAAGAGGATCGCGCGCCCCAATCCGGTCGGAGTGGATCACTCAGAACGTACCGGAGTTGCGCATCGTCGATGACGCGCTTTGGGCGGCTGTCCGAGAGCGGCAGGCGTCGCTGCGGATGAAGTCGCGCGACGATGCTCCCAACGCCATGGTGAGACGGACGCGTCCGAAACATCTGTTCGCCGGCCTTGTCTGCTGCGCATGCTGCGCCTCCAGCTACACGATGATCTCCAAGGACCTGCTCGGCTGCGGTACAGCGCGCACTAAGGGCACGTGCAGCAGCCGGCTCAACATTCGGCGGGACGCGCTGGAAGCAGCCGTCCTAGACGGCCTGCGCAGTCGTCTGATGGAACCGGCGCTCTTTCGCGAGTTCTGCAAAGAGTTCACTCGCGAGGTCAATCGGCTGCGCATGCTGGAACGCTTCGACGGAGAACGCTCGACGGGAGCTTGTCAGGATTGATCGAGACTTGCCCAAGCTGGTCCAGTGGGTGCTCGACACCGATGATCTCACAAATATTCGTGCCTACGAGGCGAAGATGCGCGAGCTTGAAGCTCGCAAGGATGAACTGAGCCGCAGGTTGGCTGAGGCTGAAGAGCCTCCTCCTCTCCTCCGCCCCAGCCTCGCCCAGAGCTACCGGGAGCGGACCGACCACCTGAGCCAAGCGCTTGGCGGCTCGGACAGACGCGACGCAGCGGCGGAAGTGGTGCGCTCTTCGGTAAGTGGGATTGAACTGACACCGGAGAATGGGCGGCTCGCAATCGTGTTGCGCGGCGACTTGGCGGCGATGCTGTCGTTCGCCGGCAGCAGAAAGCCCGGCGCTTCATCTCTGGATGGCCGGGCTTGCCGGGCCTGTGCTGTCGCATAAATCGTTGGGTGCGGGGACACGCAACCAACGATTTATGCGATTGATGAACTTGCAGATAACACGCCCGGCTGCTTGACGGCAGGCATGATCACTCATGTTCGCAGAAAGCCAAGCCGTTGTCAAAAGTGCCTTCCCAGGATTTGGGTCGAGAGTTCGAGCCTCTTCAGCCGCTCCGGCTTTCATTTGATTTATGGTGACTTACATAGCAAATCTTATTATTAACCACTTACACTTGAAGGCAGCAGAAGCTAAAGCCGAGTCGCCGGAGTGGAATTGGGCGGGGTTTTCATAGCGAGCCTGATCTGATTCAGAGCTGTGGCTGGCGCTCCTGTCTAGTTGCAAAGATCTTCGCGTGGACGACATGATCCAGGCCGCAGGCGCATGCCTGCTTTGCTGCTGAGCCTGACCGCTGGCCATCGCCGCGCCCTACGTCGCAGTCTCAGCGCGCTCCTGGCCGCGTGCGGGTCCGGGCGAAACGAGGTGGAGGCTTGGCTCCATCCGCAGCCGACTGCGTCCTGCACATGCCAGCGCACGTCGGCGACTACACCGACGTCTACGCCAGCATTCATCATGCCTTAAACATTGGAAAACTATTCCGGCCAGACTGCCCGCTTCTGCCCAATTACAAGCACTTGCCGGTCGGCTATCGCGGGCGAGCCTCGTCGGTCCGTCAATCAGGAACGCCGGTGCGTCGGCCGTTGGGCCAGCGCCTGCCACCTGGCGTTCAGGCGCTCTTGTTAGGACCCAGCCAGCGCCTAGACATCGAGTTGGAGATGGGCATCTGGATCGGTCGGGGCAATGCGATGGGCGAGCCGATCGCCATCGGTGAGGCGGACGACCATATTGCGGGCCTATGCCTGCTCAACGACTGGTTAGCGCGCGACCTTCAGGCCTGGGAGTACCAGCCGCTGGGTCCCTTCCTAGGCAAAAAAACGTCATGACCACGGTCTCGCCCTGGATCATCACCGCCGAAGCGCTGGCGCCCTTCCGCATCGCCCAGCCGCCGCGCCCGGAAGGCGATCCCGTCCCGCTCCCTTACCTGCCGACTCAAAAGATCAGGCTGAGGTGCCTACGTCATCGAGCTGGAGGTCCTGATCCAAACCGAGGCCATGCGCCAGGCCGGTCTGAAGCCGCATCGATTGAGCAGCGGACCGGCCACTAACCTGTATCGGACCCTGGCTAAATTAGTCACTCACCACACCAGCGGCGGCTGCGACATCAATCCTGGCGACCTGCTCGGCACAGGCGCAATCTCGACGCCGGACGACAGCGGGCTTGGCAGCCTGCTTGAAATCACGCGCGGCGGGCAGCAGCCCACGACATTGCCAGGCGGCGAAATCCGCTCCTTCC
>CALMGB010000117.1:4845-8829 GCA_937863535.1 uncultured Caulobacteraceae bacterium
TTCCTGCAGAACGGCGACACCATAGGCTTGACGGGCCGGGCTGTCGCAGACGGCTATGTCAGCCTCGGCTTTGGACCTTGCTGGGGCGTCATCACCCCGGCGGTTCAGCCATGCCCCTGACGCTGCACGGCTATTGATGGTCGACCGCGTCCTACCGGGTGCGGATCGCCTTGAACCTCAAGGGCGTGTCCTACGACCAGGTGACACACGACCTTCGCACCGGCGCCCAACGCGATCCGGCCTATCTGGCGTTCGCGCCTCAGGCCTAGTTCCGGCCCTGGAAACCTTTGACGGCCCTCTGACGCAGAGCCTAGCGATCCTGGAGTGATCGAAGAGCGCTGGCCGCAGCCAGCTCTACTACTTCAGGAGTTCATGGCCGCGCAATCGTGCGGGCATGACCCATCTTATTGCAGCAGACATCCATCCGCTGAATAATCTTAGGGTCATGCAGTCGCTACGGAAGAAATTCTCCGCGACGGCTGATCAGGTGCAAGACTGGGCATCACGGTGGATCACTAACGGGTTCACGGCCCTTGGAGAAATGGTCAGCGTGCATGGCGGCGCGTTCTCTTTTGGCGACCAGCCGAGTCTGGCCGACTGCACCCTGGTTCCGCAGGTTTATTCAGCTGATCGCTTTTGCGTCGATCTTGAGTCTTTTACCATCTTCGCCGTGTCGCCGCAGCAGCTCTGGCGCTCGGCCCGGTAGCGGTCGCGCATCCGTCAGCCCAGCCTGACGCTGCTACGCCGTGAGCGGGTCGTCCACCACGATCAGCATCCGCGCGGCACCGCTCGATCTGCGCTTAGGCCGCTCAAGTATCATCGCCGGCCGCAAGACGGGTCTTTTGTGCTGCAAAGCCGCGATAGCGGTTCCGAAGGCTTCGTCGCTCGCGCAAGGTGTCTAGGCGTGCGGCTCTGGCAATGGAATCCGGCACACCAAGCTGCCGCCGGCGTCCCGGCCCAGAAAGGCTTTGCGCCCTGGGCGTTCATGGGCGGCTCCCCACGGCGGCCCTGTAGGCGGGCACGTTCCAGTAGAAGGGGCGGAACTCCACGATCCGCTCCCCGCGGACGCGGATCACTTGGGTCATGGGCAAATCCAGCGCCTCGCCGGAGGCGCGGGCGCGGGTCAGGAGGCGGCAGGCGACCATCACCGTTTCGCCGTCGGTGAAGAACCGCCGGTCGCGCACCTCCAGCTGGTCGAAGGCCTCGCCCATGCGACGCGCCCAATCCTCGTAGCCGGCGTGGCCATGGAACTCGCCGCCCCAGGGCAGGTCCGGCGATTGGTGTAGCACCACGGCGGGATCGAGGGTGGCCGCCATGCCTGAGAAGTCCCGCGCGCCGCCGTTCATATAGGTCGCCTCCGCCGCGTAGAACCGTTCCACCACCTCCATCGGGGTCGGGCTCACAGCTCCACCTCTGCACCGCCGTCCGGGTCGCTCCTGTAGGTGGCGATCCCGCCCGTGCGAAAGGTCTGGGCGGTGGCGAAGGTGTCCTCCAGGAAGCGCATGTGGCGGACTTGACCGCCGCGGACTTCCGCAAGGATGGCGAAGGGCGAGGTGGCCGCCCGACCGAGCGTGGTGGAGCGGTAGGTGAAGCGCCCGAACACCGCCACCTGCTCGCCTGATCCGAACAGGTGCTCCACCTCGAATCCCTCGTTCCGCCAGAACGCCCCCACCCGGCTGTAGGTGTTCAGCACCGCCTGCGGACCGCGGCTCGTCCCGGCCCAGGGCATGATCCGCTTCAGCTCCGGATTGTCGAAGTTGAGCGAGACGTAGGTGGCGTCGGCGGCCACCAGCCGCTCCACCACTTCGGGGTTGGTCGGATCGGCGAGCAGCGCCCGCATGACGTCCGTCGGCTGCAGGCCCATGTCCGCTCCTCTTGATTGCCGAGGTCGACACCCCGACTTGAAGATCATCTGATCCGGATATGCGGAACGCCTGCGCCGCTGTCAACGACTTCCGGATCGGACGATCTATATCCTGCTTAGGAGAGGTGAGATGCCCCGCACGGGTCGGCCCCGGCAGTTCAATCGGGACCAAGCGCTCGACACCGCGATGGAGCTGTTCTGGCGGGGGGGCTATGAGACCACCTCCCTCGATCAGCTCAAGGCCGCCATGGGGTCCCTGTCGTCCGCCAGCTTCTACGCGGCGTTCGGGTCCAAGGAGGCGCTCTTCCGCGAAGCGCTCGCCCGTTACCTCGCCACCCACGGTCAGGCGGTCGCGCCTCTCTACGACGAGGCCCTGGCTCCACGCGAGGCTCTGGAGCAGACCCTGCGGGCCTCCGCTCGGCTGCAGACGGACGCGAGCCGCCCCACCGGTTGCATGGTGGTCCTCTCCGCCACTAACGGCTCGCCCGCCAGCGCCCCCCTGCAGGCGCTCGTCGCCGCTGAGCGAGGCCGCAACCGGGAGGCCATCGCCGCCTGCGTCCGCCGCGCGGTCACCTCCGGCGAGCTCCACACAGACACGGACGCGGAGGGCCTGGCGGCGCTGGCCGAGGCGCTGCTGGTCGGTATGTCCGTCCAGGCCCGCGACGGCGTCCCACAGGCCGCGGTGGACGCCGCCGTCTCCAGCCTGCTCCAGCTCTGGGATCTAAACCGGGTCGCAGCGTCTAATGCACAGCCATGACGTGCCGGGCATCAAGCCTTAACTGAACAGCTGCAAGCAGGAGGCCGGTGTTGAACGAGTTACGAAGGCCTGCTCTCCCTCAACCGGCGGCCATGAACACGCTTCCCAGCGGCTCTGACCGGGAGCTGGTAGATCGACGTCTTTGTTGAAATCCATCGAGATATTGAATGCCTTGATCCCGTGCTAATGTTGGCCGTTGTTCAGTATGATTAGATCGTCTGCCAACCCGACTAAGTGTGTCTGCCGATGAACACCTTTACGAGTTCGGCGAAGCGTTCCGGCATTTCGAGCTCGATGAGTTCGCCTGCGTCGGGACGTACGACCAGCTCGGCGCCGGGGATGGCTGCCGCGATCTCCTCCGAGAGAGGCAGGGGCGCGCAGTGGTTTTGTTCGCTGCACAGCACGAGCGTCGGTCGATCGACGCTTGGCAAGTCAGCCAGCGTGTCATGGGCGGCGATCATCCCGATGCGGCGCAAGGCGATGTCGCGGTCCTCGGGCCCAAAAGGGTGGGACGCGGCGCGGTCGATCCACTCCTGCACACGCTCTGGATGCTCGCGCGTGTAGCGTGGCGAGAACAGGAACAACGAATTGCCGGCGAACAGGTCTTGCTTGTTCCACTGCGAAGCCATGATACCGCGCACGGCGAACTGCCGATGCGTGTAAGCATCGAATCGCGCGAACGAGGACGCAATTACCAACGAGCGGACGAGTTCCGGGCGTTGAAGGACTAGATGCTGAGCGATTGCGCCGCCCGTTGATGATCCGAAATGCTTCCGCCTTCGAGCAGCTCGGTCCGTTGTCGCTGACGCTGCTGGGGCGCGAGGCGGGCCTGCAACTTGGCACCGCCAGCGGGCTTGTCGATAAGTTGGAGATGGCGGGGCTTGTCTTCCGGCGGCGTGACACCGCCGACAAGCGGCGCAACGTTCTGTCAACCTGCCCGGAAGCAGCCAACCGGATCATAGCCTTCTACCTTGAGTAGGGGCGGGCGATGGGCGTTCTGCTCGACAGCTTCGCCCCGACCGAATTTGAAGCGATTTTGCGCTTTCTTGACGGAGCGGCATCGGTACTGTCGCGCTCGCATTCCCAACTGGTCATGAATGATGCGGCCGAGCCCATCGGGCCTCCAGCGGCGGCCCCATGACCAGGCTATTCTGTCAAGTCCATACACGCGGCTCTCAGCAGCGCGGAGCGACCGTCACCGTTGCTGCATCCCAACCTCGCCCAGGTCTACCGGGAGCGCATCAGCTCATTGAGCGAGGCGCTCGGCCGGCCGGACACCCGGTCCGAAGCGGCGGAGGCGATCCGCAGCTGGTCTGACCCCCGCGAAGTGATCCACCCACATTGAGGGCTGCGGCCCGAGGAG
>CALMGB010000118.1 GCA_937863535.1 uncultured Caulobacteraceae bacterium
ACCGAATAGGTGGCTTGAACGCCGCCGTTGGCATAGCGCACCGGCGCCGATTGGCAACCGGCGACCACCGCGCCAAGCGCCACGACCGCACACGCCGAACTTGATACTTTTTGCATCGGCAGCTCCCGCAACCGCAGCTTAATTTACCCACAACATCTCCGTCTGGACAAACAGATTTGTTATGCAGGTGGAATTTGACGGGCGGCGCCCCATCGTGGCCCAACTTTCCGGCGCTAGGCCGCGAAGGGCGCCGCCTCAGGGCGCCATCTTCAATGCAAGCCAGTGCAAGCTTCACCGTCGGCAAGACCTACTCACAATGCGCTGGGTTCCCGTGTCGCCGCCGCCTCGACCCGTCGGCCGCGTGGACCGCTGGGGCGTCGCGCGGTCCATTGAGCGAGCGCTCGGCCCGAGCTAAGAAGCCCTCCCGCGCGCATCGCTCGGCGGGTTGGTAGCTCAGTGGTAGAGCATTCGACTTTTAATCGAACGGTCCTGGGTTCGACCCCCAGCCAACCCACCAATGACCTCACAGACCGAGACGGCACAAGGAATCCTTAGGCAGACGCGGTCTAGGAGTGGCAGGACCACCCCTAGACCACCCCCAAAGCGGATGTTCCAGCACCTGAAACGCGGACTACGTCAGGAGTACGCGCCCTACGGCACCTACAGCGCCGTCAAGGTCGTGCCCAGAGACGTTCGAGGCGTGAACGGTCTTCCATCAGAGCTGCGCCGCAGCCTACAGACCAACGATTATCACCTAGCCCTGCGCAAGCTCGCCGACGTCATGGCGGACTTCGACGCGCAGATCGCGGCGGCGAGAGCGGGTAGCGGCTCTCCCCGAGTCACCCTCAAAGACGTCCAAGTCGGTCTAGATATATGGAGGATGATCGCGGTTGCGCCGTGCCTCGTGCCGGGGCAGGGCACTTGCACCAAGTTCGGGAAGGATGCGTCATTTCGCTACACCACGCCTAAGGCTGAGCCGAACGTGCTCCTTGAGGAGGCTCGCCGCTACTTCCAAAATAATCCGGAGGCATCCAGGTCCCTCGATCCGCCGGAAGAGACCTCGCTGCTGATGGCTCGCTTGCAGATCGCCGCACGCGATCCGGCGGGTTGGGCTGCCATCGAAGGGTTCGACGACGAACTGGATACTGTCATCACGATGCACGGAACAGGGCAGGCACCCATGTCGGAGGTTGTGCCCTTAGGCTATCCCATTCCGCCGGAGCCTCCTCCCTGCGGCGTCGGCCACCCCGTTCCACCTTGGTTACGCGAAGACGCTCGCGTCGCCTTCGCCAGGGCATGGCTTGAGGTGGAGAGAGCGCGCGAATGGCAGCGCGCGCGGGCTGCTTATGTCCTGCACGTCGAACGGATGGTCGTTGCGGGGCCTCCAGGGCTTACGGCCGTCCCCAAGGCGGCCTCGACTTACCAGCCGAGGGAGAACGACCGTACGCTGGGAGAGTTGGTCGTGGCGTTCAAGGCCGCCAAGAGCGAGCATCCCCATCGGTACACCCCCATTTGCGCTGCTCTGGAAGCGGTGCTGGGCTCGACGAAGCCGGTGCGGGCGATAACGCGGCCAGACATCAAAGCCGTCATCGCCTTCGTACAACGCATTCCGCCAAACGCCAGCAAACGGTGGCCCAAGATCACGATTGCTGAGGTAGTCGCACAGGCTGATGCTAAAGGGCTACAACCGAGGCTCGCCAAGGGAAGCGTCGGCGCATACTACGACCACATGCGTACCCTCTTCCGCTGGGCCTTGGATGAGGAGTGGATCGACGACACACCCTGCGTGAACATACGTCTGGAGAGCGATCCCACCGTCAAACCGAGGGCGTTCTCCACTCCCGAGCTGACCAGGATTTTCGGGAGCTTGATGACCTTTAGAGATGCCACGCCCGACAAATGGTGGGTACCGGCACTCTCGCTCTATCAGGGCACGCGTCTCAACGAGCTATGTCAGCTTGCAGTCGCCGACGTAGAGACCGTCGATGGTGTCACGATTCTAAACCTCTCCGAGTTCGACGAGCACGGGGTGCGCACGAAGGCCAAATCGCTGAAGAACGACAGCAGCGAGCGGCTCGTCCCGGTGCACCCGCAGATCATCGCTGCGGGATTCGAGTCTTACGTGGAAGCGCGTCGCGCTGCGGGAGATGCGCAGTTGTTTCCCCGGCTCAAGCCGGGCCGATCTGGCGGTCACGGCCATGAGTTTTCCAAGTGGTGGGGACGCCACCTCGATCGAATCGACATCTCGGACCCGCGCGCGACCTTTCACAGTTTCCGCCATGGCTGGAGGGAGGTAGCGGGGCTTGCCGGCCTGACCGACCGGCAGGTTGACGCCCTTGGCGGTTGGGCGCCGGCATCACAGGCTGCGAAGTACGGCAGAAGGACTGTGGTCGAAGAACTGGGGCCCCTGATCCAGCGGATTGTCTATCGAGGCTTCACCCTTCCCGACTGATCCGGGCGGACACCAGCCGAAACGGGTTCGTAAGAGCGACAGGCAGACGGCCATGATGCCGACAGCCCCTGTTGGTGCTAGAAGAGCCAAGTGAGGCGAGTCGAGACGTCAGAACTAACGGGGCCGCTTTTGCGGGCCGCGCGCGCTCTGGTGAACGTCAGTTCGGAGCACTTGGCTCAGGCCACCAAACTGGGCTTGGCGACGATCAAACGCGCGGAGGCGAGCGAAGGTGTGACTCGGCTGACCTCGGCCAACGCGGAGCGTCTGCTTGAGGTCTATGAGAAGCTCGGCGTCATTTTCGTTCAAGACGACACCGTACAGGCGGGCGTGCATCTGTTGCGGAAGTCGCGACGGTAGCCCGGAACCAAGCTGCTAGGCTCTCTGGCCCCGGACGTAGTGCGGGCGCTGATGGCACCGAGCAGATCGCGACGCGATCGAACGGCCCGGTCTCTCAAGCCCAGCCGTAAGCCAACGCCTCGGCCTGCTTAATCACCAAATCTACGGCCGCACGCTGAAGGTCAGGTGGATAGCCGTACCGAGCCAGCATCTTGCGTACCTCGATGCGCATCTTGGCCCTGACACTCTCCTTGCGTGTCCAGTCGATAGACGCCGAGGCGCGAATTGTGGTGACGAGGACCTGCGACAGCGTGCGGAGGACATCGTGCGCCATCAGTTCCTTGGCGGAGCCGTTCTCCGCAAGCGCGTCGTAGAATGCCAGCTCCTCAGCCGAGAGCCCCAGCTCCTCTCCGCGCTGTCGGGCTGCCTGGAGATCGGCGGCCAGCGCGATCAGTTCCTCGATTACCTGCAAGCTATCGACGGCCCGATTGTGGTAGCGGCGGAGAGTCTCGTCCAAACGCTCGGTGAGTTTGCGGGCCTCCACGATGTTGGACGCGCTTCGCACCTTGATCTCTCCTTCGAGGAGACGCCGGAGGGTCTCGACGGCAAGGCTGGGCTGCTTCGACTGCCGCGCCTCCTGTAGGAACTCGTCCGAAAGGATAGACAAGTCAGGCCGGTCCAACCCCGCGGACTGGAACACGTCCAGGATGCCGTCCGACATGACGGCGCGGGAGAGGAGCTGGCGGATGTCGCGCTCTACCTCGCTGCGGCTGCGGGCGCGGCCAGTGGTGTATTTCAAGAGGTTGGCGCGGATTGCCGCCATCAGCGCGATTTCGTCGCGGCGCACCCCGACCCGTTCGTCACCGGCGCTGACGGCGTAGACCGTCTCCAGCTCCAAGCCGACCTCTACAAATCGGTCCCGTTGCTGGCTTGAGAGAAGGTGTTCCAGGCACAGCTTCAACACGGTTAGCCGATCGGCCGGCGAGGCGCCGAAGAAGCGGCGCCAGTCCACACCCCCGAGCAGCGCCTCGACACTCTCCAGCCGCTGAAGCGTTTGGCGGACAGCTTCGTCCAGATCAGGTCTGATCTGGTCACGGTCGCGCTCGGTGTATTGTGCCAGCGCTTCCCGCAACTCGGCGCCGATGCCAAGGTAGTCCACTACCAGCCCGCCGGGCTTATCGCCCCACACCCGGTTCACGCGGGCGATGGCCTGCATCAGCCCGTGACCCCGCATAGGCTTGTCGATGTAGAGCGTGTGCATCGAAGGCGCGTCGAAGCCGGTCAGCCACATGTCGCGCACGATGGCCAGATCGAGGCCAGAGTGGGGGTCCTTGAAGCGCTCCGCCAAAGCCTTGCGACGAGCATCACTGCGCAGGTGTGGTTGTAGCAGTTCCGGGTCGGCGTTGCCCTTGCCGGTGATCACGACCTTCAGCATGCCGCTGGCGTCGTCCCGCGGGTCTGCGGACGCCCAGTCGGGCCGGAGCGCCGCAAGTCTATTGTAGAGTTCGACAGCCACCCGGCGGCTGACGGTCACTATCAGGCCCTTCCCGCCGCCCATCGCCTCTCGACGTTGCTGGAAGTGAGAGACGATGTCTGCTGCGACCGCGTGCAGGCGGTCCGGAGCGCCTACCGCCTCCTCGAAGCGGCTGAGGCGCCCCTTTTCCCGTTCAACGGCTGCCTCGTCGCCCTCTGACAATTCCTCGGCCAAGGCGTCGAGCTGCTGGCGTTCCTCGTCAGTTAGCTCCAACCGCAGCTTCACCAGGCGGGCGGTGTAGTGGATCGGCACGGTGGCCCTGTCCGCCACGGCCTGCGTCATGTCGTAGGTGTCGATGACGTCGCCGAAGACGTTCTGAGTGTTGCGATCTTTCTCCTCGATGGGCGTACCGGTGAAGCCCACGAACGTGGCGTTCGGTAGGGCCTGTCGGAGATACTCGGCGAAGCCCACGGTTTCCCGCACGCCGCCCTTCTCCACCTGGAAACGCTTGCCGAACCCGTATTGTGAGCGGTGCGCCTCGTCGGCGATGACGATCACGTTGCGGCGGTCAGTGAGCAAGGGATGCTCGCCCCCATCGCCGCGAAACTTCTGGATGCCGGTGAAGACTAGGCCGCCCACGTCCACGGTCAGCAGCCGACGCATGTCGTCACCGCTGTCGGCTTGACGCGGAACGCCGCGCAAGGCGGAGGTGTGGTCGTTGAAGGTCCCGAAGAGCTGGTCATCTAGATCGTTGCGGTCGGTGATCATGACAACGGTCGGGTTCCTCAGCGGCTTCGCGAGCTGCAACTGCCGCACGAAAAACAGCATGGTGAGTGACTTGCCCGAGCCCTGAGTGTGCCACACTACGCCGCCGCGCCCGCCGCCGCCTTCAGCGGCTGCCTGCTGCACCGAAGTGAGCGCCTTCCGCACGGCGTGGAACTGGTGGTAGCCGGCCAGCTTCTTTGACTTCACAGCGCCATCGACGATCTCGAAGGCGACGTAGTCGATGATCAGGTCGAGAAAGCGCTCCTTGGCGAAGACGCCCCGGATCAGCACCTCAAGCTCGGGCCTGCCGGCGTCGTCGAGCTGGTCACCGTCAATGGTGCGCCAGGGGCCGAAGCGGTCCTGGCCGGCGGTAAGAGAACCGATTCGCGCTTCCAAGCCATCACTGATCACCAGAACCTGGTTGGTGCGGAACAGCTCGGGTGCCTTAGCCTTGTAGTTCTGGAGCTGGGTAAATGCGGTCTCCAGTGTCGCCTGCTCATGGATCGGGCTCTTCAGCTCCAGCACCGCGAGCGGGACGCCGTTGACGAAGGCGACGATGTCCGGCCGGATCACGTCGCGCGCGCCCTGCACAACAAATTGATTGGCGACGAGCCAGCGGTTATTGGCGAGCACGTCGCGATCGAACAGCCGCATCGGCTCCCAACGCTCTTCGCCGAGGTGCTGTGCTTCCACGGAAAATCCTTCAGAGAGGAGGCGGTGGAAGGCGCGGTTATTCTCCTTCAGGTCTTGGCTGGGCACCTCGGTGAGTGTGCGCACTGCGGCGTCAATCATTGCGGGCGTTGCGTCGGGATTAAGAGCGGCGAGCGCGCTGCGCAACTCCGGCTCCAGCATGCACTGCCGGTAGTCGGCGCGGGCACCCATCGGGCCACCGGGCGCCAGGTAGTCGCCGCTGATGGTCAGCCAACCGGTCAGGTCGAACCATGACAGGGCGGCAAGTTCGACCGCATCCTCGCGCACGGAATGCTGGGCGGTCTCCGTGGTGAGCGAGTATTCCATTACGCGGCTTCTACCCCTTCGACCCCTGCCGCGGCGTCCCACTCCACCCGGAGCGCCTCGTATTGCGTGGTGTCGAGTGCGAAGAGGACTCGACTGGCCCAGTATTCGCCTTCGCCAATGCGGATGCTGCCCCACTCTTCGTCAAGGTTCTCGTTCCACTCGGGGTGATCTACGTAGCGGTCGGCTGGTAATTCAGTGGGTCCGGCTACCCGACTCCAGGCTACCTCGAACATGAAGGTAAGGAGTGTATCACACAGTCCGCCTAGCATCGTTGCATGGTGTCGATGAAGCGTGCTCCAGTCCAAGGAGCCGCCGTGGCGCAGCCCACGGATGTTGCTTAGTTGACCCAGGGCCGCTATTGTCCCATTGACGTTGCCGACCAGCCTCTGGATCACCGCCGCGATGCGCTCGGAGTCGGGGTGGCCGTCCAACGCAAAATCGAGGGAGTGGATGATTCGCCGGTTTTGAGCCTGGAAGCTCTCGCCTGCGATAATCTCCAGGCCCAGTTGGGGTGCGATTGAGTGGAAGGCCGCCTCAAACAGCGCCCGGACGCGCTCCAGGCAGCGGTGAGGCTCACTAGCGATCGCGGTCTCCAGCGCCTCCACGTGCACCCTCAGCCTGCTCGCCCGATCAGGGTGTGCCTCGACAAGCGCCCGGAGCATTTGGAGTCGATACAACACTCTCAGGCTACCGCCGCCACGACTCGCTTGGCGTCGCCAATTTGTAGTTCACCTGATACAAGCTTGGGTAAGAGAGTGTCGCGAAGAGCACAAAGAGTCATGTCTTGTCGCAGCAGAGCTTCGCTCCGCCTCTGGATCACCTCAGCACGGGAGGTGAACGCACGCACCAGAGCAGGACCCGGATCGATAATGAGCAGACGATAGGCGTTTTCTCGATTCAGACCAGGAACAGCAGCATCAGTGTTCATGGCATTTAGTGGCAGGCGTCTTAACACGTGCCAGATGAAGTGCAAGGTAGTGTGTTGGCGGCATTTTATATAGAAGACTGTGTCTATCGGGAAGAAGTCGCTGGCCGCCCATTTTAAGGAGCCGACTGTACCTTTCCTGCCCACGATGATGCCTGGACCCGATACAAGCGGCTCATGATGGAATCCATTCTCCCCACCGGAGCCATAGACCGGGATGTCGCCGGGGCGACGAGCCTCTTTGGGGAGCGCCTTCCCGTACGCAAGCTCGATCACATCGCCAAGCCTAACGCGGCTCCACCCTGCTGGTAGATCGCGCTCACCGTTCAGTTCGGCCGGGAAGAGGGCGACTACCTCCTCAGGAAGGCCGGTGGCGTAACCCTCCGCTTTGGCGCGAACGGGGTCAAAATCGACAAACCAGCTCTTGAACAGCGCCCGCGTTGTCGCCTCCAGCGTATCCGCCATCCGCCGGTTCAGCTCGATCTTACCATCCAACGCGCCGAGCAACTCTGTTATGGCTTCCTGTGCTGCAAGGGGTGGTGTTGGAACTTCTATCCGGTTTAGACTGAGCTGGGAGAGCTTCGGCATCACGGCCCCGGTTAGGTAGGGGGCGACGTCGATAGCCTGGATGGCATAATGAAGATAACGCGTAAGCGCTTGACTGTTGCCGCTTAGGATATGGGCATGATTGTTTACCCAAAATTGGCCGGAGGCCATGAACGCCACAGGTGTCTGTCGTGTTCGTAGGTTCTCCCCATCTTCGGAGACAAGCAGGAACTCGCCATCGAAGAGGAAGGCGTCAACGTGATCTACAACCCCGGATGCTCCATAGTATGGATATGGGCCTGGCTTCCGATCTGATTCTCGGACGGGCATCCGGCGTGAGTCATGATTATGAGTGAGGTCACCAAGGCGCCTGAGCGGCCAGTTACCACCCATAGCCGACCCCGGCTAAGGCTTCGCGGATGCACTCATCGAGCTTGGTACCTTCCGCCATCTGCTCGCGCATCGTCTCCGTTAGCCGTCGCATCTTAGCGTCGAACGGCTCGTCGTCGTCGTCGGCCGCTGCGGCTCCGACGTAGCGGCCGGGTGTGAGCACGTAGCTTTGCGTCGCGATCTCAGCGGCGGTCGCCGACCTACAGAAGCCAGGCTCGTCGGCGTAGGCACCGCCCTTCTCACGCCAGGCATGATAGGCGTTGGCAACCTTGGCTATGTCCTTCTCCGTTAGGACCTTGAGGCTGCGGGTTTCCATGGAGCCCAGGCCGCGGGCGTCGATGAACAGGGCTTCGCCGCGTCGGTTTCGCAGCGTTTTGTCCTTCACCAACCCGTTAGACTTGTCGCGTGCCAGGAACCACAGGCAGACGGGTATCTGGGTGGTGAAGAAGAGCTGGCCCGGCAGGCTGACGATGCAGTCCACCAGGTCCGCCTCGATGATGGCGCGACGGATTTCCCCCTCGCCTGACTGCTGGCTGGAGAGCGAGCCGTTGGCGAGCACGAAGCCTGCCACGCCGTGTGGCGCTAGGTGGTGGATAAAATGCTGCACCCAAGCAAAATTGGCGTTGCCTGCGGGCGGCGTGCCGTAGGGCCAGCGCTCGCCGGCGCGCCCTCGCTCTCCGCCCCAGTCGCTGTCGTTGAAGGGTGGGTTGGCGAGCACGAAGTCGGCCTTGAGGCCGGGGTGCAGGTCCTCGTGGAAACTGTCCGCCCATTTCGGCCCGAGGTCCGCCTCGATGCCGCGGATCGCAAGGTTCATCTTGGCCAGCCGCCAGGTGGTGGGGTTGGACTCCTGCCCGAGGACCGAGACGTCGTTCTGCACTCCGCCGTGTACCTCCACGAAGCGTTCCGACTGCACGAACATGCCGCCTGAGCCGCAGCAAGGATCGTACACTCGGCCCTTGAACGGCTGGATCATTTCGACCAGGAGTTGCACCACGCAACCTGCCGTGTAGAATTGCCCGCCGCGCTTGCCCTCAGCGATGGCGAACTGGCCGAGGAAATATTCGTAGATACGCCCGAGCACGTCCTGGCCGTGGTGAGCGTCCTGGAACGTCAGGTCGGAGAAGAGCTTCACCACCTCACCCAGACGCGTCTGGTCCAACTCAGGCCGGGCGTAGGTCTTGGTGAGCACGCCCTTGAGCGAGGGGTTTTCCTCCTCGATCAGCCGCATGGCGCGGTCGATCAGCGCGCCGATGGTGGGATCAACGCTGGTGGCGTTGTCCCTCAGGTAGTCCCAGCGCGCTTTCTCCGGCACCCAGAAGACGTTATCGCCGAGGTAGAGGTCGCGCTCATCGGAGAGATCACGCTCCTCCGGATCGGCGAGCGCTTGGGCGCGTCGCTCCTCGAAGCGGTCAGAAATGTATTTCAGGAAGATCAGGCCCAGGGCGACGTGCTTGTACTCCGCCGCGTCAAGGTTGCCGCGTAGCTTGTCCGCCGCCGACCACAGCGTCTGCGTCATGGCCGCGAAGCCGGTCTTCTGGCTCAGTCGCTGCGCGGCGGCGCGTGCTGGCTTCACCTCAACAGGCGGCGCCTGCGCGGCGTCGAGTTGCTGGCGCAAGCGGACGCCGCCGCCGCGGCCGCGGGCGAGTTCCACCACACCCTTCGCGACTAGGGCACGCTTGATCTCGTTGTAGTCCGCCTCGCTCCAGTCGAGCCTGGTGCGCAGCGCGCCGTTGCCGGTCGCTCCGCCCAACGACTTCAGCTCCTTCAGGAACTGCTCGTCGCGCCCCTCCAACGCCATACGCCCCCCCTGCTCACTGAGGCAGCACCCTAGCGGGTAAGATCGGGGGTCTCCAAGCGGCGCCTTGGCGCGCCGCCCCTATCTGGCTTTGGCTTGGTGATCGCCGCCATCAGCATGCCGCGCTGGATCGATCAGCGCGGCGTGCTGAGGGGCCATAGTGCTACTGCTGGGCCGGCGCTGCGACCTGTCTCTGCGCAGCGGAATTGCGAGCGGCGAGAGCCTGAAGCTTCGGCAGGATGTCCCGGCTAAAATCCAGGGGCCGGGTCATTTCCGCTGTTTGCTCGTTCATGCGTCGAACGGCTTCAGCGTGCGTGATGGGCTTAGGCTTGGACCCGGCGCATCCTACAGCGGCCCATTCCGATGGCGTGGGATCGTCGTACCGGGCGCCAGAACTCGCTCCTGTCGTGAGGATCACTCAGCCGTGGGGGCTCTCCCTGCACAGCGTCGAGTCGGTATCGCCGGCGTCCACTTGCCAGACGCGCGTCACGCCCCTTGCGTCGGCAGCCGTTGCCATCGCGATCATACCCGCAACTCCCAATAAGATCGTTCTCAGGCGCATCAGCCCTCTCCTCGCATCGTGCTGAAATCATGACTATAGTCACTGGAGCGGGTTACCATCTCCTTAGCTGTTGGCGCGCATGCGCCTGGAGCAACGGTTCGGGATCAATGTCAGGCGGGTACGCAAGCAGCGTGGTCTGACGCAGGAGGCGCTGGCGCACGACGTGGAAATCGATGTGAGCTACCTCGGCCAAATCGAACGCGGCGAACGGAATCCGACGCTCTCGCTGGTCCAACGCCTATCGGATGCACTTGGGGTCACCCACCTCATCCTGCTTGCGAGTGACGACGACGCATGACGGTTCACGAAGACGGTCCAGACCCCATCGACGTCGCCGTCGGGCTTCGCTTGAGGACCCTGCGCAAGGAGCGGGGCATGAGCCAGGACCAGCTCGGGCGTGCGCTCGGCATCACCTTTCAACAAATCCAGAAGTACGAGCGCGGCACGAACCGCATCTCGGCCTCCATGCTGGTGAAGTCTGCGCGCGCCCTGAACGTCGCTCCGAACGCCCTGCTGCCCGAGGAGGGTGATCCCACCCCTCGATCGCCCGCAGTCCTCACTCTGCTCGCCCAGATGCACGGCGTGGAGGAGCTGGTGGAGGCCTATGCCCGCATCAGGTCACCGCGGCTACGCCGAGCTGTGCTGAACATCGCCCGGAGTTTGGCGGAGGACGTCTAGCTACGCGACTCGGAGAAGCCGGCGAGGGCTGTCTGCCGCGGCTGCCATCGAGATACCCCCGTCCTCCATCTTCAGTTCGGCAGACCCGTGTTGACGGAGTCCGCCCAGAGCATTCGCCGAACCTTTTCGCTCAGGAGCATCGTTCGAGCGCACGCAGCAGCGCTCTTGGAGGCGACGAAGAAGAAGCCCTCCCGGTAGCCCACAAAGACATAGCGGCCACCAACGATGGTTGAAACGATACGGAAGCGGACGCTCCCAAGAGAAAACGCCATGTCGCACGCGCGACGTGGGGTGTGACTGAGCGACATTGGACCTCCGCACCATGCTGGCAGCTCACAAGCCGCCACACAGCCTAGTATCGCATGATCCTTCCGGTATCAATCCATCACGTGTCTTCGATAAGCTGCCTATGGTGCAGTCTCACCAGGCCGGTTGCTCTGCGTACCCGCCCTCACGCTTCTGCGGGCGCGAGGAGACCGCCCCTGGTCTTTGGGACGCTTGTGCCTGCTCAGCAGCGTCGCAAACTCCTCGACGCTCATCCCCCCATCGTCTCCGACACGGCCGGGCCGCTTTCTTGGTTCGGGACTGCGGTTGCCAGAGCGCGGCTGGGCCGGTGCAGCAGGCTTGCTTGAGATCGCCTCATCAACCTCGGAGACAGAGAGCGACAACGCCAGGCGCGCGTCATCTCCAGCGGGCGTCAGCATGAAGGGCTTCTGAACCTCGTCTGGCCACTCCTCTTCCTCCTTCGCCTTGTTATCCAGGGTGTCTGGAAGGGGGAAATCCTCGACCTTTCCGCCGCGCGCCAAATAGTCTCCGCGCATCACTGACGCCGCCATCTCGTCTGTTGCGATGAAATAGTGGCGCATGATATTAGCCGCCGATACTGGCGCATGGCCAGTGATGCTGCAAATAGCAAGGACGCTGAAGTGCTGATTGGCCAGACGCACGACTAAGCTGGTTCGTAAATTGCGAAAGTAGAGGTGCTTGCCTCCCTGCTTGGTAGCGGCCCGCACCTCACTGAAGTGCCTTCCAAACGTGGTCACGTCGTAAGGTCGGCCGTTCCGGTCATTGGTGAACAGATAATCGTGCTGGTCGCTTCTAAGCGCCTCTATCTTCCGGGCGTCCGCATTCGAGATGGGCAGCTTCACCCAGCGTGGCTTTCCCTGCCTGCGCTGCTTGCTCGGGCGGTAGCGCAGCTTCTGATACTTGTAGTGCAGCTCGTGCCGGAGAGCGAGCAGGTCACCGAGACGGTGACCCACGAGCCAGCCCAGATCGATCACTCCTGCCAGACCGTGCATGCCCTGTTTTTTGGCTTCGACGATCATGCGGTCGCGATCTTCCGAGGTCCAGAGATCGGCATCCTTGACGTCTTTCTGCCCGACGAAGTTGATCATCGCGCCCAGGTTCTGACTGACTTCCCCTTCTGCCTGCGCTCTTTTATAGAGTATTCGGATGGTCGCCTTGTATTCCTTTCTCGACCCCTCGCTCTGCTCGTTGACGAAGGCCTCCAGGGCACCAAGCTTTATCTTCTTCAAACGCGTGTCGGGCCACTTCTTGATGAGGGCCTTCACCACGCCGCGATGGTGGCTCTGCCTGTTCTTCGTTAGATTTTCCTGAAAATGGCCGCCTTCCATCCACTCGCGGCTAAGCCGAGCGAAGGTGCAGGGCTCATCATCCTTGGGATGGGCCGACCGCGCAGCAGCGATGGAAGCGTCATGCGCCGCGTTCAGCTTCTCAAAGGCTTTGACAAGGCGCTTTACCTCCTTGGAATCGCCGAGGTCGCCGTCGTCGTTTGAAGGGGTCAGAATGACGGAGGCTGGCTTGTCAACCCCAGGAGGGCATTTTCGCACGTTCCAGTAGACGCGGTAGCGCCCGACTGCATCAGGCCCTTTCACCTCCTGCCAGCGGCCCAGCTTGATCGCCTTCACGACTTCGCTCCTTTGACCCTTGCGAGGGCATTGCGGGTCCGCTCAGCGTAGTGGCTGGAGATTTCCAGCGCGTTTAGCGCCGGCCGGGCGCGGGAGCCGATGCGCCTTCCACCTGTCCGAAGCACCCGGATCACTTCGTCGGTGCTGAACAGGGAGGAACGTGCGCGTTCCACAGGCGATGGGAACTGGCCGGAGCGAACGCGGCGCCATAGCGTCGTTCGTGAGAGCCTCGTTATCCCAAGCACCTCGCTGGTTGTAAGCCGACGCGGCAGACACCGCAGGTCATCGTCCAAACTCATTCTCATAGCCTCCATCCAGCTGTGATACGTGCGGTATCACACGGTTCAGGTGGAGTCAAGCAACGGCGAGGTCCGACACGAGTCCGATGTGTCGTCGTGCGGGAGCGCTGATGAGGCCGAGTTCCTTACTCAGCCTGGGCTTCCGAGATGTCAAAAAATGTGGAGGTGACGCTAGACACGTCAGGGCGCTAGGACTTAGGACGTTGAGAATCCCTTACAGCGTACAGCTTCTTGAGGGTGACAGCGTCGTACCTGTCGGACTTGCCTGGCTCAGGCTGTTTCACAGCGTTCCGTCGGCGTCCGACATAGTCGTTAAGGCGTGCCAGCCGCGGTTAGGCCCGCGTGCGGCCTACGGCCCGTCCGCCGCGTAGCGCAGACGAGGAGGCCCTGGTCTAGCGGCTCCGCCGAGAGCAGCCGCTCCGACGCAAGGTCGCGGACCTGCCTTGCCCATCTCCGCCATGGGCACCCGGCCCACCAGCCAGGCGTCGCCAGCCAGCTCGTCATGGACGCGTTCGTAGACCCAATCGTTCCTGCAAAGGTGTTGGGGGCTCGATTTCGATAGCTGCTCCGAGACCAGCGACGCGGCTTCCTTGTCCTCGCGCAAACCCTTGTAGCTTGCCTGCCGGACCTGACCGGCGCCGCGGCCCATCCCGAAACTTGTTGCTCAGCCTGGTTGAGGCTTTCCGCCCGGAAGCGGACATTTGGAACGCGCGCGAAGGGTGGATAGCGGCCAATGGCTTGGCAGTGTGGCGGCGGCTGAGTAGGCTGTTAGCTCTGCATTCAGGGGAACCTTGCCTTGAGAACGACGCATCGCTTCCAAGCAGCCGTTCTAGCCTGCATATTCGGGAGCACAGTAGCTTTTGCTGCTGAACTACCGAGCGCGTCTGATCTGCCTGCTTACGTTTCCAACGCCAAGCAGACGCTTGATGATCGACTTACAGACTATCCAAGCGCGAGGTTCAGGAACGTGCATGTTGTCCTAGTTAACGGCGGGGCAGGAGGGACTCGATTGAGTTTCTGCGGTGAAGTGAACGCGAAGAACTCAATGGGCGGCTATGGAGGGTGGACAGGCTTTCTCTTAGAGCCGCATTTAGACGAGCCAAAACATTCAATGTTGATGCTGGGCAACGATTTGGCTGCGGCTATTGTGCAGCAGGCTTGTACATCTGCCGTTGATGTTGATCATGCCGACCACTCTGGCGATTTGACGTTTACCCGATAGTCGTCGAAACGCGGATTTAGAAACGAGCTGAGCAGGCAGAGCGTCCGCTCAGGGTCGAAAGCGCAGGCGCGCTCTGCTCCAGGAACTGGCCGTTCGGCTCGGCTCAGGGTTCCCGCCCGGAGCGGACCTCCCGAGTGCGCGCGAAGGGTGGACAGGCGACAGGCGGATGGCACTGGCGTGAAAACTTACGGCCCGGTAGCTATATCCTCAAAGGGGAGGTGTAGTCGGACCTATCCGAATCATACTCGCGCTCGGACGGAGCCCAAGGCTATTCGGCTTACTCCAACAGACTAGACGCCAATGATCCGATTGGTCAGGCATCCCTGGCATTTTGACCGGGCTGCGGCCATAGTAGTTGGCACGCCAGACGGTCCCCCATCGATGGGTACTGCTGATTACGAGCTTCTGAACTGTGCCGCCCCGATCAAGGACCTGCCTCTTTAATACCTTTCGGCAGAGGTCATCACCGATCGCTCCTCGTTCGATATGCTCGTTACTGTTCGCCGTCAGGGGTGGGCCACTCGGGGGCGCAGCTATGAACATGGTCACCGATGTCTCAACAGGGCGTGCCTTGATGCTATCCCCTTGCCGGTTCGGTCGGCAATTGGTCGAAAGCGCAGGCCCGCCCGCCTCTAGGAACTCGCCATTCCGGTTGCCCGGCCTCTCTGCCCCGAATCGGACCTTTCGATGGACCGCAGGAGGTCGTCCTCTGCCGAAGGCTCTCGGCCGCAAACTCGCCGTTAGGCCGGCTCTCTGACCGGAAGCGGACCTCCCGAACCCGTGCTGAGGGTGGATTGCGGAAGTTAGCTCAGGCTCTGCTTTCACTTGGCGGCGCCCTAGCGGTACGCGGCTAGGGAGCGTTAAGGCTCGTGGTCACTTGTTCATCTGTCACGATGCCGCCCTGCATAGCGAGGCGGACAGCCCATTCGCGCGTGAACACTTCGTATGGCAACGAACCGAAGGACTCACAAGCGAGCGCATCGTCGGTAAGACGGCAACGGTATCCGTGCCCCTCCATCGTCTTCTGGGCCGCCGCCGTTGATGTGCCGAGAGGCACTACTTTAGCTACACATTCCCTCATGCGGGACAGCGTTGACTGGTGCAGGCCACCAGGGATCACGCACCCTATGAAGCAAGAACACGAGAGCGCCAGAACTAGGATTACTGAAAGCCTGCGCCAACCTATGCGGTTCTCATTACCCATCATGCATCTCGCACTTGGTGCCTCCGAGCGAACAGAAGCAGCGGATACGTCTCGCTTCCATCGCGCACACCTCCCAATGTCCGCCTTGGGAGCGTCTGGTAACCCAACAACTTGGCGCATGGGCTGGAGCGGCTAAGATCATCTTTGATCTGGGAAATAGTGTCACGCTTCTCGCTCGCATCCAGGATGGGAGAAAGCGTCACCGTACTCGGAAGGCTTGGTTGCGCTTGCGCGATGCCTGCGCGGGCCATCAGCAGCGCCAAGAGGGCTGAAGCTCTGAGCAAAGTCACAACGATGCTCCTGCGATCTTCGTTGGTGATGCGGTCAGCACGAGCGTCGTGAGGCCGTCAGCCTTGGTCATATAGCCGCTAGGTAGCAGCCCTACGTCTCTGGATTGCAATAACTGGAAGCGAGCAGGTGCTATAGTGAGAGGCCATTTGAGGGTGCGTGGTTGAAGTTTGCTCTTGCAGGAGGCGCTCTGCGCCGAAGCCGGTCTGGCCTTCTGTCGCTTGCCTTTATTGCCACCGCCGCCAGCCAAGGCTCCGCAGAGCGGACTGCGCCGTTTCGGTACGAGGGCGTGGTCAGCCTTGACGACATGAAGGCGCTGATCCAGCGGAACGATCCGGTGGGCACGCCGCGGCAGGTGGTGCGGGCCGCTTTTGTGGATCAGGGTGGCGGTACGCTGAAGCTGCATCCGACCCGAACCGGGGTCGAAAAGTACCTCTACGACATCAACCTCTGCCGCTACTATGTCTGGCGCTGGAACATCTCGGCGGACTATGACGCTGGCGGCCGCCTTCAGCAAATGTACGTCAACGGTGAACCGGCTCTGCCGGATGGTCCGGCTCTTCCCCCGCCGCCCAAGCCTGTGCCAGGCGGCAAGGGCTCAATCCTCGTCGTCGCCAAGCCGCGCCCGGAGGCGGACAAGGGCGAAAATCGTCTGACGGCTGAGGTTTTCGTCTTCGCCGGCGGCGACCAGAGGCTGATCGGCGCAGGCCCGAGTCGGGCCGACCCGGCGAACCTCGGACGACTGCACGTCTACAGCACCGAGCCCTGGCGCTCGATCTTCGACGCCGACGCCGCCGACCGGATCGTTTCCTATGCGGGCGACTGCACAGCGGCCGACGCCGCACAGGCCCGAGCCAGCACGCAGGCTCGCCCAGCCAAGCTGCCCAGGCAAGGTCCTCAATGATGCGAACTGCATGCACGGTCCTCGTGCTCGCATTGGCGGCAGCCCTGGGTAGATCGGCGGCCGCTCGGCCGCCAGACACCGCGACACCGGCGCCCGCCGCCACAGCGCCCGCCGTCATCGCCGTCCAGGATCAGCGCCTGTCCATCAGGCTCGGCGGAGCGCCATACAGCCTCGCCGCGCGGGTGTTCCGCCCTCCTGGAGCCGGACCTTTTCCGCTCGTGGTCATCAATCATGGCACGCCCGTCAGCATCCGCGACGCGGGGAGCGAGAAGCTGGGCTTCACCAAGGCCGCGACCTGGTTCGCGACCCAGGGCTATGTGGTCGTGGTGGCGCTCCGGCCGGGGTTTGGAACCTCGGATGGCCCCTACCTCGAACCGTCCGGACCCTGCGATCACCGCGACTACGTCCGGGACGGCCGAGAAACGGCCGCAGTGGAGAGCGCGGTCACCGAGAGCGCCGCCGCCCTGCCTGGTGTCGATGCCAAGAGGATCGTGGTGGTGGGGCAGTCCGCGGGCGGCTTCGGGGTCATCGCCCTCGCCGATCAGCCGCCGCAAGGAGTCTTGGGCGTGATCAGCTTCGCGGGCGGTCGGGGCGGAGACGATCACGAGCACGTTTGCAGCGGCGCACAGAGCCTGGTTGACGCCGCCGGCGTGTTCGGCCGGGCCAACAGGCTACCGCAGCTCTGGCTGTTTGCGAGCAACGACCACTTCTTTGCGCCGCCCGTGGCCCACGCCATGTTCGCCGCCTATCAGGCGGGATCAGGCCCCAAGATGACCTTCGTGGACCTGCCTCCTTTTGGCGACGATGGGCACAAGACGCTCGGCCGCGCCGACCCCTCCGTCTACGCCGATCCGGTGCTCGCCTTCCTACGCCAAGTCGGCGCGGCGCCAGGTTCGTGATCGCCCGTTGGCCCCCGCGTTCAGGCGATCTTTGGCGGCGGTCAGTCCTCGCCATTGCGGGTTGGTGGTCGCGGCTATCCTGAGCCTTGGCATGCCGGTTCGCGCCGCCATCGTGCACACGCCGCTTGGTCCACCTCACGACGTGGTGGTGGCCGACCTGCTGGGGAGATCACCGGACGCCGTGCGCGAGGCGCTCGTGGGGGTGCCGACATCTTGGCCCCTGCGCTATGCCTTGGAGACGACTGAACCGGGTGGAGGCGAGCGCGCCTACACGCTCATGAACGAGATGCTTCAGGACGCTGCCGCCCAGGAGATCGTGGACCGCGGCCGCACAGGAGGGGGAGACCTGCCTACGGAGTGGAGCCAGTGCGCGGTGAAGCGCGCCGATGATACCGACGCCTCAGCAGTGGACGACGTCTACACCTCGCTCCTGGAGTTTAGACAGGGAAGGCTTGCCGCCATCTGGCTGGGAAGCCTCCCTAAGGGCGCGGTCCTGGCCGGGAACCTGCAAGTGGACGACGGGGCCGGGTTCCCAAGCGACGCCGGTCTGACGGCGCTCCCAGCGACGGCCCGCGTCACGGTAGCCTGCTCGCGCCACACCGCCGAAGCGGCCCCGCCGCGCAAGGCGCCGGCGGCTGGCTACAACTGGCCCCAAGCGCTCGCGCTCCTGCCACTCGCGCCGGCGCTGCCGTTCAAGAACGGAGGCCGCTTCGCCGCCAAGCGGGATGGAGGCACCTTGTACGACTTGCTTGCTCCCGGCTCGACACCGCCGGCCGACCTCATCGTTTCCGCGGAACGGCGGCGCTTGGTGCAGAAGCAGCCCACGCCGGCGCCCAACCTGGCTCTGCTTCGGATCAACCTGGGCGCCTACCCTGGCCACAATTTCACGGCTCCAGACGACTATGGGCTCGTCGGTTTGCGTAGTGGGCGCGTCGCCTGGCGGCTGCGCGAGCCAGGGGGATGGTGAACCACAGGTCTGTCCCAGGTCTCTGAGCCCAGGGCTCGCCGTCAAGCAATTGCCTTGGCTGAAGCGCGACCGGGCCCATTGCAGGTGTAAGTTGACAATCATGGGGAATGCCGCTCGTCTGTGGCCATGATCTCGCTCCTTGTGGCAGCGCAGCTCGTCGCAACCGACCCCGTCAAGGCGGCGACATACTTCAGCCCGGCGGCCTTGACTCACCCCGTTAGGGGCTGCGGGACCCGACCCAAGGCGCCAGCGATTTCCGCCTTCGAAGCCTCGTGGTACTCGGCGGTCTGGATCAGAGCGGATGAGCCGTCGCTGGCTGCGAGCGCAAAAGGCTCCTCGCGGCCAACGTGGCGATTTACAGAAATTCCGACCTGGACCGCGCCGATGATTTTCAGGATCAGCGAGGAAGCTGATGGGCGGTTGCGGATGATGGCCAAACGGCTCTCTGGCAAGGGCGGCTACGATCTCGGCGAGCTGAAGGCCCAAAGGGACAGAGTGCTGACGTCGGACGAACAGGGCCGTTTTCGGAAGGCGCTAACCTCGCTCGACGACGTCCTGGTCGGTCCGGCGGATGATTGCGTCGTGGTGATGGATGGCGACCAGCTCATCCTGGAACGGACATCGGCGGGCCAGTACGTCGTCGGTCAACGGGTTTGGGAGGAGGGGCAGCCAATGGCCGGCATGAGCGCCCTGCTGTCCGGCTTCGCTGGGTGGGGTCGCTGATGAAGACCGTCCGCCTTAGGTCGTCATCCGCCGGGAGCGTCCGTCCGGAACGAGCCATCAGACTTGACCAGCCTCTTGGCTGGAAGCGCACCTCCTGAAGCCGTGCTTAGGGTGACCTTACGCTGTTGCCGCTTGATGCTCCCCCACCGGTTTCGTCCTCGCTTGAGCTTAGCGATATGACCGTCCAGGCCAGAGCTGCGGGCCGCGGATGGTCTCGATCGTGCGCTCCGTGCCAGGATCGACAGCCGAGAAGTCGTACCAGTATCTCCGCTCCAGGCGACCGCCTGCGTACCAACATGCTACGTCTCGCAGAAGCGCAATTCGAGCCACTTCAGTAAGGGCGTTCCACTTCTCGGGAGCCACAGAAACGCCGAGGCTTTTCCCGTCCGGTGATGCGCCCACCGTAAGGGGATAGCTGAAGGGGTTGTTCAGGTGAGCATCCGATCGTTGGTAGCATTGTGCGGCAAGACGACGTTCGGGCTCCGTCTGTCGATGTGCGACCTGCGCAGATGAGAACGTCGGGGCCAGGACGCCTAAGACCGCCGCCAAGGAGAGGAATTGTCTATCGCGAACATGCATGGGCGTCTGGAACAGGGATCGTGGGCTCGCTTCGAAACCTCTTATGTCACTCTTCAACCCCGCGCAAACGGCAGCTCTGGGTCGTGAGAGCCTTGGGCGCACCGCCGCAGACTCACAATCGGGCCAGGGCTAAGCCTTCGGCCGGCAAGCGGACGTCTTGAACCCGTGCTTTGGGTGGAAGAGCGGCCATTAACCATTGCTCAGCATGCAAATGTGTGGCTATCCAAGGTAGTAAACTCTCTTTCAAACAGCCAACGTGGCAGAGGTTCGCCATCGATGCGCCTGTCCAACCAGGATGTCGCCTGGATTATCGTCTATTTGGCCTTCCCTCTCGCGCCGGCGCTCGTGGAGACCGTCATCAAAGGCTCCGTCGGCATCAGCGTCTCCACGCTTGCCGACATCCCAGCGTATAGCACTGCCTTAGTTGGTATCGTCGCCTCGTCAGTCGCGATTGGTGACAAGCTCAATTCCTATGTAATCCCCGGCTCGGACACGGAACTTGAAGCCGGACGAGTTGTCCACCGATGGAAATTGTGGGCTTACACCTCTCTCTCAGCGATTCTGTTCGGTCTCATAGTGAATGCCAGCGCTCTGGACGCCGTCCCGCAGGCAAAGCCACATGCTTCGGCCATACACGTTTGGCAATTCCTCTCAATCATGCTTACGATATTGTTTGTCAGGAGCGGCATGAGCCTTCAGGGCCAATACAAGTTTACGGTGCCGTTGTGAGCACGGGGACGGTGTTATGGTCCTGGCTCAAGGATAACTTTGGCTTTATCGGCTCCGGGCTTGCTGTGCTTGCCGCGAGTCAAGCACTTACATCATTCCTGCGCCTTCGCTTCGCAGACGACTCGCCGTCGTCATATCGCGTCTCCTTTCTCGGGCCGCCAAATGCCGGGAAATCAACCGCCATCGTTGCCCTTCTCGATTATGTTACAAATTCAGAATTGAGCGGTCGTGTTCGTCTCCGAGGGAATCTGACTATCCAGGCTCTTGAGGAGGGCATCCAACAGCTTAGCGCGGGCCGCTTTCCTTCGCGAACCAGTGAAGAATCGACCAACATCTATCGCTTTGACTATGTTCCCCCCGTAACGACATTAAGGCGGCTTCTGGCCTTTCTCATACCAGTGCCTCGGGTATTTAGGGTAGAAGTCGCTGACTTCGCAGGCGAGCTAAATGATCGTTTCAGTCGGGATGTTAGCGGCGCATCCATCGCAAACGTTTACAGCGAGAACTCTTCCGCAAACTTCCAGAAGTGGGTGGCGGAATCTGATTGCTGCCTGTTATTTATTGATGTCGAACGGTTGATCGGGAGTGGCGACGCCTTTGTAAACGAAATCACTAGCCAGTATGTTGCTTTCTGGCAGCGTTACCTGGATATTCACGTCAAGGCAGTTGGGCCTCGGTCTGGAACACCAGCGAGCCTGGTGTTCGCAAAATGCGACTTGATCTCAGATAACTCAGTAGGTCCGAGTATAGAAGCGTTGATGGCCCTTGAGTCACGCTTTACGCGACTGACCACGTTCTTGGAGAATAACTCGAGGCGGATCACCAGCGTCTTCCTCTCCAGCGTCACCGTGGACAGGTATGGCGAGCGGTTCGGAGCAGAGGACTTGGCCGACTCGGTTTTGCCTAAGCCAACCCCTCGGATCAATCGCAAGAAGGTGTCTGCTCCAATCAGAGCTGACGGCAGACCTGTAGAAGAGTCGGCTTAGGGTCGAAAGCGCAGGCGCACTTGGCTCCAGAAACTAGCCGTTCAGGGGAGCATCCTTGAGCCAGCCTCGGACTACGCCTGTTCTCCGTCTCCAGCCCCGATCTCGCGATGAAAGATGACGTTGATCAGAGCTAATGCAGCAATTAATTCATCATAGCTGCGTCCGATGTGTTCAAGTGCTTCCTTAACGCCTGGCTCATCAGAGAATCTGGCCAGTTGCCGGTAATAGAATAGGATCGGCAGCATTGCCTTGTACAGCGTGGTAATGCCGCGCGCAGTGACATTTACCATCTTCTTTTCGTTGTTCTCGTCATCCATCCGAGCTTGCTCCATGCGCCGTACTTGCTGGCAGAGCGTGGACCATCTCAAACCCGGTGTCGAGCGTTAGGAATCGCGGCCCATGACGCAAATACTTACATCCGGCGCTGTGCTACTTCTCTTGACACATTCGGACGCGTCTTACGTCATGGGACTACTCAAGCTAAAGTCAGCCCCGCCTTGCGGCAACCTAGAGTAAGCCCCCGGTCCTCAGCCGCGGGTTTTCAATCCCAGGTCGTGGCCTTGGGGGGCGGACAACATGTCGCACCAACGCTTTGGCCCCTTGCTGAGACATCGTAGCTTCGCGCTTGCGTCTGTAGGCGTGCGCAATCTGCGGAACATCCAGGCGGCTGGCGAAGTGGGGCGACTTCGGGTTGGTTCGCAGCATCCAGCCCGGACGAACGCCCACGCCAGCCGGGGAGATCGGCCTCAGCCTTAACGCGCTTTCGCCGTCTAACGTCTCCATCAGTTTGGCACGGCGATCTCGGTCACGCGCTTGCGCCACTCACTGAAGCGAGCCTGGGCCTTGTTGTTCCTGCGGCCCGCTGACCTGAGGGCTAGGGTAGCCGCTCCGGGATCACCGCTCCGGCCTCCTTGTCTTCGCGCAGGCCCTTGTAGGACGCTTGTCGGACCTGGCCGGCACCGGTCCACTCCGCAAACTCAATGTTGGCCACCAACTCCGGCTTGGCCCAGTGCAGGCCCTCACGTGGCCGGGGCGGCGCACCGGACTGGAAAGGGGATCGTTCCGTCTCCAAGGCCCGGAGCTTCGGCAGAAGCTCCTCGACTGCGTCGCGGCCCAGCCCGGGTCCCACTTGGCCGACCTAGCGGAAGCGGCCCTCCTCCCACACGCCGGCCATGATGGATTGGAAGCGAGACCCCTCGGTCCGCCAGCCGCCGATTACCACCTCTTGACCTGGGCGGCACTTGGCCTTGCGCCAAATATCCAGGCGCTCGCCTGAGCGGTAAGAGGCGTCGAGGCGCTTTGAGACGATGCCTTCAAGGCTTAGACCGCAGGCCGCTTGGAGTAACGCCTTTCCCTCTCCAGGCAGCGCCTCTACCAGCCGAAAGGCCACGTCATCGACGCAGCCCATGATCTCGTGCTGGAGGTGATGCATCCTATCTCGCAGCGGAAGCAACCGTAGGTCAACGCCGTTCAGCCAGAGTAGATCAAACATGAAGTAGGTGAGCTGGCCAGTGATCGTGCCTGCCTGCCGCCGCCCCATGATCGATCGAAGTGTCGAAAAGTTTGGCTGGCCCTCGGAGCCTAAGGCGCACAGCTCGCCGTCAAGGATGCAGTCGGGCAGCCCGGCTGCGATCTGGCCCAGGTCGGTGAGCCTGGAGGTCCACTCATTACCATTGCGGCTGAACCAGGCGGCGCGGCCGCCGGCGACCTGAAGCTGCATCCGATAGCCGTCGAACTTGATCTCGTGCACCCACCCCTCGCCCGTCGGCGGTGCGGCGACCAACTTGAGCATTTGAAAAGGGATGAAGCCGGGCAGCCCGGCTGAACGGGTACGCGGCATGATCAGACCGGTGGCGCCCGGCGCGTTTCGGCGGGATCAATGTCGAGGTCTTCCAAAAGGCGGCGGGCATCCCGTAATGGCTTGAGCTGGGACGCGCTTTGTCCGTGCCGGTCCTTGAAACCACCAAGCTCCAGTTGGTCAACCAGGTGGGCAAGGGTCGCAACGAGGAGCGCCTCGGTTTCAAGCTGTACGATCCGGCTGGCCATGAACGACCAACGTGGTTCACCTATGAGTCCGATCCGACTCCACGCTGCTGATGGGCTTCATCTAACGACGTGGCTGATGACGCGCGACATCGAGCTACTTTTCCCGCTTGAGAAGCCCGACGGCCTTCAGCAGAGCGCCCAGGCTCGACCAGGGCTGTGTCGTGACGACGAGCGGCTCGTCACTCATGAACCCGATGTAGACCGTGCGACCGCAGGCCTCAGCCCGAGCTATGCACAGGGTTTGATGGCCCCGAGCGAGCAGGAGCACGCCACGCGAACGATCAGAGTCGGGCGGCATCAGCCCACTCCCGGCGTATCTTCAATAGTTGCTGAGCATGAGGAAGATGCTCCAGCCCTTTAATATTCAGGATGGGTTCGTAACGCCTGATCAGGTCGAACTCCTCTTGCGCTGGAGCCGGGGATGTACACCAACCGAAGTGTCCGTACTCGATCATGAAGTCGGTCAGCCAAGCTTCGCCGTCACCGAGATGATAATGGAACCCTCCCGGACGACCGCAAGGCTTGATCCACGGTGGTCCAAACACAGCGGCCATCGAACGGCGCAAGCTTGATACTCTACTGTCACCAAGCAGGTGATGATTGATGCGGCGACGAAGGGTCATCTTCGTAGTGCTGCCGATATTGACAAGTACCGTCTGACCCACGACGACGGGCCGCACCCTGAACCTCTTGTTGCAGCGATCGAAATACTCCTTCCCGGCATCCAGGAAGAGTGCATAGATGCCGGGCTGCTCAGGCACTATATGCCACCACCCCTCAAAGATTTCGCTTGCAGGTCGGATCGTCATCCGATCGCCGAGTTCCTCTGCCAGGTTCATAGGATTCTCCAGGAGTAGCCGCAACTCGGCCACTCAGGATACCATGGGTATCACCCGATGCCACAGGAGTCAAGCTTTGAACTCTGCCTCTTTGACTTACCTGCCGACCGCCGACTGGACTTAGGGCTCGTTGCGTCACCCGCGGTTCTCACAATCGCTAGGCTGGCGACGTCTGGTGCCAACGGCAACATGCTTGTAGCGGAGGCCCTGACCAGCGGACGCTCCGACAGACCGTTGACTGTGCCTATCGCCCTTGTTCCCTACCAGTCGTGCAGTCGATCTACATCAAGCGGCGGCTGAGCAACGGACGAGAACTCCTTGCCTGGGCGAAAGCCGAGGGGTTCCGCTACCTGCTGAGGCTGGCCGACCTGCATGTGACGGTCGCGCTGACGGGCGATCTCACCGGCGGAGGCCCAGAGGCGGACCTCGGCCGCCTCGTCGTCGAAGGAGGAGACCGCTTCATCACACGTTTGAGCCAGGATGTGATCGCGTTGGAGTTCGTCTCTCCGCAATTGCTGGCTCGGCGGCAGGACTTAGTGCGATCCGGACTCACAGTCCAAGGCCCTTTCAGACCGCACGTGACGTTCGCCTTCCAAACTTCCATCGACCGCCATCAGGCAAGCGCGTTCGCAGGCCCTCTCAGCTTCGGTCCCGAGGTCGTTTGTGCCAACGCTTTCGGCCCTCTCGGGTCTTTGCAGCGGTGGTCTAGGATCGAATGCTAAGCACCGCCACTCCCATGCTTGAACGCTGGAAGCGGACCGCCATGGAGTCTCAGAAGGGTGGGGAGCAGACTCAGTAACTATGCCTTAGCAGATCGAGCCCGCTCCGAATGAAGTCGATACGCCGTTTGCGCCCCATAAAACGAAGGAAGCAGCACCAGCTTCGATCACAGTCCGCAGGTTGGTCGGAAAGCCGAGACCGAGGGCGGCTATCACAACAAACGCGGCTCCAACGATGTAGAAGGGTGGTGCCGGCATCCAACGCGCAAGCGGAAAGAAGTGAATACCGACAACGGCAACAAAGACACATATCCACAAGTCAGGTCGCCCCGCCCAGGACACGAGATTAATGCCTAATAGGATTCCCAATCCTTCCCCCGCAGAGGCTATGCCAACGAGGCGTCCGATACGTCGGCGTTGATCCAAGTTAGCCACGGTAGGTCGCAATCTAGCTGAAGCGGCAATCAGCGCTCCTGAAACGGTTGCCGGCGCGAGAAGCATCCAGATAGGTAGGCCAGCCGCGAGGAGTGAAATTGAAGCCCAGACGAAAGCCATGGCATTGGCGATGATTGAGCCGACAACCGGCATAGCGCTCTCTCCGATGACACGCCCAGCCTCGCGTGTAAGTCGATCTTGCGCAATGGCGTTGGCGCGCAGACAGAGAGTCCGAGGAGGGTCGCCCTCTGCCGGCGACCTTCGTCCGGCAACTCGCCCTTCGGGCCGCGCCAGGCCCTCTGCCTGGAAGCGGACGCTCGATCTGGCTGGAGGGGGTGGTGAGCGGCCACTCCTCGCAATCAGTCCTCAAAGATTGATGGGCGAAAAGACCTCTCACGGATGTCTGGATCGGCGGAGAACAAGTCACTCCAAAAACTCACGTCAAAATACTTCGTCTGCTTGTTTCCAAACGGATTGAGCGCCGTCGCGGCGACGAGAGATCGTTGATTGGATCGCTTTCCCAATCGGAACTGCTGTCGGAATTGAACATCCACCAACTTGAAGCCTTGCGCTGCAAGGGCCTTGCCGATTGCTTCGCGGGTCCTGCTGCTCGGCTTCTTAATCGGAATTAAAAGGCTGAGGACTACAGCGATAAGGGGGATTATGAGTGGAAGCCAGTCCATGGTCTACGGCCTGTCGCGATGAGCGCCCTACCAAGCTATAGCAAACCAGTTAATCCCAAGAGTCCGCTTGGGGTCCAGGCTGTGTAAAAACGCGGTTGTTGTGGTAGTCTCTGATGCAATCGGAG
>CALMGB010000119.1 GCA_937863535.1 uncultured Caulobacteraceae bacterium
GCCCCCGCCGACATCCCCTCGACCCTGCTGCAGCGCCGCCCCGACATCGCCGCGGCCGAGCGCCAGGTGGACAGCGCCAACGCCCTGATCGGGGTGGCGGAGGCCGCCTTCTACCCCGACGTCACGCTCAGCGGCTCCGAGAGCCAGACCGGCGCCACCATCGGCCAACTGTTCAACGCGTCCAGCAACATCTGGTCGGTAGGCGGGACGATCGCGGAGACCCTGCTGGACTTCGGCGAGCGGCGTGCGGCGGTGCGGCAAGCCTCCGCTGTGCGCGAGCAGGTCATCGCCATCTATCGCCAGACGGTGCTCACCGCCTTCCAGAACGTGGAGGATCAGCTGGCCATCCTGCGCACCCTGCAGACCGAGATCGTCCAGCGCCAGCAGACAGCGACGGCGGCGAGGGCGGCCTACCTGCTCGACCTGAACCAATACCGGGCCGGCATCGTGGACTACACCACCGTGATCACCGGCGCCGCCACCGCCTTCAACGCCGACGAGCAGGTGATCAGCGTGCAGGAGCAGCGGCTGGAAGCGAGCGCGACCCTGATCCAGGACCTCGGCGGCGGCTGGGACACGCGCGAGCTGCCCGGCCGCCACCTGCCCAAGAGCGACGACCTGCCGAAGAGCTGACCCCTCTCCCTTCCGGGAGACTTAGGGGCCCGCGTGTCGATGAACACGTGGGAGGGTGAGGGGTCGCGCTATCCTCGCAGCTGCGGACGGCGGCGCGACCTCTCACCTTTCCCAGCTACGCTGGGCCCCTTCCCTCTCCCGCAAGGAGAGAGGGAGAATACGGCACCTTCGGCAGCGCCCGCAGCGTCTCCCGCAAGGCGGTGGACCACTGCTCGCCGAGGTCGTGGAAGTAGGGCTCGTCCGCCTCGATCCGGTGCACCAGCTCCGGCGCCAGCGCGTCGCGACGAAGCACCACCAAGTCCAGCGGCAACCCCACCGCCAGGTTGGAGCGCAGTGCGCTGTCGAACGAGACCAGCACGATCTTGAGCGCCTCGTACAACTCGCAGCCGAAGCTGATCGAGCGGATCAGGATCGGCTTGCCGTACTTGGTCTCGCCGGCCTGCAGGAAGGGGGTGTCCGGCGCGCACTCGATGAAGTTGCCCTGGCCGTAGATCAGGAAGAAGCGCATCGGCTGGCCGCGGATCTGGCCGCCGAAGAGGACGGTGGCGTCGGACGGCGTGCTGTCCCCCACCGCCTCCTGGACCCGCTTGCGCGACGCCGCCATGGTGTCGCCCACCAGCCGGGCGGCGCTGAACAGGTCGGCGACGTCGTGCAGGGTGAGCGGGCCGCCCTCGACGGGCGGGGCGGTGAGCTGGGACAGGGCCGCCTGGGTGGTGGACAGGTTTCCCGCGGTGGCCAGCATGATGAAGCGGTCGTCGCCCTGCACCGTGTGCAGCTTGCGGTAGGTGGAGATGTTGTCCACGCCGGCGTTGGTGCGGGTGTCGGTCACCAGCACCATGCCGTCCCTGAGCAGCAGGCCGCAGCAATAGGTCATGGCGTGGGCTCCAGGGCCGGATGGGGCGCGGTGTAGCGGACGATGGCGACCGTCCACATCGCCCCTCCCCTTCGTCATCCTCGGGCTCGTTCCGAGGATCAAGCGTCCCGTCGCCGGGCGCTGTCGCGCCGCAGGCGTTTACACAGCCGCCGACCTCGATCCTCGGGACGAGCCCTAGGATGACGGGAGTGGCGGGAGCAGACGACCGCGCTTACCGTCCGCTCGGGGCCACGCGCAGCTTCACGTCCATGTGCTCGCCCGAACCGCCGTAGCGGCTGCCGCGCACGGGCGCCGCGCCCAGGTAGTCGAGCCCCACCGCCACGCGCACGTAGCGATCGGTCGGGCAGATGCCGTTGGTAGGGTCGAAACCGACCCAGCCCAGGTCCTCCACATAGGCTTCGGCCCAGGCGTGCGATGCCTCCTGGTCGATCTGGCCCTCGCTCCGGGCCAGGTGGCCGGACACGTAGCGGGCGGGTGCGCCGAGGGTCCGCGCACAGCCGATGAAGATGTGGGCCAGGTCCTGGCAGACGCCGTGCTTCAGCTCGAACGCTTCGGTGGCGGAGGTGCCGGCGTCGGTACGCTCGGTCTCGAAGGCCATCTCCTGCTTCACGGCGGCCAGCAGGGCGTGCAGCCGCGGCAGGAGACCAGCGGCCGCCGACGTCGCGCCTTCGGCGAAGCGGCGCAGCGCCTCATCCGTGCGGGTCAGGGGCGTGTCGCGCAGGTAAACCATGGGCGGGAAGCGCTCCACGGCGTCCCGGACCATGCCGCCGGTGTCCCAGGTCTCCACCTCGCCGGTCACCCGGGTGACCAGCCGCTTCACCGGCCCCGCCAGGGACAGGGCGTGGGTGGTGTTGCCCAGGGCGTCCTCGCCGGGGACCAGGCGCACGTCGGCGTCGGTCTCCACCCGCCAGCTCAGCACGTGCTGGCCCTCGTGGCCTCGGGGCGTCATGCGCAGCACCTGAACGATCAGCTTGGCGGGGGTGTCGTAGTCGTAGCGGGTGACGTAGCCGACCTGGATTCGCATGGAGCCGCCCTCAGACCAGGTACTGTTCGGTGATGGTGGCGCCGAACTGGGCGTTGTCGTCCAGGAAGCCGGTGATGAACTCGTGCAGGCCGGACTGGAACAGGTCCTCGATCCGCGACCCGTTCAGCCGCGACAGCATCGACCGCGCCGCGCGCTGGCTCGGCCCCCGCCGGCCGTAAGCGTCGGCCAGCAGGTCGGTCTGGCGGGCGATGACCTCGTAGCAACTCGCCAGGGAACGGGGCATCTGGCGGTTGAGGATCAGCAGGTCCGCCACCAGCCAGGGCTTGACGCTCTGGCGGTAGACCCAGGTGTAGGCGGTGAGCGCCGACACCTCCCGAAGGATGGTGGACCACTGGAAGTAGTCCAACGTGCCGCCGACCCGCTCGTGCTCGGGCAGCAGCATGTGGTACTTCACGTCCAGGATGCGCGCAGTGTTGTCGGCCCGTTCCAGGGCCCCGCCGAGGCGCAGGAACCAGTAGATGTCGTTGCGCAGCATGGTGCGGCGCGCGGCGCCGTCGAAGCTCAGCACCACGCCCTTCACCCATTCCAGGAACTGGATCAGCTCCTCGCGCGACAGGGTGCGCCCGCGGTAGCGCTGCAGCTCGAGCCCTGCGTCGTTGACCACCTCCCACATCTCGGCGGTGAGGGCTGTGCGGACGGCCCGGGCGTTGGCGCGGGCGGTGGTCAGGCAGCTGTAGATGGACGAGGCGTAGTCGGGGCTGAAGGCCAGCCACTCGCGCACCGTGTCCTCGTTGGCGTCGCCGTAGCGCTCATAGAACTGCTCCGCCGCCCCGGCCGAGGCCACCGCGCTCTCCCACTCGGTGGAGGAGCCGCCGTAGCTGGCGGGGAGCGAGGCGGCGCGGAGCGCCGTCTCCAGCAGGCGGGCGAGGTAGTCGGCGCGCTCCATGTAGCGCGCGGTCCAGTACAGGCTGTCGGCGGTGCGGGAGAGCATCGGTTAGCGCACCGCGACCGGACTGTCGTTCAACCACAGCTTATTCGGCCTCGGGATGAGGCGAATGCAGATGTCGATGCTTGGACCCCTCAGACTATTCATCCAGCACCCAGGTGTCCTTGGTCCCGCCGCCCTGGCTGGAGTTCACCACCAGCGAGCCCTCCTTCAGCGCCACCCGGGTCAGCCCCCCGGGTGTGATCCGCACCTCGTCCGACCCCGTCAGCAC
>CALMGB010000120.1 GCA_937863535.1 uncultured Caulobacteraceae bacterium
GGCTTGTCGCTCGAGATACGGCCCGCGGGCGAACTGCACGTCCTTGGGGATGTCCACCAACACCGGGCCAGGCCGCCCGCTCCGGGCCACGTGGAAGGCCTCGTGCAGCGCGCGCGGCAGGTCGGCGCCGATGGCCAGCCGCTGCCGAGCGCGCAGGAGAACTACCAGGCCTTCCTGGCCTCGCGGGCGGCGGAGAAGGCGGTCGGCGTGGACCAGGAGGCCCGCAAGGCCGCCATGCAACCGCTGCACGACGCCCTGGACGCCGAAGTGCTCGCCCGCGCCCAGCTGGGCGCCGCCACCCCTGCGCCGTTCCGCGAGCGCTGGGCGCTGTTCTGGGACAACCACTTTACCGTCTCCACCGTGAAGGGTGAGGAGCTGAACGCCACCGCGGCGGCCTTCGAGCGCGAGGCGATCCGCCCGCACGTGTTCGGCCGGTTTGAGGACCTGCTGGTCGCCTCCTCCCGCCATCCGGCCATGCTGATGTATTTGGACCAGCATAACTCGGTCGGCCCGAACAGCCCCGCCGGCCTGAAGCACCCTGGCGCGGGGCTGAACGAGAACCTCGGCCGCGAGATCATGGAGCTACACTCGCTGGGCGTGGACGCCGGCTACAGCCAGGCCGACGTCACCGAGTTCGCCCGCGCGCTCACCGGCTGGTCCATAGGCGGCGGGGGCGCGCCCGTGGAGCAGCAGGGCCTGTTCCTCTACAAGACGCAGGTGCACGAGCCGGGCGAACGACGAGTGTTCCGCGCGAGCTACCCGCCGGGGGAAGAGGCCCAGGCCCGCGCCATCCTGGCCGCCTTCGCCGCAGATGCGCACACCAGCCGCCACCTGGCGCGCAAGATCGCCGCCTATTTCGTGGCCGACGAGCCGCCTCCGGCGCTGATCGCGCGGCTGGACCGCGCCTACCGCGGCAGCGACGGCGATCTCGCCGTCGTGGCCGGGGCCTTGATCGATGCGCCGGAGAGCTGGACGCCGAACGCCGGCAAGCTGAAGACCCCCTACGAGTTCCTGATCTCCTCGCATCGCGCAGTCGGCTTCGTCCCCACGGACGCGCGCAAGGAGGTGTTCGGCCCCTTGGGAGGCCTAGGCCAGCGCCCCTTCTTCGCGCCCCAGCCCAACGGCTGGTCCGACGCCGCTGCAGACTGGGGAGCCCCGGACGCGGTGGTCAGGCGGATCGGGTGGGCTCGAAGCTTTGCGGGTGGACATGCGGCGGCCGATCCTGTGCAGGTGGCCGACACCGCGCTCGGGGCGCGGTTGTCGGCGGACACCGCCGCCGCCGTCCGGCGCGCCGAGAGCCGCCCCGAGGCGCTGACGCTGCTGCTGATGAGCCCTGAATTCCAGCGCCGCTGACCCCTCACCCTTCGCAGCTACGCTGGGCCCCTTCCCTCTCCCGCAAGGGGTGAGGGAGAGCGCGCTGCGAATTCATCAAGCTCGTTCGCCAGCGCGTTAAAGCTGTCGAGCACTGCGTCCGCACCGGCCGCCTCGATCTCTGCGCGAGTGTGGAAGCCCCAGGTGACGCCGATGGCGCGCACCCCGGCCGCCTTGGCCATGCCGATGTCGTGGGAGGTGTCTCCCACCATCACTGTGCAGGCGGGCTCCGCGTCCAGGGCGCGCATAGCCTCCATTAGCATGGCCGGATGAGGCTTGCCGGGGCCGTCGTCGGCGCAGTGCGTGCTGTCGAACAGGTCGGCCCAGGCGTGCATGGCCATGATCATGTTCACGCCCCGGCGCGACTTGCCGGTGGCCATGGCGATGCGCCAGCCCTGCCGCTTCAGCCGATCCAGCAGCTCGGCCGCGCCGGGGTACAGCGGCTCGGTGAAGCCCGGCTGGCGATGCAGGTCGTTGAAGCTCGACTTGTAGAAGTCGACCAGCTTCTCCAGCACGTCGGGTGGCTGCTCGGGAGCGAGCTGGGCCAAGCCTTCGGCGAGGTTGAGTCCCACGATCTGACGCAAAGCATCGTAAGGCGGCGGCTCAAGCCCGAGCGCTTGGAACGAGGTGTCGGAGGCCTGCTTGAGGATGGCGCGGCTGTCCACCAGGGTGCCGTCCACGTCGAACACCACGAGCTTCACGGCTTGCGCGGCTTCTTCGCCGGGGACGGTCTGCGCTGGCGGGCGAAGGGATCCACCGGCGCCTCGCGCTCGACGAAACCGAACCGGGCGAAGCCGTCCCTCATCTCGGCGCTCAGCGGCGCCTCCACCACAAGCTGGCCGCTGGAGGGGTGCGGCAGCTCCAGCCTCCGGGCGTGCAGCTGAAGCTTCAGCCCGGCGGACAGGGCGGCCGAGGCCTCGTCGCAGTACTTGGGGTCCCCCAGGATCGGGTGGCCGATGGCCTTCATGTGGGCGCGGAGCTGGTGGGTGCGGCCGGTGTGCGGCTGCAGCGCCATCCAGGCGGCGCGGTGGGCGGCGCGATTGACGGTGACGTATTCGGTCTCCGCCGTCTCGGCGCCGAACTCCTTAGGGTCGGCCGGGACCACCATCTCGCGGTCGCCGACGCCCTTCTTCACCAAGTGCAGCTCGATGATCCCTTCGTGCGGCCTGGGCTCGCCGTACACGATGGCCCAGTAAATCTTCTTCGCCCGCCGCTTGGCGAAGGCGCCAGAAAGCGCCGCCGCCGCAGCCGGCGTCTTGCCGAGCAGGAGCACGCCTGAGGTGTCGCGGTCCAGCCGGTGCACCAGGCGCGGCCGCTCCATGCCCTCGCCCCAGGCCGAGAGCAGCCGGTCCACGTGCTTGGTGGTCTTGGTGCCGCCTTGCACCGCCAGGCCGCTGGGCTTGTTCAGCGCCAGCACCTCGTCGTCCTCGTAGAGGACTAGGGACTTGGCGTACGCGATGTCGCGCGCCGACAGGCCGGCCTTCTGCGCCTCGGGAGACGGCGCGTCCGGGATCGGCGGCACCCGCACCTGGACGCCCGTGGCCAGGCGCGTATCGACCTTGGCCCGGCCGCCGTCGACGCGAACCTGGCCGGTGCGGACCAGCCGGTTGATCTGGATGTGGTTCAGGTGCGGCCAGCGGCGCTTGAACCAGCGGTCGAGCCGCACGCCCTCCTCCGCCGCCTCCACAGTCAGGGTCAGGACCGCGCGAGAGCCCTCGCTCACGCCAAGCCCCGTCGCGTGACGAACAGACCAGCCAACACCGCTAGGACCGACAGGACCACCGAGCCGACCACGTAGAACGCCGCGGTCCCGTACTCCCGCCGCTGCAGCATCAGTAC
>CALMGB010000121.1 GCA_937863535.1 uncultured Caulobacteraceae bacterium
GTGTCGGCGCGCGCCGCCGCCACCGCCACGCCGAGGCCGGCCACCTCGCGCTCGATCGCGTCGAGCCAGGCCGGATCGGCGCGCCAGCCGTTCTCCAGCACCTTGTTGCGCTGGCGCAGCGCCCGCGCGGCATGCAGGTGAGCTGCCTGGTGCGCAAGTCCAGCCCGCGATCGAACTTCTCTGGGTTCGACGTGCAGTTGGTGGAGGGCGACATGCGCGACCCCGCCTCCATGGCCGCCGCCATGGCTGGACAGCGCCACCTCTTCCACGTGGCCGCCGACTACAGGCTCTGGGCGCGCGATACGGAGGAGATCGTGCGCAACAACCTGGCGGGCGTGCGTGCAGTGATGCAAGCGGCGAAGGCCGCCGGGGTGGAGCGGATCGTCTATACCTCCAGCGTCGCGACCCTCAGCCTGAAGGACGGCCCTTCGGACGAGAGCCGGCCGCTGGAGCCGAAGGACGCCATCGGGGCCTACAAGCGCAGCAAGGTGGTCGCCGAGCGCGAGGTGGAGCGGATGGTGGCCGAAGAGGATCTGCCTGCGGTGATCGTCAATCCATCCACTCCGATCGGCCCTCGCGACGTGAAGCCCTCGCCGACCGGGCGGATCATCGTGGAGGCGGCGACGGGCAAGATGCCGGCCTTCGTGGATACCGGGCTGAACCTGGTGCATGTGGACGACGTGGCCCACGGCCATCTGCTGGCCTTCGACAAGGGCAAGGTCGGCGAGCGCTACGTTCTGGGAGGCCAGGATGCGAGCCTGCGCGAGATGCTGGGTGTCATCGCTGAGTTGGTCGGGCGCAAGGCGCCCACGGTGTCGCTTCCGCTCGGCCCTCTGTTCCCTCTGGCCCACGCAGCAGAGGCGGTGGCGCGGATCACGGGCAAGGAGCCGTTCCTGACCGCCGACGCCCTGCGCATGTCGCGCCATAAGATGTTCTTTTCCTCCGCCAAGGCGCAGAGCGAGCTCGGCTATCGGGCGCGACCCTACCGGAATGCGCTGGAGGATGCGGTGACCTGGTTCAAGACGGCGGGCCGGCTCCGGTGAGCGGCGCCAGTGCGGTGTTGACGGCGATCGCGGGCCTGGGCCTGCTGATCTGGCTGTACCTGCTGCTAGGGCGGGGCATGTTCTGGCTGGCGCAGGAGCGGGACGACCGGCGTGAACCGGGCGACCCTGCGGCGTGGCCGTCGGTGGTCGCCGTGGTCCCAGCGCGCGACGAGGCTGACGTGATCGCCCGCTCCATCGCCTCCCTGCTGGCGCAGGACTATCCAGGACCGTTCCGGGTGGTGCTGGTGGACGACCAGAGCGGGGACGGCACGGCCGCCGTGGCGTGTGCGCTGCCGGGGGCCGAGCGCCTGGAGGTGCTGTCCGGCGCCGCCCTGCCCCGCGGCTGGGTCGGCAAGATGTGGGCGGTGAACCAGGGCGTGGCGCACGCCTCCGCCAGCCGGCCGGACTACCTGCTGCTCACAGACGCCGACATCGGCCATCAGCCGATGAACCTGCGCAGGCTGGTGGCGCGGGCCGAAGCGGGGCGGTTGGCGCTCGTCTCGCTGATGGTGCGGCTGCACTGCCGGACCCTGGCGGAACGGCTGCTGATCCCGGCTTTCGTCTTCTTCTTCGACATGCTGTTCCCGTTCGGCTGGGTGAACGATCCGCGAAAGAAGCTCGCCGCCGGCGCCGGGGGCTGCATGCTGGTCCGGCGCCAGGCGCTGGAGGCGGCCGGCGGCGTGGGGACCATCAAGGACGCCATCATCGACGACTGCGCCCTGGCCGGGCGGCTGAAGGCGCAAGGCCCCGTCTGGCTCGGCCTGACCCTGCGGGCGGAGAGCTTGCGGCCCTATGATGGGTTTGGCGAGGTGGCGCGGATGGTGTCGCGCTCGGCCTACGCCCAGCTTGGCTACTCGCCTTGGCTGCTGGCCGGCACGGTGCTTGGCATGGGGCTGACCTATCTGGCGCCAGCCGTGTTGGCGCTGTCGCTGAACGGCTTGCCGGCGGCGATTGGAGCCGCCACCTGGCTGCTGATGGCGATCAGCTTCCAGCCTATGCTGCGGCTCTACCGCCTGTCGCCGCTGTGGGGGCTGGCCCTGCCGCTGATCGGGCTGCTCTACACTGTCTTCACCCTGCAGTCGGCGGTGCAGGTTTGGCGCGGACGGGGCGGCATGTGGAAGGGCCGCGCCCAGGCGGAGGCGCATCTTGGGGCCATGGGGGCGGCGGAGTGAGCGTGGATAACCAGAGGACCCCGGCCCAAGACGCCTCCGCCCTGGCGTCCGGCAAGGGTCACACCGACGAGAACTTCCCCGTCGCGTCCTTCCTGCTGGCCCCTAGGAGTCGTGCGCCTATCCTGGCCTTCTACCGCTTCGCCCGCACCGCCGCCGACGTCTCCGCCAACCCCGCCGCCGCACCGCACGAAAAGCTCGCCCACTTGGCGATCATGCGTGCGACCCTGGCCGGCGAGCGCGACGACAACCCTGAAGCGCTGGCGCTCCGCCGGATACAGCAGGAACGCGGGATCACCGCCCAGCACGGGCTGGACCTGCTGGAGGCCTTCCGCCGCGATGTGACCAAGCTGCGCTACGCCGACTGGGCCGACCTGATGGACTACTGCCGCTACTCCGCAGCGCCCGTCGGCCGCTTCGTGCTGGACGTGCACGGCGAGAGTTGCGCGACCTGGGCCGCCAACGACGCGCTCTGTAGCGCGCTGCAGGTGATCAACCACCTTCAGGACTGCGGCAAAGACTACCGCGATCTGGATCGTGTCTACATCCCGCAGGACTGCCTGCAAGCCGCGGGCGTCGGTGTAGAGGCTTTGGCGGCGCCGGAGGCTTCCCCCGCATTGAGGTCGGTGATCGCGGACATGGCGGCCCGGACCGAGGTGCTGCTCGCCCGGTCCCGCCCCTTCGCCGGCATGATCGACGACCGGCGGCTACGGCTGGAGGTGGCGGTGATCCAGCGACTGGCCGAAGACCTCGACCGCCGCCTCTCCGTACGCGACCCCCTCAGCGAACGGGTGCACCACTCCAAGGCCGAAGCCGCGGCCCTGGCGCTCACCGCCGCCGTCACCCTGCCCTTCCGCCGCCGGTCCGTCTCCGCGTGAGCCTCGCCTTAGCCGAACGTTCGACCGCTACGGCCCAGACAGCGCCCGACGCCGCCGCCAGCGGCGCGTCCGGCAGCTCGTTCTACGCGGGCATGCGGGTGCTGCCCAAGGCGGAGCGGGCGGCCATGTACGCCGTCTACGGTTTCTGCCGCATCGTGGACGACATCGCCGACGACCTTGAAGGCGACAGGATCTCCCGCCGGGCCGAACTCGACGCCTGGCGCGCCGACCTGGACAGCCTCTATGTCGGCGGCCCTCCAGGACGCGCCGCATTCCTCTGCGAGGCGGTGCGCCGCTTCGGCTTGGCCAAGGCCGACTTCCTGTCGGTGATCGACGGCATGCAGATGGACGTGGATACCGACATCCGAGCGCCCAGCGCCGCCATGCTCAACCTCTACATCGACCGGGTGGCGAGCGCCGTCGGCCGCCTGTCGGTGCGAGTGTTCGGCATGGAGGAGGCGCCTGGACTCGAGCTGGCGCACCACCTCGGCTGCGCGCTGCAGCTCACCAATATTCTCCGTGACTTCGACGAAGACGCCGCCATCGGGCGCCTATATGCGCCCCGCGAGGCCCTGGACCGGGCCGGGATCGCAGCCGAGGACCCGGTGACGGTGGTGAACGACCCTCGGATCGACCAGACCGCCCGCGAGCTGCTGGCCCAGGCCCGCGCGCATTACGCCGCAGCAGACCGCGTCCTGCGCGCCCGCCCGCGTGGCCGGCTGCTCGCGCCGCGGCTGATGTCGGCGGTCTATGCGCGAACGCTAGACCGCACCGCCGCCGCCGGCTGGTCGCTCCCCCGCACCCGCGTGAAGGTCGGCAAGGCGGAGCTGCTGTGGCTGGTGGCGCAGCAGGTGTTGAAGTGAACCCTTCCCCGTTGGGGGTCAGGGCTTGACCGTGCATGTCGTCGGCGCCGGACTGGCCGGCCTCTCCGCCGCCGTCCAGCTGGCCAAGCATGGCGTGCCGGTGGAGGTATCGGAAGCCGCCGCCCAGGCCGGCGGCCGCTGCCGTTCCTATTTCGACCCGCAGCTCGGGCTGACGATCGACAACGGCAACCACCTCGTCCTGTCTGGCAACACCGCGGTGCACGCCTACCTGGAAGCCATCGGCGCCGGCGATAGGCTGGCCGGCCCGGACAAGGCGGTGTTCCACTGGGCGGACCTGCGCACGGGCGAGCGCTGGACGCTCCGCCCCAACGAGGGGCCCCTGCCCTGGTGGATGTTCTCGGCCAGGCGCCGCACCCCCGGGACACGGGCTGTCGACCACCTGTCGCTCCTGCCCCTCATGCGCCCCCAGCCCGGGCGGCGGGTGGACGAGGTGATGGCCTGCAGCGGCGCCCTGTGGGACCGGCTGCTCAACCCCTTCCTGCTCGCCGTGCTGAACACCGACGCCCGGGAAAGCTCCGCCGACCTCGCAGGCGCGGTGGTGCGCGAGACCCTGGCCAAGGGCGGCGGCGCCTACCGCCCGCGCATCGCCGAGCCGACGCTGTCGGCCGCTTTCGTGGACCCGGCGCTGGAGACCCTGGCCGGCCTGGGCGCCCCCGTGCGCCTCGGGCGGCGGCTCCGACGCATCGTCTTCGAGGGCGATCGGGCCTCCGCCCTCGTCTTCGCCGACGGGGAGACGCCCATCGGGCCTCACGACACGCTGCTGCTGGCCACCCCCGCCTGGGTCGCCGCCGACCTGCTGCCCGGCCTGAGCGCTCCCACCGAGCACCGCGCCATCGTTAACGCCCACTTCCGCCTCACCCCTCCGAAAGCGGCCGAGCCGCTGGTCGGGGTGATCGGCGGAACCGTGGAGTGGATTTTCGCCTTCCCCGACCGCATATCTGTAACCGTCAGCGGTGCGGATCGATTGGTGGACATGGATCGTCAGGCGCTCGCGCCCCTGCTTTGGAAGGATGTCGCCGCCGTGCACGGCCTGTCGGATGAGACGCCCCCCTGGCAGGTGGTGAAGGAGAAGCGGGCCACCTTCGCCGCCACCCCTGCGCAGGACGCCCTCAGGCCGAAGGCCCAGACCCGCTGGGAAAACGTGATCCTGGGCGGCGACTGGACAGCGACGGGGCTGCCCTCGACGATTGAGGGCGCACTGCGTTCTGGGGGACACGCCGCCGACTTGGCGTTCGCGCGTTGCTGAGTGTAGGTCAGTCCTTCGGGGATAAAGGACGCATGTACGACTCGATTCTGGACGAGGCCCGCCTCATCGGCGAGGTTTCTGTCCTAGGCCTGGACGCGAACGTGCAGAAGGCGGCGGACGCGCTCCTGCGCCTGCAGCACGCCGACGGCCACTTCGTCTTCGAACTCGAGGCCGACGCCACCATCCCTTCGGAATACATCCTGCTCCGCCACTACCTGGCTGAGCCCGACGACGTGGAGCTCGAGCGCAAGATCGGCGTCTACCTGCGCCGCATCCAGGGCGAGCATGGCGGCTGGCCGCTCTATCACGGCGGCGCCTTCAACGTGTCGGCCAGCGTGAAGGCCTATTTCGCGCTGAAGATGATCGGCGACGACATCGACGCCTCGCACATGGCCCGCGCTCGTGAGGCGATCCTCGCGGCCGGCGGCGCGGCGGCCACCAACGTCTTCACCCGCATCCAGCTGGCGCTCTACGGCGAGATCGACTGGGTGGAGATCCCCAATATGCCAGCGGAGCTGATCCTGGCGCCGCGCTGGTTCCCCATCCACCTGTCCAAGATGAGCTACTGGGCGCGTACCGTGATCGTGCCGCTGCTGGTGCTGATGAACCTCCGCCCCCAGGCCCGCAACCTGCGTGGCGTCCATGTGCGCGAGTTGATCAAGCCGACGGTGAAGGCCCAGCGCGTCTCCAACGTGCCCGACCCCAAGCTCGCCTGGACCATCGGCTTCAACGCCCTGGACGGCGTGCTGAAGGTGACCGATGGCCTGTGGCCCAAGCGCCTGCGCAAGCGCGCCGTCGACGCCTGCGTCGCCTGGGTGGTGGAGCGGCTGAACGGCGAGGATGGCCTGGGCGCCATCTATCCCGCCATGGCCAACAGCGTGATGATGTTCGATGCGCTGGGCTATCCGGCGGACCATCCCCATCGCGCCATCGCGCGGCTGTCGGTGGAGAAGTTGCTCGTCGTCAAGGACGACGAGGCCTACTGCCAGCCCTGCAAAAGCCCGATCTGGGACACCGCTCTGGCCTCCCACGCGCTGATGGAAGCGGGCGTGACCGGCGGCGAGCGCAAGGTGGAGCGTGCGCTCAGCTGGCTGCGCGAGCGCCAGGTGCTGGACGTGAAGGGCGACTGGGCCGAGGTGAAGCCGGACGTCCGCCCCGGCGGCTGGGCGTTCCAGTACAACAACGCCCACTATCCCGACCTGGACGACACCGCCGTAGTGGTGATGGCCATGGACCGCGCCCGCGACCGGCTCGGCATCGATGGCAACGACGAGGCCATCGCCCGCGGCGAGGAGTGGGTCGCGGGGCTGCAGAGCGCCGACGGCGGTTTCGCCGCCTTCGATGCGGACAACACCTACTACTACCTGAACAACATCCCCTTCGCCGACCATGGCGCGTTGCTCGACCCGCCCACGGTGGACGTGGCGGCGCGTTGCGTCGGCATGCTGGCCCAGCTCGGCGAGCCCCTGGACAGCCCGCGCATGGCCGCCGCGGTCAAGTACCTCCGCGACGAGCAGGAGGCGGACGGCAGCTTCTGGGGCCGCTGGGGCGTAAACTACATCTACGGCACCTGGTCCGCCCTGGTGGCGCTGAACAAGGCGGGCGTCGGCCCTACCGATCCCCTGATGACCAAGGCCGTCGACTGGCTGCTGAAGGTTCAGAACGCCGACGGCGGCTGGGGCGAGAGCTGCGACAGCTACAAGCTCGACTACACCGGCTTCGAGCCCGCCCCTTCCACGTCCTCCCAGACCGCCTGGGCGCTCCTGGCCATGATGTCGGCGGGCGAGGCGGACCATCCGGCGGTGGCGCGCGGCGTGAAGTGGCTGCAGGACCACCAGGGCGAGGACGGCCTCTGGCCCGAGGAGTTCTTCACCGGCGGCGGCTTCCCCCGCGTCTTCTATCTCCGCTACCACGGCTACCGGAAGTTTTTCCCGCTGTGGGCGCTGGCGCGGTATCGCAATCTGATGCGCAGCAATTCACGGCAGGTCGAGTACGGGATGTGAGGGCGGGTTCGCCGCGCTATCCTAGCTTGTTATTCCGGCCGAAACGTAGGTCTAACCCGCAATCCTACCCAAGGCCACTAACGTGGCAGCAGTGTCGTCGGTTTTGCGAGCGGCTTGGCTGGATCAGCTCTCAGCAGCCTTTGCACCGCTTGCACTGAGTGGACGAAGTCGTGGCAGGCGTTGTGCCTACTGAACACAAGCGCCTCATTGAGGCCACCCGCGGCTCGGAGGCTCAGCTCACCGTAGAGCATGACCGGGAGTTCGCGGTTGTCCTTAAAGCGCTTGTCACGCGTCCCATTTCTGTTCGACTTTGCCCAGACCTTCCTGACCATCTGGGCGTCTGCCGGAACACCCTCCGTTTCGGTGAAATGATTACTGACGTGCCTGATATCTAACTCTTTTAGATCAATCAGCGCAAAGTCGCTTCCCGCGTTGCTGACGACTAAGATAAAGCCGGGATAGAAGTAAGCTGTTGCTCGGCCATTTTGTATACCTAAGGCGAGTGGCGCATCGTCCGTATCCACGAGAGTGTCTGCGCGGCGGCCAAGGCTGAGGCTCTGCCGAGCAACCACGGTGTTTGACATGCTTCGCGCACGCACCCGGTCAATCTGCTGGGAGGAGCTTACCGACCATGAGCGGTGCGAACGCGCAAGCTCGTCAAAGGCGTCGAGCATCCGTCGATGAGGGCCCGCGATCGCAGTCTCCATATTGAAGCTAACCTTGATCCGGGAAGCGTCTAGATTCTGCTTAAGCGTACAAATCTCGGTCCGTCGCACCGCGACGGCCGTATTCAGTTGAACTCGCACCGGCTTGGAAATCGCCGGCACCAGCGTCGCCCAAGCAAGTGCTCGGCCGCTCCATGTCAGGGCGGCCTGCCACTTGGCCTTACCCACATCCACGCGGATCTCGCGTTCCCTAGTCCTTGTGGCGACAAGAAGGTCCTTGAACCCGTCCAGTCCAGCGGACGTCATCTGGTTTAGATCGCCGCCCCCAAACTCCTGCCGGGTGCCGGGGATGAGGTAGCGGTCCGTGGGGAGTGGACCGGAAGTCGATTGATTCCCGACGACCCGGAACATCTCCGACCGGCTGGTGAGGCCACGATCGGCGTGGGAGGATCGCCAGTCTATTGTTGTCGAGAGTCCACGTCGGCCGACTGTAATGGCGACTGGCGGCACGACCGTCAGGTCCTGTCGAAAGCGCGATCCCATTTCTCCCTCACCTATCATCGCAGCTTTGGTAAGGGCGCAGCGTTTCGCACCTGATCGCAACCTGCAAGAGCAAAAACATCTTTGCTTCCCCATTCCAAACTGAAACCTCAAACGTCCACTTGCCAGAGATGCCGCAGGACTGCAGGCTTAACTGGTGATCGCCTCGCTTATCGCCGTTGTCGGGCTCCAGCGGGAAGCCAAGCTGGTGATGGCCTCAGGGGTCGTGGCGGTTACGAGCGGCGGAGATGCGCTAAGTCTGCGGGGGCGGATCGAGCGGCGCGCTGAGCGACAGCGCCCACGCGCCATCTTAAGCGTCGGGTTGGGCGGGGCGCTTTCGCCGGGGCTCGATGTGGGGG
>CALMGB010000122.1 GCA_937863535.1 uncultured Caulobacteraceae bacterium
GTCCCAGTCGCCGTCGATCCCCTTCTCCTTGGTGCGCCGCACGATGGAGTGCACCAGCACCGAGTCCTCGGAGCCCTGGCGGTTGAGCGCCTGCATCTGCTCCAGCGTCTTGTCCAGGATGAAGTCGGGCGGGATCACGCCCAGGCCCTCGTCGTGGCGGGCGCGCTCGGTCTCCTGGTCGAGCACCCGGCCGAAAGCCTGCAGCCGGTCGAGATAGGCCTGGGCGTCGTCGGCGGTCTCGATCTTGTGCTGGGTGTCCAGGAAGGTCGGGACCGACTGGTAGGCGCCGGTGAGCTGGCTCAGCACGTAGGGGGAGCGGGCGCCGGGCTCGCCGAAGTCGAACTGCCGGTCCGCGGCGGCGCTGGTCTGCAGCCCGAACATCACCGCGTCGTAGTTGATGCGGGGCAGGCCGGTGAGCCCACTGGCGTCGAAGGCTCTCAGGCGCTGGAACTGGGAGGCCGTCATCGCCTTGTCCGCCGCCACCCCGGCCAGCGAGGCGTCGGATAGCAGGTGGCGGGACGCCGCGAGCCTGCCCGAATCGAGCCCGAGGCTGGTGGCGAATTCGGGATGGGCGGCGAGCCGCTCCTGCATGAAGCTGCCGAACAGGGCGTTTAGCGGCGTAACGTAGCCACCGGAGCCCGGCGCGACGTGGGGCTGGGCGATGACGGGCGAGGCCAGGGCGGAGGCGCCCACGGCGGTGGCGGTCTGGAGCAGGTCACGGCGGTTGAGCATGAAGCGTCCCTAAACGACGACGGGGCTCAGCCTAAGACCGTCCAGGAGGGTCTGTGAAGCGGCGGCGAACGTGTCCGCGCACTTATCTCGGCGGCGACGGAACAGGCGCCCAAGCTTTGCGTATCAGGGCGCGGCCACACCGGTCGCGAGACGAGACATCGGGACACACGCATGAAGGCCAGCCGAGCCGAACTGCCCAGCCTGCAAGAGCGTTCGGCCATCCTGGAGCACACGCGTCAGCTGAAGATGGCCCGGTCCGCCCACGCCTATGTGCGCGGTAGCACGCGTCAGTTCTATGCCTGGCTGCGCTCGGCCAGCAGCGCGGAGGTGCCGGATGGGCCCCCGGTGTGGATCTGCGGCGACTGCCATGTCGGCAACCTCGGCCCGCTGATCGACGCCGACGGCGAAATCGAGGTGCAGATTCGCGACGTGGACCAGACCGTCATCGGCAACCCGGCCCACGACCTGATCCGCCTGGCGCTCTCCCTGACCATGGCCAGCCGCAGCTCCGACCTGCCGGGCGTCACCTCCGTCCGGATGCTGGAGGAGGTGATGGCGGGCTACGAGGAGGCGCTGACCTTCGGCGACAGCGGCCTGCGGCGGATGCCGGCGCCCGATTCGGTCAAGATCGCGCTTCGCCAGGCCGGCGGTCGCAGCTGGCGTCACCTGGCCGAGGAGCGCATCGAGGACAGCCGCCCCACCATTCCGCTGGGCAAGCGGTTCTGGCCCCTGGAGCCGGAGGAACGCGCAGCCCTGATCTCCCTGTTCAAGGAGGAGGAGACGCGCACCCTCGTCGCCACGATGAAGGGCCGGGACGAAGACGCCACCGTGGAACTGCTCGACGCGGCCTACTGGATGAAGGGCTGCAGCTCGCTAGGCCGGGTGCGCTATGCGGCCCTGGTGGGGATCGGCGCCGGCAAGAAACGCAAGCTGGCCTTGATCGACATCAAGGCGGCCGTTCCTACCGCCGCGCCGGCCGCCGAGGGAGCCAAGATGCCGAAGCACGACGCCAAGCGGGTGGTGAAGGGCGCGCGCCACCTCTCCCCAAATCTTGGCGAGCGGATGCTGGCCGCCCACCTCAACGACGAACCGGTGATCCTGAGGGAGCTCTCGCCGGCCGACTTGAAGATGGAGTTCGAAAACCTGACCTGCGACGACGCCAAGGTCGCCGCGCGCTATCTCGCCGCCGTGGTCGGTCTCGCGCACGGGCGGCAGATGAACCTCGCCGGCAGGGAAGAGTGGCTGGCCTCGCTGAAGAAGCGGCGCGCCAAGGCGCTGGACGTTCCGTCCTGGCTGTGGACAAGCGTGGTCGAACTCGTCGGCCAGCACGAGTCCGCCTACCTGGAGCACTGCCGCAAGTACGCGCTGGCGGAAGACAAGGCGGCTTAAATTCGTCCCGAGCTTGTCGAAGGACGAGGCCGCTCCACCACCGTCGACAGGGTCAGGATGAGCCAAACAACAGGACGATCGACGCCGCCAATCAACCTTCCAACACCGCAGGCAGGAGGGTGACGCTCTCCCCGCAGCCGCAGGCGTCGGTCTGGTTGGGGTTGTTGAAGGTGAACTTGGCCGACAGGCGCGAGGTCTCGTAATCGATCTCTGTGCCGATCAGGAACAGCACGGCCTTGGGATCGACCAGGATACGCACGCCTTTGTCCTCAACCACCTCGTCCAGCGGATTGGCGGCCTCGGCGTACTCGAAGATGTACTCCGACCCTGCACAGCCGCCATTCTTCACACCCACCCGCAATCCCGCATAAGCCTTGTCGCCCTTCTCCAGGATGGAACGGACGCGGTCGGCGGCGCGGTCGGTCAGGGTGATGAGCTTGGGGCGCGGACGTCGGGTGCGGGTCGCGGGGGCAAGTTCGGTCATAAGGTCCTGGACCCCTCAGAACATGTTCAATTGCAGCTTGGCCTCGTCGGACATGCGCGAGGGATCCCATGGAGGATCGAAGGTCAGGTCGACCTTGCAGGACTTGATACCTTCGATCTTCACCACCGCGTCCTGCACCCAGCCCGGCATGTCGCCGGCCACGGGGCAGCCCGGGGCGGTCAAGGTCATCTCCACCAGCACGTCGCGCTCGTCTGAGACGTCCACCTTGTAGATCAGGCCGAGCTCGTAGATGTCGACCGGTATCTCCGGGTCGAACACGGTCTTGAGCTGGGCGACCAAGGCCTCGGTCAGCCGGTCCAGCTCCTCCTGAGGCAAGGCGGAGTCATCCTCAGCCGACGCCGTATCCTCTAGGAGCACCGAGGACGCTGCGCCCGAGACATCGATCATGTCGCGGGCGATCGGGGTGGCGTCGCTTTGGGGATCGAAGTGTCTGTCGTCCATCGGAAATCTGGTGTCCACGATCAGGCGAAGAAGCTGCGGGCTTTGATCAGGGCGTCGGCGAAGGCGTCCGCCTCCTCCAGCGTATTATATAGGGCGAAGGAGGCGCGCGCGCTCGATGTCACGCCGAAGCGGCGCATCAGGGGCTCCGCGCAATGGGTGCCCGCCCGCACCGCTACTCCGTAGCGGTCGAGCAACTGGGCCACGTCGTGGGCATGGGCGCCTTTCACCTCGAAGCTGAGGATCGCACCCTTGCCGGGGGCGTCACCCAGGATGCGCAGCCAATTGCAGCCGGACAGCCGCGTCACCGCGCGGGTGTAAAGGGCGTGCTCGTGGGCGGCGATCGCCTCCCGGTCCTGGCGCATCAGCCAGTCGAGCGCGGCGCCCCAGCCCACCGCTTCCAGGATCGGCGGCGTGCCGGCCTCGAAGCGGTGCGGCGGGTCGGCGTAGCTGATGGCGTCCATGGCCACCGAGCCGATCATCTCGCCGCCGCCCTGGTAGGGGGCGAGCGGGGCCAGGGCCTCTTCGCGCCCGTACAGCGCGCCGATGCCCGTCGGCCCGAACAGCTTGTGACCGGAGAAGACGTAGAAGTCGCAGCCCAGCGCCTGCACGTCCACCGGCAGGTGGACCACCGCCTGGCAGCCGTCCAGCAGGGTCAGCGCGCCCACGGCTTTCGCCGCGGCGATCACCGGGACGGGGTCGAGCACCGCGCCGGTGACGTTGGACATGTGGTTCAGCGCCACCATCCTGGTCTTCGGCCCGATCATCGACAGGCCAGCGTCCAGGTCGATGCTGCCGTCGTCGCGTACGGGTATAAAGCGCAGCACCACGCCCTTGCGCTCACGCAGGAAGTGCCAGGGGATGATGTTGGCGTGGTGCTCCAGTTCCGACACCACGATCTCGTCGCCGGCCTGCAGCGTCAGACCGAGCGATGACGCGACCAGGTTGATGGCCTCGGTGGCGCCCTTGGTGAACACCACCTGGCGCGAGGACGGCGCATTGATGAAGCGGGTGACGCTCTCGCGCGCGGCCTCGTAGGACTCGGTAGTCTCGTTGGCGAGGGTGTGCAGGCCGCGGTGCACGTTGGAATAGCTGTGCGTCATGGAATGCACCATGGCGTCGATGCAAGGCTGCACCTTCTGGGACGAGGCGGCGCTGTCTAGATAGACAAGCGGCCGGCCATTCACCTCGCGCGACAGGATGGGGAACTGGGCGCGGACGGCGGCGATGTCGAAGGGCCGCAGATGCTCCCGCCCTGGGGGAGCTGTTGGCGAAGCCGACTGAGGGGGCTCGCCACGCTGGGAAAAGGCGGCGCTGCCCACTCCACCAGCTTCGCTGGTCCCCCTTCCCCAGGGGGGGAGTATCTGAGTCGCATCGTCCATCACGTCAGCGCCTCCAGGCGCTTTGCGGCAAAAGCGGCCAAGACTTCGCGCGCGCCCTCGTGGGCGATGCGCTCGGCGACCTCGCCGATGAAGCCCTGCATCAGCAGAGCCCTGGCCTGCGCCTCCGGCACGCCGCGGGAGGCGATGTAGAACAGCGCCTCGTCGTCCAACGCCCCGACCGTGTTGCCGTGGGCGCAGGAGACGTCATCGGCGTAGATCTCCAGTTCCGGCTTGGCGTCCACCTCGGCGGTGTCGGAGAGCAGGAGCGCGTCGTGGCGCATGCGGGCGTCGGTCCCATCCGCACCGGGCTTGACCACGATCTGGCCCTGGAACACCGCGCGCGCCCGATCGGTGACCACGCCCTTGCACACCTGCGAGGTCCCGCCGCCGCCCTCGTGCACCACCACGGTGGTCAGGTCGGCATGGCGCGCTTCGCTGAGCAGGTAGAGACCGTCCATGCGCACGGTCACCGCTTCGCCGGGGTGCATAAGGTGCGTCTCGTGCCGCTGCAACCGGGCGCCGGTGGCCACCACCGTCTGGGCGAAGCGCGCGCTGGCGCCGAGCGCCACGGTCGAGGCGGAGATGGAAACGGCCTCCGACGGCTCGTCCATCAGCACGATCCGCTCCAGCGAGGCGCCGGCTTCGAGGCTGAAGCTGAGCAAGACGCTGCCGACATAGCCTCCCTGGCCTTCGTAGGTCTCCAGCAGGGTCGCCGCGACGCCGGCCGGGACCACTACGTCCACCCCGGCTTGCCAGCCGCCCTGCTCGGCCGAGGTCACGAACCTCAGGCGGTGCGGCGCATCGGTCAGCCTCAGTCGGGCGAACACCCCGCCGTCGGGCAGGCGGCCGTTGGCGAAGGTGGTCTCCTCAGCCCTGACGGCGGCGAAGGGGCCGCCCTCAGACGGACGCGCGAGATCCGGCGCCGGTTCGACGGGGTTCGGCAAGGCGCGGCGCAGGTCGCTCCGCCGCCACGCCTCGTCCCGCCGGGTGGGGAAGGTTGAGACGTCGCGCAGGTCGATACGGAAGGGGGCGCTCACGCCGCCTCCGCCACGATCCGGTCGTAGCCCTCCCGCTCGAGCGTGAGCGCCAGCTCCGGGCCGCCGGACGCCACGATGCGTCCCGCCGCCAGTACGTGAACCCGGTCGGGTTCGATGTAGTCGAGCAGGCGCTGGTAGTGGGTGATCACCAGCATGGAGCGTTCCGGCGAACGCATGGCGTTCACGCCCTCGGCCACGATGCGCAACGCATCGATGTCCAGCCCCGAGTCGGTCTCGTCGAGGATCAGCAGGCGGGGCTGCAGCAGGGCCATCTGCAGGATTTCCATCCGCTTCTTCTCGCCGCCGGAGAAGCCGACGTTCAGGCCTCGGCGCAGCATGTCGAAATCCATCTTCAGGCTGGCGGCCTCGGCCCGCACCCGCTTCAGGAACTCCGGCGCGCCCATCTCAGGCTCGCCGCGCGCCTTGCGCTGGGCGTTCAGGGCGGTCCGCACGAAGGTCAGCGCCGGCACGCCAGGGATCTCCATGGGGTACTGGAAGGACAGGAACACGCCCTTGGCCGCCCGCTGATCCGGCGGCAGCGCCATCAGGTCTTCCCCATCCAGCGTCACCGAACCGGAGGTCACGTCATAGCCGGCGCGTCCCGCCAGCGTGTAGCCGAGCGTGGACTTCCCCGCCCCGTTCGGCCCCATGATCGCGTGCACCTCGCCGGCCGGTACGTGGAGCGACAGGCCACGCAGGATGGGCTTGGTCTCATCGACCGAGACGTGTAGGTTTTGGATGGAAAGCATTGATCTTCTTCTGCTAATTTATCAGCCGACGGAGCCTTCGAGGCTCACGGCGACGAGCTTCTGCGCCTCGACTGCGAACTCCATGGGAAGTTCCTGCAGCACGTCGCGGACGAAGCCGTTGACGAGCAGGGCCACGCTCTCCTCCGTCGAGAGGCCGCGGCTCTGGCAATAGAAAAGCTGATCGTCGGAAAGCCGCGTCGTGGTGGCCTCGTGCTCGAAGACGCTGTGGGCGTTTTTGGCTTCGACGTAGGGGACGGTGTGGGCGCCGCACTCCTTGCCGATGAGCAGGCTGTCGCACTGGGTGAAGTTGCGCGCGCCCTTGGCGTTTCTGTGCGAACTCACCAGACCGCGATAGGTGTTGGAGGAGCGGCCGGCAGAAATGCCCTTGCTGATGATCCGCGAGCGGGTGTTCTTGCCCAGGTGGATCATCTTGGTGCCGGTGTCGGCCTGCTGGCGGCCGTTGGTCACCGCAATCGAGTAGAACTCGCCCGAGCTGTTGTCGCCGCGCAGGATGCAGGACGGGTACTTCCAGGTCACCGCCGAGCCCGTCTCCACCTGGGTCCAGCTCACCTTGGCACGGGCCTCGCGGCAGTCGGCGCGCTTGGTGACGAAGTTGTAGATGCCGCCCCGGCCCTCGGCGTCGCCGGGATACCAGTTCTGGACGGTGGAATACTTGATCTCGGAGTCTTCCAGCGCCACCAGCTCCACCACCGCAGCGTGCAGCTGGTTCTCGTCGCGCATGGGGGCCGTGCAGCCTTCCAGGTAGCTGACGTAGCTGCCCCTGTCGGCGATAATCAGCGTGCGCTCGAACTGGCCGGTGTTCTCCGCATTGATGCGAAAGTAGGTGGACAGCTCCATGGGGCAGCGCACGCCCGGCGGGATATAGACAAAGGATCCATCGGAGAACACCGCTGCGTTCAGGCAGGCGAAGTAGTTGTCCGACACCGGCACCACCGAGCCCAGATACTTGCGCACCAGCTCCGGATGCTCGTGCAGCGCCTCGCTGATGGGCATGAACAGCACGCCCGCCTTTGCCAGCTCGGCCTTGAAGGTGGTCGCCACCGACACGCTGTCGAACACCGCGTCCACCGCCACCCGCGGCGCGGTCTTCACGCCGGCCAGGGTCTCCTGCTCACGCAGCGGGATGCCGAGCTTGGCGTAGGTGGCCAGCAGTTCCGGATCGACCTGGTCCAGGCTGTCCAGCAGCACCTTCTTCTTCGGCGCGGCGTAATAGTAGAGGTTCTGGTAGTCGATAGCCGGATAACCGATCTTAGCCCAGTTGGGCTCCTCCATGGCCTGCCAGCGCGCGAACGCCTCCAGTCGCCAGTCGAGCATCCACTTCGGCTCGGCCTTCTTGGCGGAGATGAAGCGGACCGTGTCGGCGTCCAGCCCCTTGGCGGCGAACTCCGTCTCGATGTCGGTGACGAAGCCGTGGACGTACCTGTCGACCTCCAGCGCCTTGACCGCGTCGAGGGTCTGTTGGACGGCGGCCATCAGGCATACTCCTTGATCCGCGCTGCGCTCGAAGTCGCGCGCCGCGCCTGGATGGCCAGCCAAACTTCGGCGAAGCGATCCCAGTCCTGTTCAGTCGAGTTCCAGCCGCCCGAGGCGCGCAGGGCGCCGTCAGCTAAGTCGCGATAGCCCATGGCGGCCAGCACCCCGCTAGGCTTCACCTTGCCCGACGAGCAGGCGGACCCGGCGCTGACCTCCACGCCCTCCAGGTCCAGCGCCATCACCTGTAGCGCCGAAGGGAAGCCGGGCGCCGCCAGGCAGAGCGTGGCAGGCAAGCGCGGCGCCCCTTCGCCGGCGATCCGCACTCCAACGTTCTTCAAGCGCGCAGCGGCGACGTCGCGCCAAACGGCCTGGTTGTTTGCATGGGGCAGTTCATGCAGCGCCGCCCTGGCCGCCACGCCGAAACCTGCGGCGCCCGCCACGTTCTCCGTGCCGGCGCGAAGCCCGCGCTCCTGTCCGCCGCCATGAAGGCTCGGCCGCACCGCAACGCCGGCCGCGTAGGCCAGGGCGCCAACCCCCTGCGGTCCGCCCAGCTTGTGCGCCGACAGGGCTAGGGTGTGGGCGCCCAGCGCATCGTGGTCGACCGCGATCTTGCCGGCCGCCTGCACCGCATCCACGTGGAGCCAGCCGCCCGCGGCGCGGACGAGGGCGGCCGCATCGGCGACCGGCTGGACCACGCCGGTCTCGTTGTTCGCCAGCATCAGGGCGACGAAGGGTCGGCCGTCCTGCGGGCTCCATCGAGCGAGCCGCTCGGCCAGCCAGCACAGTTCCGCGACACCGTTCGTATCCACCGGCCAGGTCTCCACCGGAAGCCCCACTGCGCGGGCGCCGTTGGCCACAGCGTCGTGTTCGGTGGCGCCGATCAGCAGCCGACCGTGGTCGCCGGAGGCCGCTGCGCTCCGGATGGCCAGCGCGTTGGCTTCCGTGCCGCCGCTGGTCAACACCAGCCGCTCGGACGAGCCGCCGATAAGGGCGGCGACCGCCGTGCGGGCCGTTTCCAGCCGTCTGCGCGCCGCCCGGCCGCTGGCATGAACCGACGACGGATTGCCGCCCGCCTGAAGCGCGTCGAGCAGGGCCTCCCGCGCCTCAGGCCGCAGCGGCGACGTGGCGTTATGGTCGAGATAGGTGCGAGTGATGCTCATGCAGCCTTCGCCGAAGCGGCTGCAGAAGACTTCACTCGACGCTGCACGACGTCCTCCAGCGATACCGCCGCCAGGAACTCGGAGATGTGGTCGCCCAGCGCGTCCCACAGGTCGTGCGTGGCGCAGCGCTCGCCGCCGCCGAGGCAGCCGGTCTGCGCACCCTCGCAACGAGTGGCGGCCAGGGGCTCATCCACCGCACGCACCACGTCGACGACGCTGATCAGATCCGCTGACAGGGCAAGCCGATAGCCGCCACCCGGCCCACGCACGCTGGCTACCAAGCCGCTCCGGCGGAGCGCCGCGAACAGCTGTTCGAGATAGGCCTGCGATATCTCCTGGCGGCCGGCGATCTCGGCCAGGGTGACCGCACGCTTGCGCCCATGGCGAGCGAGGTCGGTCATGGCCATGACTGCATACCGTCCCTTGGTGCCCAACCGCATGGCGCAACGCCGATCCCGCAACCAGTCCGCCGGAACGGCGGAGCCGCCCCGATTCGCCAAGAAAACAACGCCCCGTAGATGGCGGCCTGTGCTACAGACCGCCGCTTTCCGGCCGACGCTCGCATTTCGCTGACGTCTGTCATGTAGGAAAACCTAGTACCGCGATCAAGTATTCCGCGGCGGGTCAGCGGCCTTGGCTGGGCGCCCCGGAGCAGAAGGATATGGAGACCATGCCCGAGGTGATCCTGACCGGCGCCAGCGGCCGGCTCGAAGGCCGCTACGCGCCGCCCAAGGCCGACAACGCGCCCATCGCCCTGATCCTGCACCCCCACCCGAAGGCGGGCGGACACATGAACAATCCCGTGGCGGTGCAGCTCTACCACCTGTTCATGAAGCGCGGCTTCGCCACCCTGCGGTTCAACTTCCGCGGCGTCGGCAAGAGCCAGGGGGAGTTCGACAGCGGCATCGGCGAGCTGGCGGACGCGGCCACGGCGCTGGACTGGCTGCAGACCACCAACCCGACGGCGTCTCAGTGCTGGGTGGCCGGCTACCAGTTCGGCGCATGGATCGGCATGCAGCTGCTCATGCGCCGGCCGGAGACGGACGGATTTATCTCGGTGTCGCCGCCGACCAACGTCTACGATTTCAGCTTCCTAGCGCCCTGCCCAGCCTCCGGCCTGATCCTGCACGGCAGTGGCGACACGGTGGCGACGCCGATGGAGGTGGAGCGCGTAGTGGCCAAGCTCCGCACCCAGAAGGGCATTTCCATCGCCTATGAGCTGGTGGACGGCGCCAACCACTACTGGTCCAACCACCTACCGGCGGTGGAGACCCACGTGGGCCACTATTTGGACCAGCGGATGAACGGCTTGGCAGGGTAGTCTCTCTTGGCCCCGTGGGAGAGGGCGTTGCGTCTTGCGCCTCGGTCAGGCTCCACCTTAAGGTTGCATCCATGCTGCTTGGCCTAACGCCTGTCGTGCTCGCGGCTGTTGTCGTGGGGGGCTACCTGCTGGGCTCGATCGCATTCGGCGTGCTGGTGACGCGCTGGGGCGGAGCGGGCGACGTTCGCGCCATCGGCTCTGGCAACATCGGGGCCACCAACGTGCTGCGCACTGGACGCAGGGACCTCGCCGCCCTGACCCTCCTGGGCGACGCCGGCAAGGGGGTTCTGGCGGTCGTTGTCGCGCGGTCGCTGTGGGGAGAGACGGCCGGTGCGCTGGCGGGCGGGGCCGCCTTCCTAGGCCACCTGTTCCCGGTCTGGCTGGGCTTCAAGGGCGGCAAGGGCGTCGCCACAGCTCTCGGGATCATGCTGGCGGCGGCGTGGCCGGCGGGGCTGATGGCCCTGGCCACCTGGCTGCTGGTGCTGGCGGTGTTCCGCATCTCCTCCCTGTCCGCCCTGGCGGCTGCGGCGATGTCGCCGGTCTATGCGGCGCTGATCCACGCTGCAGCCCCGGTTCGAGACCTGATCCTGTTCGCCGCCGTGCTCGTGGTGCTGCGCCATCGCGCCAACATCAGCCGCCTGCTGAGCGGCCAGGAGCCGCGCGTAGGCAGGCGCGCCGAGACGTCCGCCGCGTGAGGGCCGCCGCGTGAGTCCGGGCGCCTCAATCGGCGAAACGGAGCGGCGCGACCGGCTGCGCCTGGCCCGCACTGAGGGCGTCGGTCCGGTGACCTGGCGTGAGCTGATGCGCCGGTACGGCTCGGCCGCCAGGGCGCTCGGCGTGCTGCCGGACCTCGCCCGCCGGGGCGGCAAGCCCGGCCCGCTGAAGAT
>CALMGB010000123.1 GCA_937863535.1 uncultured Caulobacteraceae bacterium
ATCCCCGCTCCGCCCGTGACGCCGTGCGCGCCGCCATCCTGATCAAGGCCATCACGCCCGAGATGGAGACCCGCGCCAAGGCCTTCTCCAGCCAGTCCGACGCTTTGAAGCGCGTCCGCCGCCAGGCCGACGCCGAAAGCGGAGTGCTGTTCCAGGCGGAGAGCACCGTGGCCGACCGCGAGGCTCAGATCACCGATCTGATCACCCAGAAGCAGGCCCTGGAGAAGCAGCTCTACGCCGACGCCGGCGCGGCCCAGACCGACGTCCAGCGCCTCGCCGCCCGAGCCCGCTCTCTGGGGGAACTCGTGCATGTGCTGGACGCTCGCAGCGCCGAGGCCAGCGACGGCGACGCCCTGCCCGTGCGCTTCACCGCCCCGGTTCAGGGTGTGCTGGCCCATGGCTTTGGCCAGCCCGGTGGCGATCCGGAGCATTCCAAGGGCGTCACCTGGACCACCGCGCCCGCGGCGGCGGTGCTGAGCCCCCTCGCCGCCGCCGTGGATTACGCCGGTCCCTTGAAAGGTTGGGGAAACGTCCTGATCTTACGCTCCGGAGACTACAACCTGGTGCTGGCCGGCCTCGGCGAGGTCGGGACGGAGGCGGGCCGCACGGTGGCCGGCGGCGAGCCGGTAGGCAAGATGCCTGGCGACACGCCCCATCCGGCGCTTTATCTTGAAGTGCGACGGGCGACCCGGCCCGTCGATCCCGGCCGCTGGCTCCCCGATGCGGGGGCCAGGACGGGGTAAGCTCGGGCGGTTCGAGTCGAAGGCGTAAGCATGCGCAAGACCCTCCTCGTCGGCATATCGGCCTTCGCCCTCGGGGCTGCGGCGGCCATGGCCTATGCCGACCAGCAGGGCAAGCCACCCCGGGCCGACACCTACAAGATGCTGGAGCTGTTCGGCGACGTGCTGACCACGGTGGACCAGCAGTACGTGGTGCCGGTGGACAACAAGAAGCTGATCCAGGCGTCGCTCGACGGCATGCTCACCTCGCTGGACCCGCACTCGGGCTATCTCGATCCCGAGAGCTTCGACGACATGCGCGACCAGACCCGCGGCGAGTACGGCGGGTTGGGCCTGCAGGTCACCGCCGACGACGGGGCGGTGAAGATCATCTCGCCCATGGACGGCACCCCCGCCGCCCGCGCCCACCTGCAGCCTGGCGACTACATCACCGCCATCGACGGCCAGACGATCCTGGGCCTGTCGCTGAACGACGCGGTGAAGCAGATGCGTGGCGCGGTCGGCGCGCCGATCACCTTGACCATCGCGCGGGAGAAGACCGACCCCTTCACTGTCAAGCTGGTCCGCGAGGTCATCGACATCAAGTCGGTCACGCATCGCCTGATCGGCGACTACGGCTATCTGCGCCTGGCCGGTTTCGACGAGAAGACAGGCCCGGGGACCGCCGCGGCGATCAAGGACATGGAGACACGGGACCCGCACCTCAAGGGCTTGGTTCTGGACTTGCGCAACAATCCCGGCGGCCTGGTGGACCAGGCGGTGGACGTGGCGGGCGACTTCCTGAACGGCGGCGAGGTGGTCTCGCAGCGCGGCCGCGATCCTCGCGACATCACCCGCTACAACGCCAAGTCGGAAGGTGACATGCTGCATGGCATGCCCATCGCGGTGCTGATCAACGGCGGCTCGGCCTCGGCGTCGGAGATCGTGGCGGGGGCCATGAAGGACCGCCACCGCGCCGCGATCGTGGGCCTGACCAGCTTCGGCAAGGGCTCGGTCCAGACTGTCATCCCGCTGCACGGCGGGGCGGACGGGGGGCTGAAGCTGACGACTGACCGCTACTACACGCCCTCGGGCGGCTCGATCCAGAAGACCGGCATCGCGCCCGACCTGTTCGTGGCGGAGTCCAGGCGCCAGGCCGAGGGCGTGTTCGACGCCGCGATGCAGTACACCGAGGCCACCTTCCACAACGCCCTCGACGCCCAGGAGGGCAAGACCCGGTTCCTGCCCACGTCGATAGAAATCCCCAACCCGCCGCCGGGCCTCCAGAAGGCCGCTCTCAAGAGCGACGCGGACGAGGACGAGCCCCCCGCGCCCAAGGTGTCGACGGGTAAGCCGGACGATAGCCAGGACTTCCAACTGCAGCGCGCGCTGGCCGTGCTGCGTTTCGGCTCGGTCCAGGCGGCGGAACAGGGCTCACCTACCGGCATCTACACCCGGCCGACACCGAAGTTCCAGACCGCCCAGGTCACGCACACTTCCGCGGCTCCGGGCGCGGCGAGCCAGGTCGCCAAGACCAAGCCGGTCACCGATACGGCCCCCGCCGAACAGGTAGGGCCACCCTCCAAGGCGACGCCTTCGAGCGGCGCCCCGCTGCGCCCGTAAGTCGCCACCATGGCTGAGGTGACCGACAACACGGGCCGCCATCGTTTCGAACTGGCGGAAGCGGGTGGTGTGGCTTTCGCAGACTACCGGCGCGACGCCGGGCGACTGGTCATCCCCCATGTCGAGGCTCCGGTGTCGCTTCGCGGGACCGGCGCGGCAGGTCGGCTGATGGAGGGCGTCCTCGCCATCGCGCGTAGGGAAGGCCTGAAGGTGCTCCCGCTGTGCGGCTACGCGGCCGCCTACATCCGTCGCCACAAGGAACATCAAGACCTGCTGGGCTGAGCGCTGCGATAGCGGGCGCCTGCACCTCTTCTTAACCGCGTTCGTTCATCTTCCGGCCATGGCGCCAAGACCCGGCGTCCGCATCGTCAACGCCGGTCATGTTCGCACGCCGCTCCTTCGCCGCCATTCCCTCCCCGCCTGCAGACGCGGGCGCGGCCCTCCCGGCGTGGCTGACGCAGCTGACCAACCCCTACGTCGGCGCCGGGGCGGCGGCGTTGGTCATGGCGGTCGCGGCGGCCGCCCTGATCCTGTTCGCCGGCGATCCCCATGCGGGTGCACCCTCCGTCCGCCTCGCCCTGGCCCCGCCCACGCCCAAGGACCTGAGCGCCCTGCATCCGGCCGTCTCCGCTTCCGTGCTGCTGGACAGCCTGCAGCCTGGGC
>CALMGB010000124.1 GCA_937863535.1 uncultured Caulobacteraceae bacterium
CCACCCGGTTGACCACAAAGGCCTTGATCGAGGCGGCGTTGGCGGTCGGCGTCTTGTACCAGCAGCCGATCAGCAGATAGCTCGCCAGCCCCACACGCTCCCAGCCGAAGAACAGCTGCATGAAGTCGGCGGCGGTCACCAGCATCAGCATGGCGAAGGTGAACAGCGACAGATAGGCGAAAAAGCGCGGCTTGCTGTCGTCGTCGGCCATGTACCCCCACGAGTATAGGTGCACGAGGAAGCTCACCGTGGTCACCACGATCAGCATCACCGCCGACAGCGTGTCGAGCCGGATCGACCAGGCCGACTGGAACTGGCCCACGTCGATGAAGGGTAGCAGCTGGAATACGTAGTGCTGGGTCCACCCGCCCCAGGCGACCTGGGAGAAGGTGTACCAGGACAGCGCACACGACAGGGCCAGCAGGCCCGTGGTGATCGCCATCGACGGGATGTCGCCGATGCGGCGGCCTGAGAGACCCGCGACCGCGGCGGCCAGCAGCGGTGCGAAGACGAGGATGACGAGCAGGGCTTCCATGGTCGGCTAGGCTGTTTCCGCTTCAAACCGGCTGGGCTGCATCGCCGCTTGCACTCGCCTCATCCTGAGCTTGTCGAAGGACGAGGCGTTCACCGGGCGTGCCGCGGCCTCGTCCTTTGACAGGCTCAGAATCAGGCCGAACGCGGACGAAGCGCCAGGAGCCGAACCTGCCATAGCTCAGCCCTTCATCATGTTGGCGCGGTCCACCAGGATATCGCCGCGGTTGCGGAAGAAGGTGACCAGGATCGCCAGGCCCACGGCGGCTTCGGCGGCGGCGACGGTCAGCACGAACATGGCGAAGATTTGGCCCGTCACCTCGTGCAGGAAGCTGGAGAACGCCACCAGATTGATGTTCACGGCGAGCAGGATAAGTTCAACCGCCATCATGATGATGATGATGTTGCGCCGGTTCACGAAGATGCCGAATACGCCGATGGTGAACAGGATGGCGGCGACCGCCAGGTAGGGGTTGAGGCCCACGCTCACGCGTCGATCCCCTGGCCAATCTTCACGTCGGTGATGATCCTCATGCCGTTGGAGGCGGAGCGGGCGGTCTGGTCGGCGATGACTTGGCGCTTGATCCCCGGCTTGTGGCGCAGCGTCAGCACGATGGCCCCGATCATGGCCACCAGCAGGACCATACCCGCCGCCTCGAAGAAGTAGATGTAGTCAGTGTAGAGCACCCGCCCGATCTGCTCGGTGTTGGAATACGGGCTGGCGCCGTAGTGGGTGGTGACGGCCGCGCCGCGATCGCCCACCGCGCTCGCCACCAGGATCATCTCGCCGAGCAGCACCGCCGCCGCCACCCCGCCGATGGGCAGGTAGCGCGCGAATCCGGAACGCAGCGAACCAAAGTCCACGTCCAGCATCATGACGACGAACAGGAACAGCACCGCCACCGCGCCGACGTAGACGACCACCAGAAGCATGGCCAGAAACTCGGCCCCCAGCATGACGAACAGCCCTGCACAGGTGAAGAAGGTGGTGATCAGGAAGAGGACGGAGTGCACTGGATTGCGCGCGGTCACGACCATCAGGGCCGAGCCGATGGTCACCGCAGACAGCACGTAGAAGGCTATGGCCTGCAGGTCCAAACGCGCTCCCCTTCACACACAAAATCGGCCGGCGCGGGCCGGTTAGTCGGAGTCGCGCCTTCCTAAAGCACGGATCAGCGGCGCGCTACTCCCTACCCACTCTCCTCCCCTGCGAAGCGGGGGAGGTGGCGCAGTACGGGTACGCGCCGTGACGGGGAGACATCGCCGCCTAAACGTTGGCCGCGGCGAAGCCCCCTCCACCACGCCTCGTGTGATCCCCCTCCCCCGCTTCGCAGGGGCGGAGCAGGCTCACCGATACGCCGCGTCCAACTCCAGGTTTTTCGCGATCTCGCGTTCCCAGCGGTCGCCGTTGTCGAGCAGCTTGGCCTTGTCGTAGAGCAGCTCCTCGCGCGTCTCCACGGTAAACTCGTAGTTCGGACCCTCGACGATGGCGTCCACCGGGCAGGCCTCCTGGCACAGGCCGCAGTAGATGCACTTCACCATGTCGATGTCGTAGCGCGTGGTGCGGCGGGAGCCGTCGGCCCGGGGCTCCGCCTCGATGGTGATGGCCCAGGCCGGGCAGATGGCCTCGCACAGCTTGCAGGCGATGCAGCGCTCCTCCCCGTTGGGATAGCGGCGCAGCGCATGCTCGCCGCGGAAGCGCGGGCTGAGCGGCCCCTTCTCGAAGGGGTAGTAGATGGTGGCCTTGGGCCGCACCATGTACTTCATGGCGAGGCCGAAGGCCCCCACGAAGTCCATCAGCGCCGCGCCCTTGACGGCTTGGGCGACGCGTTGAGCGAAGGCCACGACTTAACTCCCGACCACGAAGACACGCCACGCGCTCACCGCCACCACGCAGACCAGCGAGGTGGGCAGGAAGACCTTCCAGCCCAGGCGCATGAGCTGGTCGTAGCGGTAGCGGGGGACGATGGCCTTCACCATGGCGAACATGAAGAACCAGAAGCCCATCTTCACCGCCATCCAGAAGAAGCTGACCACCTCGGACAGCCAAAACGGAAGGTGCAGGAAGGGCAGAGGGATGGGCGAGGTCCAACCGCCCATGAACAGCACGCTGAGCATGGCGCACATCAGGACGATGTTGGCGTATTCGCCGATCATGAACAGCAGATAGGGGGTGGAGGAGTATTCCACCTGGAAGCCGGCCACGAGCTCGGATTCCGCCTCCGACAGGTCGAAGGGCGGCCGGTTAGTCTCCGCCAGGGCGGAGATGAAGAAGATTACCATCATCGGGAACATGACCACGATCAGCGGCCAGTTCTTCCACCCGCCGCCGCCCAGCATGTTCCAGTTCCAGAAGCCTCCCGCCTGGTGCTCCACGATCGTGGACAGGTTCATGGAGCCAGCCAGCAGGATCACCGTCAGGATGATCAGGCCGATGGAGACCTCGTAGCTCACCATCTGCGCCGCCGAGCGCAGCGCGCCCAGGAACGGATACTTAGAGTTGGACGCCCAGCCGCCCATGATCACGCCGTAGACGCCCAGCGATGACACGCCGAGCAGGTACAGGATGCCGACGTTGATGTTGGACACGACCCAACCCGGGGCGAACGGGATCACCGCCCAGCTGCCGAACGCCAGGATGTAGGTGATCAGCGGCGCGATGATGAAGACGATCTTGTCGGCGCCGGCCGGGATGATCGGCTCCTTCAGCACGAACTTTAGGAAGTCGGCGAAAGACTGCATCAGCCCGAAAGGACCCACCACGTTGGGGCCCTTGCGCATCTGCACGCCGGCCCAGATCTTGCGGTCGGCCAGCAGCAGAAAGGCCAGGCTGACGAGCACGCCCACCGTCACGGCCATCACGCCGCCCACGGTCATCAGGCTCCAGCCGACGGGAGTGGCCCAGAAGTTCATTCGGCGGCCTCCAACCGCTGGTGCGAGGCCGCGAGCGAAGAGGAGCACTCGGCCATGGTGACGCTGGCGCGGGCGATGGGGTTGGTCAGGTAGAAGTCGGTCAGCGGATTGGAGAAGGGCGCGTCGGACAGCGCCCCCGCCTCCCCGAAGCCGGCGAAGCCGGGCGCAGGCCGGGAGGTCCCAGCCACATAGTCCACCTGGCCAAAGGTCGGATGGTCAGCCATCAGCTTGGCGCGCAATTGCTCCAGGCTGTCATAGGGCAGCTTGGCGCCGAGATGCTCGGACAGGGCGCGGAAGATGGCCCAGTCCTCCTTGGCCTCGCCCTTGGGGAAGGTGGCGCGGTTGGCGATCTGCACCCGGCCCTCAGTGTTGACGTAGATGCCGGACTTCTCGACGTAAGCCGCGCCCGGCAGGATGACGTCGGCGCGGTTGGCGCCCGCGTCGCCGTGGCTGCCGACGTAGACAACGAACGCCCGGCCAAGCGCCGAGGTGTCGATCTCGTCGGCGCCGAGCAGCACCACCACGTCCATGTCGCCCTTCAGCATGCCCGCCACGTCGCGGCCGCCGCTGCGTGGCAGGAAGCCCATGTCGAGACCCCCCACCCGGGCAGCCGCCGTATGCAGCACGTTCAGGGTGCCGCCGAAGGTCGAGGCGCACCTGGCGGCGAGGTTCAGGACCGCAGCGCCGTCGCTGCGGGCAAGCGCACCCTGCCCCACCACGATCCCAACCGCCTTGCCGTCCTTGAAGAACTCGCCCTCGCCCTCGACCAGTTTGGACAGCGAGGCGGGGCCGGCGCCTAGATAATCGAAGCCGTAGCGAAGGTCCGCGGCCTCGCCGATCAGGCCGACGTTCAGCTTGCCCTTCAGCCAGGCCTTGCGGATGCGCGCGTTCAGCAGCGGCGCCTCGCGCCGCGGGTTGGTCCCGATCAGCAGCAGGCGGTCGAGGCCCTCGATGCCGGCGATGGTGGTGTTGAACAGCCAACTCTCGCGCGGACCGCGGCCTAGCTTGGCGCCGTCCTGGCGGCAGTCCAGGCTCTTGACGCCGAGCGATGCAAACAGGTCCATCGCCGCCTTCATCGACTCCGCGTCCTGCAGGTCGCCGGCGATCACGCCGATCCTGTCAGCTGCGGTAGCGCGCAACTTGCCGGCCACCGCCGCGAACGCCTCGGCCCAGGTCGCCGGCTTCAGCTTGCCCGCAACCCTGATGAACGGGCGGTCGAGCCGCTGGCGGATCAGGCCGTCGGGGACGTAGCGGGTCTTGTCGCTGATCCACTCCTCGTTGATGTCCTCGTTCACGCGCGGCAGGATGCGCATGACCTGGGAGCCCTTGGCGTCCACTCGGATCGCGCTGCCCAGCGCGTCCATCACGTCGATGCTCTCGGTCTTCTTCAGCTCCCAGGGGCGGTAGTTGTAGGCCCAGGGCTTGTGGGTCAGGGCGCCCACGGGACAGACGTCGGCCAAGTTGCCGCTGAGCTCGCTGGTCAGCGCCTCCTCCAGATAGGAGGTGATCTCCGCGTCCTCGCCGCGGGAGATCATGCCCATCTCGGACACGCCGGCGATCTCGGTGGACAAGCGGACGCAGCGGGTGCACTGGATGCAGCGGTTCATCTGCGTCTTGATCAGCGGCCCTAGGAACTTGTCCTCTACCGCCCGCTTGTTCTCGACATAACGACTGTCGTCGCGGCCATAGCCCATGGCCTCGTCCTGCAGGTCGCACTCGCCGCCCTGGTCGCAGATCGGGCAGTCCAGCGGGTGATTGATGAGCAGGAACTCCATCACCCCTTCGCGGGCCTTCTTCACCATGGGCGTGTTGGTGAAAATCTCCTGCTTGTCGGCGGCGGGCAGCGCGCAGGAGGCCTGGGGCTTGGGTGGCCCGGGCTTTACTTCCACCAGGCACATGCGGCAGTTGCCAGCGATGGACAGCCGCTCGTGATAGCAGAAGCGCGGGATCTCCTCCCCCGCCAGCTCGGCGACCTGCAGCACGGTCATCCCGGGCTCGAACTCGACCTCTTGGCCGTTGACCTTGGCGGTGGGCATCAGCGCAGTCCTTCAGTCGGTTCGACAAAGCCGGTGCGCGAACATCCCACCACCGCGAGGACCAAGGTGCCGACTAGCAACGCCACCGCGCTTGCCGAATGCACGGCGCTCAGCATCAGATATGGCCAAGTCACCGTGCCGGCGAGGGGAGAACGGGCCATGGCCATGTGTATGGCGAACAGGCTGAACGCCCCCACCACCAGCGCCACCGCCCAGGGAATGACCAGCCATCCCGCGCGGCGTCCCATGCGCCAGCTTATCACCGTCAGCGCCGCCACCGGGACGATGGCGTAGAACGTCTGCAGCAGAACCAGCACGGCCGAGGGCTGAACGGCGGACAGGTTCATGCCTTACTCCGCCGCCAGCAGGGCCGCACCCTGCACGTGCGGCTTACCTGTGCGGTAGCTGCTGATGCGGGCCTCCACCTCGGGGCGGAAGTGGCGGAACAGGCCCTGGATCGGCCAGGCGGCGGCATCGCCGAGCGCGCAGATGGTGTGGCCCTCCACCTGGGTAGTGACCTCCAGCAGCATGTCGATCTCGCGCATCTCGGCTTGGCCGTTGGCCATGCGCTCCATCACGCGCCACATCCAGCCGGTGCCCTCGCGGCAGGGGGTGCACTGGCCGCAGCTTTCATGCTTGTAGAAGTAGCTGATGCGGCTGATGGCGCGGATCAGGTCGGTGGAGCGGTCCATCACGATTACCGCTGCGGTGCCGAGCCCGCTCTTCAGGTCGCGCAGGCTGTCGAAGTCCATCAGCGCGGTCTCGCACTGCTCGATCGGGATCATCGGCACCGAGGAGCCGCCGGGGATCACCGCCTTCAGGTTCGACCAGCCGCCACGCACGCCGCCGCAGTGTTCCTCCAGCAGCTGCTTCAGCGGAATGGACATGGCCTCTTCCACGTTGCAGGGCTTGTTCACGTGGCCGGAGACGCACATCAGCTTGGTGCCGGTGTTGTTCGGCCGGCCGAAGCCTGCGAACCAGTCCGCGCCACGGCGCAGGATCGTGCCCACGACCGCGATGCTCTCCACGTTGTTCACCGTGGTGGGGCAGCCATAGAGGCCGGCGCCGGCGGGGAACGGGGGCTTCAGCCGCGGCTGGCCCTTCTTGCCCTCCAGGCTTTCCAGGAGCGCCGTCTCCTCGCCGCAGATGTAGGCTCCGCCGCCGTGGTGGATGTAGAGGTGGAAGGGGTAGCCGAAGTCGTTGTCCTCGCCGATCAGCTTGGCGGCGTAGGCCTCGGCGACGGCGCGCTCCATCACCTCGCGCTCGCGCACATATTCGCCGCGGATGTAGATGTAGCAGGCGTGGGCCTGCATGGCGAAGGACGCGATCAGGCAGCCTTCAATGAACAGGTGGGGATCATGGCGCATGATCTCCCGGTCCTTGCAGGTGCCGGGCTCGGACTCGTCGGCGTTGACGACGAGGTAGTGGGGGCGCCCTTCAGTGACCGTCTTGGGCATGAAGGACCACTTCAGCCCGGTATTGAACCCCGCGCCGCCCCGACCGCGGAGGCCGGAGTTCTTCATGTTGGTGATGATCCAGTCGCGGCCGCAGGACAGAATGTCGCCGGTGGCGTTCCACGCACCACGCTGTTTCGCCCCCTCCAGGTACGGATCCTTGAACCCGTACAAGTTGGTAAAGATGCGGTCCTTGTCCTGGAGAATGCCGGGCATGTTCTGTTTTAATCCCTGAGCTAGAGCCGGCGCTCAGATTTTGGGTTTGACGCTTTAATCGCATTAATAAATCGAAAATTTGCGAGCACCAACAGGCCCAGTCCGACTACGATGCAGCCCAGTTCCCAAGGCGCTATCGCCGCGGTGTGTGTGCTTAAACGGTGCCTTCCCCAAAAAAAGAAGCCGACGCACATCAGGAATACAGCCGGAAACCCAGTGAATACCATCCGCAGGGCTTGCGCCTTCTGGAAGGCGTCACGCTCGCTAGACGTCATGGCGGACCCCAATGGCCTTGATCGCCTGTTGCACGGCCGCACCAAGCGCGATGATGCCGAAGACGAATACGACTGCCGACATTCCGTTGACATGGCTGGGCGTTGAAGTCAGCCCAACGCCCAGCCCTAGGCCGCCGTTGATCAGGAAGGCCGTGGCGAATACCAGCGACAGGATGATGCGTCCTGAATAGGGCTGCTTCCAACTCATGCCACTGGCTCAGGCTCAGGCGCATTGGGGAGCTTCTCAATCCTGTGGGCCTTGGAACCGTCGTAGAGCGCCGGGTCGCTCAGCGTCTGCGCACCCCCGGCGGGTTCGGAGCTGTGGCGACCAGCGTAGCTGCCGGGCGCGGGGCTCTTCCCGGCGCGGAAGTCGGCGATGATCTGGCGGAAGGTCACCGGTGTCAGGTCCTCGTAGTAGTAGTCGTTGATCGCGGCCATCGGCGCGTTGCAGCAGGCGCCCAGGCACTCGACCTCCTCCCAGGTGAACAGGCCGTCGGCGGTCATGTGGCCCTTCTGGCCGAACTCCTGCTGGCAGATGGCGAGCAGATCGTTGGCGCCGCGGAGTGCACACGGCGTGGTGCCACAGACCTGGATCAGGGCGGCGCGGCCCACCGGCTCCAGCATGAACATGGTGTAGAAGGTCGCCACCTCCAGAATACGGATCACCGGCACCTCGAGCATCCTGGCGACCAGGCGGATGGCGGGTTCGCAGACCCAGCCTTCCTGCTTCTGCACCAGCCAGAGCAACGGGATAGAGGCGGACTGCTTCTTGGCCGGCGGATACTTGGCCAGCCAAAAGTTCACCTTCTCCAGGCTCTCCGGCGTGAAGGCGAAGCTCGCGGGCTGTTCCTTGGCGAGACGGCGGACTGACAACTCTTCGGCCCCTTAAATCCGCTCATCCCGGCGAATGCCGGGACCCAGATCGTATGGCTTAGGCCGACCCGGAAGAGAGCTGTTGTGGACTAGCTGGCCAGCGGCCAGCTTCACAATCTGGGTCCCGGCATTCGCCGGGATGAGCGGGATAGAGGGGCTCACCGGTCCACCTCTCCGAACACGATGTCGATGGACCCCAGGATCGCCGCCACGTCGGCCAGCAGATGGCCGCGGTTCATCCAATCCATGGCCTGGAGGTGGGCGAAGCCCGGCGCGCGGATGTGGCAGCGGTAGGGCTTGTTGGTGCCGTCGGCGACCAGATAGACGCCGAACTCGCCCTTGGGCGCCTCCACGCAGGTGTAGACCTCGCCTGCCGGCACATGGAAGCCCTCGGTGTAGAGCTTGAAGTGGTGGATCAGGCTTTCCATCGAGCGCTTCATGTCGGCGCGGCGCGGCGGCGCGACCTTGCCGTCCTCGGTCAGCACCGGGCCGGGGGTGACACGCAACCGCTCCACGCACTGCTTCATGATCCGCACCGACTGGCGCATCTCCTCCATGCGGACGAGGTAGCGGTCGTAGCAGTCGCCGTTGTTCCCGACAGGGATGTCGAAGTCATAGGTCTCGTAGCCGTCATAGGGCTGGGACTTGCGCAGGTCCCAGGCGACGCCGGAACCGCGCACCATCACCCCGGAGAAGCCCCGCGCATAGGCCTCCTCCTTCGATACGACGCCGATGTCGACGTTCCGCTGCTTGAAGATGCGGTTGCCGGTGACTAGGCCGTCGATGTCCTTCATCACCGGCATGAAGCTGTCGCACCAGGCGCCGATGTCCTCGATCAGGGCCGGCGTCAGGTCCTGGTGCACGCCGCCGGGGCGGAAGTAGTTGGCGTGGAGCCGCGCACCCGTAGCGCGCTCGTAGAACACCATCAGCTTCTCGCGCTCCTCGAAGCCCCAGAGCGGGGGGGTGAGGGCGCCGACGTCCATGGCCTGGGTCGTGACGTTGAGGATATGGCTGAGTATGCGGCCGATCTCGCAGAACATCACCCGGATGATCTGGCCGCGCTCGGTGGGGACGATGCCCAGCATCTGCTCGATGGCGAGCACGAAGGCGTGCTCCTGGTTCATCGGCGCCACGTAGTCCAGCCGGTCGAAATAGGGGATCGACTGGAGATAGGTGCGCGCCTCCATCAGCTTCTCGGTGCCGCGGTGCAGCAGGCCGATGTGTGGGTCCACCCGCTCCACCACCTCCCCATCCAGCTCCAGCACCAGGCGCAAAACGCCGTGGGCTGCGGGGTGCTGGGGGCCGAAGTTGATGTTGAACTTGCGGACCTTGGTCTCAGGCACGCCGAAATCATCGATCGGCGTGATGGTCATGCCGCGCTGGTTCAGCGCCTCAGGGGCCGGCGCGACCTCGGTCTGCATGGAAGGGTTCTGGGCAGTGAAGGCGTCATCGGCCATGGATCAGCCCTTCTTCGCCGGTGGGGGCGGCGCGTGGGACGGTGCGGGATCAGTCCCGGACTTCTGGTCGACGGAGGTGAGCGTGACCGCGCTCATGCTCGTCTGCGGCTCAGTGAGGGAGGCGGCCGCCCGCGCGCTCATGGCCTGTTCGGCCTTGTCGAAGGCCTTCTCGTCGCCCGGCAGCACGTATTCGTAGCCCTGGCCCGGCAGGGCGGCGCGGGCGCCCTCCCAGGGCGAGAGGAAGTCGAAGGCGCGGAACTCCTGGGGCAGCTTGACGGGCTCGTACACCACCCGCTTCAGCGCCTCGTCCCAGCGCACCTCGACATAGCCCGTCATCGGGAAGTCCTTCCTCAGCGGATGGCCGTGGAAACCGTAGTCGGTAAGGATGCGGCGCAGGTCCGGATGGCCCTCGAAGAAGATGCCGTACATGTCGAACGCCTCGCGCTCGTACCAGTCCGCCGCCGGGTGCACCGAGACGACGGACGGCACCGGCGTATCCTCGTCGGTCTGCAGCTTAACGCGCAGCCGCCGGTTCTTGGCGAAGGAGAGCAGCTGGTAGACCACGTCGAACCGGCGCGCCCGATCCGGATAGTCGGCGCCGCTGATCATGGTCAGCTGAATGAACCTGTAGGCGGCGTTATCGCGCAGTATCGTCAGCAACTCTACGATCCGGTTCGGCTGCGCTACGATCGACAGTTCGCCGTACTCGACGCGGAAGCCCACGGCAGAGCCCATGGCGTCGGCGATGATCGCCTCGCCCATGGCCTTCAGCTCATCGTTGGCGACAACGAGGGTCATCGATCAATTGTCCCCGTCCGCCTGATCTTCTTCTGCAGCTGCAAAAGGCCGTAAATCAGCGCCTCCGCCGTTGGAGGGCAGCCCGGCACATAGACGTCGACCGGCACGATCCGGTCGCAGCCGCGAACCACGCTGTAGCTGTAGTGGTAATAGCCGCCGCCATTGGCGCAGGAGCCCATGGACACGACGTAGCGGGGGTTGGGCATCTGGTCGTAGACCTTGCGCAGCGCCGGGGCCATCTTGTTGGTCAGGGTGCCGGCCACGATCATCATGTCGCTCTGGCGCGGGCTGGCGCGGGGGGCCATGCCGAACCGCTCCATGTCGTAGCGGGGCATGGAGGCCTGCATCATCTCGATGGCGCAGCAGGCCAGACCGAACGTCATCCACATCAGGGAGCCCGTGCGCGCCCAGGTGATCACGTCGTCGAGCGCTGCGGTCACGAAGCCCTGGTCGGCAAGCTGTCCGGCCAGGGCGTCGAAGCCCGCATCGTGCAACTGTGGATCATAGCCTTGTACGGTAGAGCGCGAAGCCGCACTCGCCGGAACGAGCAGGCCCGAGGGCGAGTGGCTCATCGCATCCTCGGTCGGACGCACGGGGACTACTCCCACTCCAGTGCACCCTTCTTCCATTCGTAGACGAAGCCGACGGTCAGGATGAACAGAAAGGTGAACATCGACCAGAAGGCAAACACCTGGGTATTATGCGGCAACTTCATCAAGCTGACGGCCCAAGGAAACAGGAACGCCACCTCCAAGTCGAAGATGATGAACAGGATGGAGACCAGGTAGAACCGCACGTCGAACTTCATCCGCGCATCCTCGAAGGCGTTGAACCCACACTCGTAGGCGGAGATTTTCTCCGGATCGGGATCGCGCGGGGCGAGCGTGAAGGCCGCAACGAGGAAGGCGGAGCCGATCACGGCCGCAATCCCCATGAATACGAGGATCGGCAGATACTGCAGCAGGAAGGCGTTCATCGAAGCCTCAGATGGGAGTCGAAGGCTTGTAGACCAAGGCCTTGCGGGCTTCAAACGGAGCCGGGCGAAAAGCCAAAGATGCGAATGGTTTGCACGCTTCCGCATAATGGCGCGTGGAGTCGCGAGGCGCTCCGCCTCGGCGGCGCGACCGGCTCCTCAGATGACTGGTTCACCCTCTGATCGTGATCGGCGAGCCCACAGGACAGTCAGCGCAAGGGTCTTGGCCGCGAGATCGGCAGGAAGAAAAGATGCGAGACAGGCGAGGATGCGTGGCCAGGCCGCTCGCGCCCTGCAGCGTAACGGGCGGATAAGGACGTACGAGCCCGCTAGCTCGACGAGCCAGCCACGTTACTCGCGATTTTATTGAAGGTCGTGCCGACGTTCTTACCCAAGCTGCTTGCGCCGGCGATAATTACCACGGCAATCAAAGCCGCGATAAGACCGTATTCGATAGCCGTGGCGCCGCGCTCGTCACGCGCAAAGCTATTTAGGAATGACATAGCCTGCTCCCGTTGGGAGCTGAAGTAATCCGCCGGGGCTAAAGACCCCTTAACCGCGGTGGTAAAGCCGACTTAGAGGATATCGTGGACTGGGCATGGCGCGAGTGACGGGACTCGAACCCGCGACCTCCGGCGTGACAGGCCGGCGCTCTAACCAACTGAGCTACACCCGCATGCCCGGCTTCGCCCGGCGCGAGGCGGTGTGGATAGGGTCTGCCGTGGGCGCGGTCAAGCCTGTTCGCCGCCGCCAACGTCAGGCCTTAAGCCGAGGGGACTGGCGCAGTTGACACGCTCACCTCCCGACGAGGCGCGCGCAGCAACGGCGGAGCGGGCTTGGCCGGCCCCAACAACTGGGTGAGCACGGCGACAAACACCACCCAAACCAGGTTGTTGCCCGAGAGAAGCACGCTCTCCGCCAAGGACATGCCCAGGAAGATCACCAGATAGAGGGGCGAGAACCAGCCATCGTCCCGACCTGACCAGCGCCCGAGGGCGAACACAAGTCCGAACAGGCAGCCCACCGAGGTGAGCGCTAGTCCGACCCAGCCCACCTGGGCGAGCAGGTCGAGCCAGCCGTTGTGCGCCTCTGGCGCCACCCAGCCGGTCTGCTTGGCGACCACCATGGCGGGGACGGACTCCTTGTTCCAAAAAGCCGCAAATCCGAACCCGGTCAGCGGGCGCTGGGCGACTTGGCCCAGCACGGCAGCCCAAATCTGAGTCCGGCCGGTAAGGGTCGGATCCTTGCCGATGACATGGAAAAACATGTTCGGGACCAAGAAGGCCGCAAAGCCCGCTGCCAGGCTGAGGGCGCCGCTCGCCCAGACCGCCAGCACCGCGCGAACCGGGCCGCGTCGGGCCAAGCTGAACACCGCCAGCAGGGCCAGCCCGAGCAACAGGCACACCAACGAGGTCTTGCCCCGACTCATCAGCAAGTCGAAGACACACAGGACGAAGCTGGCCAACCAAAGTCTGCGGTGGCCGTCGGCGAGCGTGGCGGCGCAGGCCGCAGCCAGCGCGCCGATCATCATGAAGCCTGCGAGCGCGTTCTTGGTGTCCCAGAGGCCGCGCCAGTCGCCGACATTCACCAATTGCTCTATACCGTCCCGCGGAATGGCGACGGACACCACGACGCTGCCTGCAGCCAGGAGCAGGCCTGCCGCGGCGATGATCTGGACCATGCGGCGTCCTGTAAAGGCAGCCCCAAGGCAGAAGCCGAACACGGTGGTGAGCAGGAGCGCGAAGGCGCGTCGTCCGGTGTCATCCGGCATGATCGACCAGGACTTCGACGCACAGGCCCAGGCGACCGGAAGCGTGATCAGGATCGCTGGCGCCCACGACCGCGCCAGCTCCCGCCAACGTCGCACGCAGAGCAACAGCACCAGCGCGTAGACCGGAGGCCAGTAGAGCCGGAGCATCGGGTTAGGCGGTGCGTTTGGATCGTCAGACAAGCCCATCAGCAACATGCCGGGCGCGGTGAAGGCTACGACAGCCAGCACCGCCATGACCACGTCCGGGCGATCGTTACGCGGCGCGGCCGCCTGCCCCTGAAACTGCAGGCCGCCCTGCATCACGCCATCCCTGACCTTGATTGGCCACGTCTTGGGCTACGCAGGCTTTCGTCCACGTTAAGACCCCCTGCACCGGATCGCGCCGTGAACACGAAAAAGGGCGGTCCCGGTAACCACACCGCCCTCTAGAAGAGCTGTGTTGTGTTGAGAGGCGCTTAGTCCTCGTAGTCGTCGGCGGCCATCACGGGGCCACTGTCCAGGCCCTTGGCGGAAACATCACGGTCGACGAACTCAATAACCGCGACCGGGGCGTTGTCGCCATGGCGGAAGCCCGCCTTCATGATGCGGATGTATCCACCGTTGCGGTCGACGTAGCGCGGGCCGATGGCGGAGAACAGCTTGCCCACTTGGTCCACGTCGCGGACCCGGCTGATGGCGATGCGGCGCGCGTGCAGATCACCCCGCTTGGCCAGCGTCACCAGCTTCTCGACGAAGGGCCTCAACTCCTTGGCCTTAGGCAGGGTGGTGGTGATCTGCTCGTGCTTGATCAGGCTGGCGGCCATGTTGGCGAACATGGCGGTACGGTGGGCCGAGGTTCGGCCAAGTTTGCGGTGGGCGTTTCCGTGACGCATGGCATGGTCTCCTCAGCAGGCCTCGCCCTTCAGGCTCGAAGGGGGCGGAGCAGGCGCCCGGCGGACCGGGCGCGTGCGGTTAGGGTCGGATCAGATCTGGTCTTCAAACTTCTTGGCCAGATCCTCGATGTTCTCGGGCGGCCAGTTCGGGACATCCATGCCGAGGTGGAGGCCCATGTTGGTAAGCACTTCCTTGATCTCGTTCAGGGATTTGCGGCCGAAGTTCGGGGTGCGGAGCATCTCGCCTTCGGTCTTTTGGATCAGGTCGCCGATGTAGACGATGTTGTCGTTCTGCAGGCTGTTGGCCGAACGGACCGATAGCTCCAGCTCATCCACCTTCTTCAGCAGCGACGGATTGAAGGGCAGCTCCGGCTTGGCCTCGTCCACCACCTTCTTCTTCGGCTCGTCGAAAGTGATGAAGAGCTGAAGCTGGTCCTGCAGGATACGCGCGGCGTAGGCCACCGAGTCTACCGGGCTCACCGCGCCGTTGGTCTCGATTTCGAGCACCAGGCGGTCATAGTCGAGCGACTGGCCTTGGCGGGTGGGCTCCACGCGGTAGGCGACACGCTTCACCGGGCTGTAGAGCGCATCCACCGCGATCAGACCGATAGGGGCGTCCTCGGGGCGGTTCTGCTCGGCGGCGACGTAGCCCTTGCCGATGTTGACGGTAAACTCCATGCGCACTTGCGCACCCTCGTCCAGGGTGCAGATGACGTGGCTCTTGTTTAGCACCTCGATATCCGACGGCGCCTCGATCTGGCCGGCGGTCACAACACCGGGGCCGGTGGCGCGGAGCGTCATGCGCTTGGGCCCATCGGAATGCATGCGCAGGGCCAGCTGCTTGATGTTCAGGATGATGTCGACGACGTCCTCGCGAACACCCTCCATGGAGGAGAATTCGTGCACCACGCCGTCGATCTGCACCGAGGTGACGGCCGCGCCCTGGAGGGAGGACAGCAGCACGCGGCGCAGCGAGTTGCCGAGCGTCACGCCGAAGCCGCGTTCCAGGGGTTCGGCCACCATGCGCGCCTTGCGCTGGCTGTCGGCGCCGAGCTCGATCTGGGGCTTCTCGGGACGAATCAGGTCTTGCCAGTTTCTTTCGATCACGATCGTCTCTCGAACGGAGTTAGAGCGCCAACCGTCTCCGGCGGCGCTCTGAGGAGTATTCAGCGGGCGGGGGTCAGACCCGGCGGCGCTTGGGCGGACGGCAACCATTGTGCGGGATCGGCGTCACGTCGCGGATAGCGGTGATGGAGAAGCCCACGGCCTGGAGCGCGCGCAGCGCGGATTCGCGCCCCGAGCCCGGCCCGGCCACGTTCACTTCCAGCGTCTTGACGCCGTGCTCCATGGCCTTGCGGCCCGCATCCTCGGCGGCGACCTGGGCGGCGTAGGGGGTGGATTTGCGCGACCCCTTGAACCCCATCGTCCCCGAGGAGGACCAGGCGATGGTGTTGCCTTGGGCGTCGGTGATGGTGATCATAGTGTTGTTGAAGCTGGCGTTCACGTGGGCGACGCCGGACGTAATGTTCTTGCGCTCGCGCTTCTTGACGCGTGTCGGTTCCTTGGCCATCGCAGGCTAATCCTTACTTCTTCTTGCCGGCGATCGGCTTGGCCGGACCCTTGCGGGTTCGAGCGTTGGTATGGGTGCGCTGGCCACGGACGGGCAGCCCGCGCCGGTGGCGCAGGCCACGGTAGCTGGCCAAGTCCTGGAGACGCTTGATGTTCATGGAGACCTCGCGGCGAAGGTCGCCTTCCACGATGTACTCACGGTCGATGGTCTCGCGAATCTGGAGCACTTCAGCGTCGGTGAGTTGGTTCACGCGGCGAGCGTCTTCGATGCCGACGGTCTCGAGGATTTCCTTGGCGCGCTGCTGCCCGATGCCATGGATATACTGCAGCGCGACTTCGACGCGCTTGTTGGTCGGAATGTTGACGCCTGCGATGCGGGCCACGCTCTACCTCTCTTGTGCGCGCACGGAAAACACGAACGGGCCCGGAACCACCCACAGGCGGAACCGGCGCACTATCGCGCCCTTTCGCGGAATACGTCGTTATAGGGATGGTCTCGCGCCAGTCAACCGGCTGAGCGCGCCTGAGACGACGTTAAGGAACCTTTTGCAGCCCGACCTTGGCGAGCGCGGCGTCGATGGCCGTGGACACGCGGGTTATGTCGGCCATGCCGTCCAACTCTATGAGCTTGCCTGACAGCTGGTAGTAGGGGAGGAGCGGCGCGGTCTGAGCGGCGTAGGCGGACAGCCGCGTCTCAAACACCTCGGGGTTGTCGTCGGGGCGGCCCTGTTCGGCAAATCGCTTGGCGATGCGCGACAGCAGGGCGTGATGATCGACCACCAGCCGCAGCACCACGTCGATCTGGCTGTGGCGGTGGGCCAGCATGCCGTCCAGCGCCTGGGCCTGGGCGACTGTGCGCGGGAAGCCATCGAATATGGCGCCGCCCGCAGCCTCCGCAGCCGGCAGGTGCTGCTCGATCAGAGAGATGACGATCTCGTCGGAGACCAATTCGCCCCGGTCCATGATCCCAGCGACCCGCAGCCCCAGCTCGGATCCCGAACTCTTGGCCGCACGCAGCATGTCGCCGGTGGAGAGCTGGACCATGCCGTGCTCGGTCACCAGCCGCTGGGCCTGGGTCCCCTTCCCCGCCGCCGGCGGGCCGAACAGGATCAGGTTCATCGCGCCGCCACGCGCGGCGACGCCACCCGCGGACGCATGCCGACCGCCCCACCGCCCTTGCCGCGGGACTTCTTCAACAGGCCTTCGTACTGGTGGGCCAGCAGGTGCGACTGGATCTGGGTCACAGTGTCCATGGTCACCGTCACCACGATCAGGATCGAGGTGCCGCCCATGATCTGGGTGGTGGGATTGCCGCTCATGATTGCCTCGGGCACTAGGCAGACGAAGGCCATATAGGCGGCCCCGATCACCGTCAGCCGGGTCAGCACGAAGTCCATGTACTCCGCGGTGCGCTTGCCCGGCCGGATGCCCGGCAGGAAGCCACCGTACTTGCGCAGGTTCTCCGCCGTTTCGTCAGGATTGAAGACGATGGAGGTGTAGAAGAAGGTGAAGAACAGGATCAAGCTGCCGTAAAGCACCAGATAAGCCGGGTGGCCGCGCGAGAGCTGGCCCACCACGTTCGGCAGCCAGGGCGCCCAGGCCGGCGCATGCCCGCCGCTGGCCACGAAGCCCAGCACCGTGGTCGGTAGCAGGAGCAGGCTTGAGGCGAAGATCGGCGGAATGACGCCAGAGGTGTTGATCTTCAGCGGCAGGAAGGAGCTGTCGCCGCCATACATGCGGTTGCCGACCTGGCGCTTGGGGTACTGCACCAGAAGGCGCCGCTGCGAACGCTCCATGAACACGATGAACAGCACCGCCGCCACCGCCAGGGCCAGGATGCCCAGCAGGCCGAAGGCGCTCATCGAGCCCGTCTGGGTCTGAGAGAACATCTGCCAGAGTGTCTTGGGGAAGTTAGCCACGATGCCGGCGAAGATGATCAAGCTGGTGCCGTTGCCGACGCCGCGCGTCGTCATTTGCTCGCCGAGCCACATCAGGAACAGGGTGCCGCCGGTAAGCGTGGCCATGGTGGAGATGATGAAGAAGATACCCGGCTGATCTACAACGTGGCCGGCGTGCGACAGCCCCTGGGCGATACCGAAGGACTGCACCAGCGCCAGCAGCACGGTGAGATAGCGGGTGTACTGGTTCAGCGTCTTCTGGCCGGCCGCGCTTTCCTTCTTCAGCTTCTCCCAGGGCGGATACATCGTGCTCATCAGCTGCACGATGATGGAGGCCGAGATGTAGGGCATCACGTTCAGCGAGAAGATCGCCATGCGCTGAACCGCGCCGCCCGAGAACATGTTGAACATGCCCAGGATGCCCTTGGACTGGCCGTTGAAGGCCTGGGCGAAGGCCTGGATGTTGATGCCGGGCATAGGGATGTAGGTGCCCAGGCGATAGACGATCAGAGCGCCGAGCGTGAACCACAGCCGCTTGTGCAGGTCGGTGGCGCGCTGGAACGCCCCGAAGTTCATGTTCGCCGCGAGCTGTTCAGCCGCCGAAGCCATGGCAGGTCCTTAAACGCACAGACCGCCCGTGCAGATC
>CALMGB010000125.1:0-637 GCA_937863535.1 uncultured Caulobacteraceae bacterium
CCCGGCGAGGTCGAGGCCGCCGGCGCTCCGCGCCAGCCGGGCCGTCAGGGCGACGCCCGCGGCGCCCGGCGCGCGCCGCACGCCCTCCGGCGCCTGCCCTCCCCTGGCCGTTCCCAGCAGGCGGCGCTCGATCTCCAGCCGCGCGCCGGCCACATCGCCCGCCGGCAGGGTCTCCCGCTCGGCGTCGCGCTGCAACTCGTCCAGCTGGTCGCGATAGACGGCCGCATTGTAGCGATCGGCTGGCGCGGGCTCGGCCAAATCGCGCAGCAGCGGCCGGACGAGGACTGCGGCCACCACGAGGGTCAGGGCGGCGGCGGTCAGGAAGAAGAGCATGGACGGGCCCGGTTGAGACGCTGGGATACTAGAGAGGTCGGCTGACGCCCGCCGGGTGGCTTAAGGCCTCAGGCGCGCCGTTCATACCAAGGTGTAGGCGGGGGTGGGCTGGGCCACGTCCTTCAGCCGCGTCTCGCCTGCCGGCCGCACGTCGTCCACCACCTTGGCCAGGATTAAGGTGTCGTGGCTGACCAGGGTGGAGGTGTCGAACTCCTGCGGAAGCCGTTCTCGTGGTCTGGGCGAAGGGGCCGGCGAAGACTTCGAGGAAAGGCGCCCGCGCGTCGTGGTTGCCGACGCCGAAGTA
>CALMGB010000125.1:647-9594 GCA_937863535.1 uncultured Caulobacteraceae bacterium
CCGAAGTAGATCGGGATCTTCACGGCCTCCAAGGTTTAGGGCGGGCGACGTGCAGATCGGGGATCTGCGGGATCGTCAACATAGCCGAAGGTCTCCCGGCGGCCAACCTGTCACGACCCGCGGCTTCAGAAGGTTATGCTTGATCAGACACGGGCCAAGGCGGGTGTGGATGAGCGTCGACGTCCCGGACAGAGGCTCAGCCACCTTGTACCGAGGCTCAGGCCTGCAAGGTTTCAGCCAGGGCCGCGCGCTCGGCGTCGGTGAGAGGAGCCGGCTCTTCCGCAACGCCCCCCTGGCGGCGCACGTAGACGAAGGCGCCGGCCGCGCCCAGCCCCAATACCGCAAAAGGACCTAGCCAAAGGATCGAGGTGGACCCGTCGAAGCGGGGCTTGAGCAGGACGAAATCGCCGTAACGGGCGGTGACCGCGGCGACCACCTGGCGGTCGCTGTCGCCGGCCACGATGCGGTCGCGCACCAGCTTGCGCAGCGCCTGAGCGACGGGCGCGCTGGAGTCGTCGATGGTCTGGCTCTGGCACACCACGCAGCGGAGTTCCCGGGTGATGGCCCGGGCGCGCGCCTCCTGCTGCGGGTTCGGCAGCTGTTCCTCCGGGTTGACGGCCAGGGCCGCGCCGGAGGCGGCGAAGGTCAGGAGGGTGGCAAGGACGAGGGCCGAGGCGCCGCCCCTGCCACCCCGACGCCTTGGATGCTCCCGCCCTGGGGGAGCTGTCGGCGAAACCGACTGAGGGGGCCGATGCGAAGCGGCGGCGCAGACCCCTCCACCAGCTTCGCTGGTCGCCGTCCCCCAGGAGGGAAGCATCGAGGCCCTCGCTCGCTTCATTCGGCGGCCGCCAGGCTCGCGGGCGCGGGCTTAAGCCGACGCACGGGCGCGCCGATGCGGTAACGCCCGTCGGACAGGGAGACCCCGCCCCCGCCCACCATGATCAGTACGCCGAGCCAGATCAGCCCCACCAGCGGATGCACGTAGGCGCGCACCACGTGGGACTGATTGTCGTCGCCGCGAGGATCGCCGACGACGAGGTAGAGGTCGCCCATCGGCGTCAGGCGGTTGGCGGCCTGGGTGGTCAGGGTCTGGGCGATCGGGAACCAGCGCCGCTCCGGGTGCAGGACGGTGATCTGGCGGTCGCCGCGCAGCACGGTGAAGCTGGCGGTATCGGCCTGGAAGTTGTCGGCGGTGCGCGGGTCTATGCTGTCGAACACCAGGGTGTAGCCGGCGATCTGCATCCGCTCGCCGGGGCGCATCACGGTCAGCTTCTCGCTGGCCCAGAGCGTGGTCCCCACCATGCCGAGCACGCAGACGCCGAGCCCCGCATGGGCCAGCGCCCCGCCCCCGGCCGAGCGCGGCAGGTGCACCGCCCGCCGCCACAACGCGCCCGGGCTCACCCTGCCGAACTGCACCCGCAGCGCGATGTCGGCCACCGCGCCGGCCACGATCCAGACGCCCATGGCCACGCCGACGGCGGACAGGGCCTTGCTCTGGCCGCTGAGCCAGAAGCTGGCGGCCGCGGCGACGAGGGTGACGGCGGCGGCGACGCGCAGGCGCTTCAACGCGGCGCGCCAGTCGCCCCGCTTCCACGGCAGCTGCGCGCCGATGGACATGAACAGGGCGAGCAGCGCCGCCAGGGGCACGGCGGTCCGCACGTAGTAGGGGCCGCCCACCGAGATGCGCTGGCCGAACGCCACCTCCGCCACGATCGGCCAGAAGGTGCCGATGGCCACGGTGAACAGGATGGCCGACAGCAGCACATTGTTCAGGACCAGCGAGGACTCGCGGCTCACCACCTGGAAGGCGCCGCCGGCCTTCAGGGTGTGGGCGCGCAAGGCGTAGAGCAGCAGCGCCCCGCCGGTCATGACCAGGCAGATGGCCAGCAGCAGCAGGCCGCGCCTGGGGTCGTTGGCGAAGGCGTGAACGCTGGTCAGCAGGCCTGAACGGACCACGAAGGTGGAGAGCACCGAGGTGGAAAACGCGGTGATGGACATCAGGATGGTCCAGGCCTTCAGCGTGTCGCGCTTCTCGATCACGGCTGCGCTGTGCAGCAGGGCTGTGCCCGCCAGCCAGGGCATCAGCGAGCCGTTCTCCACCGGGTCCCAGGACCAGAAGCCGCCCCAGCCGAGCACGTAATAGGCCCAGGCCGCGCCCATGCCGATGCCGAGCGTCAGGCTGGTCCAGGCGCCCAGCGTCCAGGGCCTGACCCACCGGGCCCAGGCCGGATCGACCCGCCCCTCCAGCAGCGCCGCCACACCGAAGGAGAAGGCCACCGAGAAGCCGACGAAGCCCAGGTAGAGGAAGGGCGGGTGGAAGGCGAGGCCCGGATCCTGCAGCAGGGGGTTCAGGTCCTGACCATCAAGAGGGGTCGGCGACAGGCGGGTGAAGGGGTTGGAGGTGAACAGGGCGAAGCCGACGAAGGCGCCGATGATGATCGCCTGCACGCCGAGCACCCGGGCGCGCAGCGTCGGCGGCAGGTTGCGGTCGAGCACCGCCACCAGGCCGCCGAGGATCGACAGGGTGACGATCCAGAGCAGCATGGAGCCTTCGTGGTTTCCCCAGACGCCGGCGATCCGGTAGATCAGCGGCAGGGCGGAATTGCTGTTCTGGAACACGTTCTGGACGCTGAAGTCCGAGCTGACGTGCGCCCAGGTGAGCGCCCCGAACGCCAGCGCCGCCAAGCCCGCCAGGGTTACGGCGGCGGGGCCGGCCAGGCTGATGGCGTGGGGGTTGCGGGTGTGGCCGCCCCAAAGGCCCGCTCCGGCCTGGACGATGGCGATGAGGAAGGCCAGCACCAGGGCGTAGTGCCCAAGCTCGACAATCATGAGTACGCAACTCCGAACTCGGCCATTAGCAAGGCCAACCCCGGGGGCGCAGGTTGGCCGCAGCCACCTTACGCGGACCCGCGCCCACCGTCTCCATCTCATGGCCCTTCAAGGCAGGCTCGACGATCCGCTGCATCCCAAGGCTCGCCTCGGTCCTGCCCCCGAAGGACGTGCGGGCCAGCGCCATCACTTCTGAGGCTTCTCGCCCGAGCCCGAGCTGATCGCCTGGCGCCATACCCGCCACCCGGCGCTGGCCCTGTCACGGGGGCTTGAGCGGGACCGCGCGGTGGACGAAGAAGGCGGACAGGTCGCGGTCTTCGGCCGCCTGGGCTCGCGGCCCTTCAACCGGGCCGAGATGGAGAAGCTGTTCATGACCAAGGGCGGACAGGTCTACAAGGTCAGCGACACGCCCGAGGCCCAAGGCGGCGGCGGGGTCCCCCAGACCGCGGCGCGCAAATGAGCGACCAAGCCCTGCCTGCCGCCGCCCGGCGCACGCGCCTGCTGCTGCTCGCCCCGCTGCTGGCCTTCCTGGGTCTTGCGGCGATCCTGGGCTATGGCCTCTGGCGCGGCCACCCCAGCCAGGCGCGGGTAGACGCCACCCGTCCCCTGCCCGCCTTCGCGCTGCAGCCGGTGCAGCCCGGCGGAGCGACGCTCAGCAAGGCCGACCTCGCCGGCCAGGTGTCGATGATCAACGTCTTCGCCTCCTGGTGCCCGAGCTGCGCGGAGGAGCAGCCCATGCTGCTCCAGCTCGCCCAGTCCCACGTGGCGCCGATCTACGGCGTCGCCTGGCTGGATCAGCCGGAGAAGACCCGCGCCTGGCTGGAGCAGCACGGCGACCCTTTCACCCGCATTGGCGACGACGCGGGCGGGCGGCTCGGCATCGATCTCGGCGTCACCGGCGCGCCCGAGACCTTCATCGTCGACCGCCAGGGCCGCATCCGCTACCGCCAGATCGGCCCGATCACCGATGACACCTGGCGCAACGTGCTTCAGCCGCTGATCGCACGCCTGCAGTCCCAGACCAGCTGACCCAGACGAGGCGGGCCATGACCGAAACCCACGATGCGGTCGAGTTCATGGAGCGCATGGTCGACGAGATCGGCCTGACCCGCGACACGCCCCCGGCCGTGCAGGACGAGATGCTGTCGGAGCTGCACGCGGAGGCCGGCCGCCGCTTCCGCGACCCCGACCTGCTCGACGCCGCCTTCAGTACCTCGACCACTGGACGGAGCACCGGTAGGAATGGGCTTTGCCAGCATTCGCCCATCCTGAGCCGAATGTAACGTTGGCGATGACCGCGCTTCCTCACGCTTCGACGTAGCTTCAGCGGTGTACCGGCGGAGTTCTCTCCGGAAAGACTCTTGGCCAAGCTTAACGGCGTCGTGATACGGCGCGGGGACGATGACGATGCCTACCGAGAACAACCGCAGGAGCTTCACCGACGAGGAGGCCCTGGCCTTCCATCAGCTCCCCACCCCCGGCAAGATCGCCGTGGTGGCCACCAAGCCGATGGCCACCGCCCGCGACCTGAGCCTGGCCTACTCCCCGGGCGTGGCCGTGCCGGTGAAGGCCATCGCCGCCGATGCGGACCTCGCCTACGAGTACACCTCCAAGGGCAACATGGTGGCGGTGATCTCCAACGGCACCGCGATCTTAGGGCTAGGCGACCTCGGGGCCCTGGCGTCCAAGCCGGTGATGGAGGGCAAGGCGGTGCTGTTCAAGCGCTTCGCCGACGTGGACGCCATCGACATCGAGGTCGCCACCAAGGACCCGGCCGAGTTCATCACCGTGGTGAAGAACATCGGCCTGACCTTCGGCGGCATCAACCTGGAGGACATCCGCAGCCCCGACTGCTTCGACATCGAGCCGGCGCTGCAGGACCTGCTCGACATCCCGGTCTTCCACGACGACCAGCACGGAACCGCCATCATCGTGGCCGCCGGCCTGATCAACGCCTGCGAGATCACCGGCCGCCGGATCAAGGACATGAAGGTGGTGCTGAACGGTCCGGGCGCCGCGGGCATCGCCACGCTCGAGCTGATCAAGACCATGGGCGCGCGCCCTGAGAACTGCATCGCCGTGGACCAGAAGGGCGTGCTCTACCGGGGCCGGGACGACATGAGCCAGCTGAAGACCGCCCATGCCGTGGACACCCCGCTGCGCACGCTGGCCGACGCCCTGAACGGCGCTGACGTCTTCATCGGCACCTCGGTCAAGGGCGCCCTGACCGCAGACCTGGTGAAGACCATGGCCCCCAAGCCGATCATCTTCGCCATGGCCAACCCGGACCCCGAGATCACGCCCGAGGAGGTCCACGCCGTTCGTGACGACGCCATCGTCGCCACCGGCCGCTCCGACTATCCGAACCAGGTCAACAACGTGCTGGGCTTCCCCTACATCTTCCGCGGCGCGCTCGACGTGCGGGCGCGGCGCGTGAACCGGGAGATGAAGGTCGCCTGCGCCCAGGCCCTGGCCGACCTGGCCAGGGAGGACGTGCCCGACGAGGTCGCCGCCGCCTATCACGGGCGCGAGGTGCAGTTCGGGCGCGACTACATCATTCCCGCCCCCTTCGACCCCCGGCTGATCTGGTACGTGCCCCCGTTCGTGGCCCAGGCGGCCATGGACACGGGTGTCGCGCGCAAGCCCATCGAGGACATGGCGGCCTACCGCGACCGCCTGGCCCAGCGGCTGGACCCCTCGGCCGCCTTCCTCCAGACCATCATCAGTGCGGTGCAGAACGGACCCAGGAAGTGCGTGGTCTTCGCCGAGGGCGAGGAGACCTCGGTGATCCGCGCCGCCCATGCCTTCCAGCTGCAGGGCCTGGGCAAGGCGATCCTGTGCGGGCGGGAGGAGACCGTGCGCGAGAACGCCAGGGCCGTGGGCGTCGACCCGGATGCGGTGGGCCTGGAGATCGTCAACGCCCGCCTGTCCAAGAGGAACGACGAGTATGTCGAGTTCCTCTACGGCCGGCTGCAGCGACACGGCTATCTGAGGCGCGACGTGCAGCGGCTGATCAACCAGGATCGCAACTCCTTCGCCGCCTCGATGGTGGCGCTAGGCCACGCCGACGGCATGGTCACCGGCGTCACCCGCACCTTCAACGTGGCCCTGCGCCAGGTGCAACGGGTGATCGATCCCATGCCCGGCGGCCGGGTGATGGGCCTGACCGCCCTGCTGGCCAAGGGCCGCACCATCTTCGTCGCCGATACGAGCGTCACCGAGTTGCCTACCAGCGAGGAGCTGGTGGAGATCGCCATCGAGGCGGCGGGCGCGGTGAAGGGCATGGGCTTCACTCCGCGCCTGGCCTTCACCTCCTACTCAACCTTCGGCAACCCGGCCGGCGAGCGGGGCGAGAAGGTCAGCCGGGCGGTGGCCATGATGGACGCTCGCGCCAAGGACAAGGGCGGCGACATCGACTTCGAGTACGAGGGGGAGATGCCGCCGGAGGTGGCCCTCGATCCCGAGAAGCGCGCCAACTACCCCTTCGTGCGCCTCACCGACAACGCCAACGTGCTGGTCATGCCCGGCATCCACGCCGCCTCCATCTCCGCCAAGCTGGTGCACCTGCTCGGCGGCGCGACGGTGCAGGGGCCGATCCTGCTCGGCATGTCCAGGCCGGTGCAGATCTGCCCTCTGTCCGCCTCGGTGTCCCAGATCCTGACCATGGCCACCTTCGCCGCCTGCGACGTGCGGACACTGGCGCCGGCGGTCTGAGACCGCGGGTCACCGGCCCGCAGGTCGAAGAACCGCTGGATGCAGTGCAGGACCAGCGCGGCGACGCCGGCCCGGCGACCGCACGGCCTTTTGTGACACCACGACGTGGGGACGACTTTGTTGCGTCCGGGCGCAAGTCGCGTCACGGCGTCGATCGGCGTTCCGCTCCACCTCGGACGCTTTTTCGCTCGCCTGTCACAGCCGCGATTGCGCTTGTGCGCAATGGACCAGTGTTTTAACGCATCCACGAACCGATGAGCGGGGATCGTCTTGAATTCGAAAGCTCGACGTCGCGCTCCCGCAACGGCGCGGCCCCGCTTCCTCAGACATCAGCACCAACATTTGACATCTGTAGTCGCGGTTTGCCTGGGTGCTCTGGTGCTAAGCTCCGCGTCTGGCGCGACCGCACAGGTGCTGGAGATCGGCGCTTCGGGCGAGGTCAAGGTCTATGATGGTCCAACTGTGTTCACCGCTCAGGGGGCTGCGCCGATCCTTCGGCCCAAGGGCCTCGGGCCCAGGGCCCTTGGGCTCAGGAGCCCCAGGCCCAAGGCGTCGATCCGGACAGGGCGGTCTGCCAGCTCGGGACCTGAGATGGCGCGGGCCGCCGAGGCGGCGGCGTTGAGCCCCGAGCTGGTCTCCGCGGTCGCCTGGCGGGAGTCGAACTACCGAACCGACCGGGTCTCGCGCGCAGGCGCGGTGGGCGAGATGCAGCTGATGCCCGCCACGGCCAGGGCGATGGGCGTCGATCCCGCCGATGCGGCGCAGAACCTCAGCGGCGGGGCCGGCTATCTTGGCGCCATGATGCGGCGCTATGACGGTGATCTCATGCGCGCGCTCGCCGCCTACAACGCAGGCCCCGGGGCCGTGGACCGGTTTGGCGGGGTGCCGCCGTTCAAGGAGACGCAGGCCTATGTCGCCGCTATCATGAACCGGCTGAGCCAGGTGGCGGACGCCACCGCCGCCGCCGGTGCGGCCCGATGAACGAGAGGACCAGCTTGGCCAGGACGACACCCAGGATCGCCATCGCAGCGGCTCTCGCCCTGGCCGAGGCGATGGGCGCCGGCGGCGCCCGCGCCCAATCGGTGCAACTCGACCCCGCCGGCTCCAACGTCATCCTGACGGCTGTGAGTTGGCTGCAGGGCACCCTGCTCGGCAACGTGGCCACCGCGCTCGCGGTGATCGCGGTGGGCGCGACCGGGCTGCTGATGCTCACCGGTCGCATCGACTGGCGGCGCGGGGCTACGGTGATCCTGGGCTGCTTCATCGTGTTCGGAGCCGCCGCCATCGTGGCCGGCATCCGCTCGGTGGCGGGCGGGGGCTGATGGCTCAGCTCGATCGGGACCCGGTGTTCGGCGCGCTGACGCGGCCGCAGATGTTCGCCGGCGTCACCTACAGCTACTTCGTGCTGAACGCGGTGCTGACCATCGAGCTGTTCTTGATCACCCACTCGTTCTGGGCGCTGCTGATCGCACCGGTGGTTCACTTCATCGGCTACCTGGGCTGCCTGCGGGAGCCGCGCTTCTTCGACCTGTGGCTGGTGCGGGTCAGCCGCTGCCCGCGGGTGAAGAACGCCTCCTTCTGGCGCTGCAACTCGTATTCTCCCTGAATGGGAGCGCTCCTCACCCGTACGCCCCGGCCCGACGAGCGCCGCGAACAGGCGGCCGGCTCGCGTCTGCCTTACGCCCGCCACGTGGATGACGCCACGATCGAGACCCGCGACGGCCGGCTGGTGCAGGTCATCCACCTGGCCGGCTTCCCCTTCGAGACCGCCGATACCGAGGAGCTGAACTACCGAAAGTCCGTGCGGGATACGATGCTGCGCGGCGTCGCCAACTCCCGCTTCGCGCTGTATCACCACGTCCTGCGGCGCGAGACCTCGCCCGAGCTGCCCGGCGAGTTCGCCGACCCCTTCAGCCGCGCCCTGGACGACCAGTGGCGGGGCTGGCTGGCCTCGCGGCGGATGTACGTCAACGACCTCTTCCTCACCGTCATTCGTCGCCCGCTGCAGGGCCGCATCGGCGTGCTGGGCGAGCTGGCCAAGGTGGTCCGCGGCCGGGGCGAGCGGCAGGAGTCCGCCGCCGCCTTCGTCCGCGACCTCGGCGCCCTGAACGGCGCCCGCGACGGGTTGCTGGCGGCGCTCTCGCCTTACGGCGCGCGCCTGCTCACGGCCTACGAGGGGCCGCAGGGGCTGTGCTCGGAGCCGCTGGAGTTCCTGTCCCTGCTCTACAACGGCGAGGCGCGCCCTGTGCGCCTGCCCCGCGCCGACCTCGGGATGTATCTGCCTTACCGCCGGGTGAGCTTCGGGGCCCACTCCATCGAGTTAGGCCCCGCCGGTCGGCTCGAGCGCCAGTTCGCAGCCATGGTGGCGGTGAAGGACTTTCCGGGGCCGGCCCCGCCCGGCATG
>CALMGB010000126.1:0-1953 GCA_937863535.1 uncultured Caulobacteraceae bacterium
CTACTGCGGCCATCTCTTCGTGTTACGCTCGAAGCGGAACGACCGGTTGAAGATGCTGACGTTCGACGGCAGCGGCATGGTCCTGGTGACCATATGGCTGGGGTCGGGGCGCTTCACCTCGCCGCCGGTGGAGGGTGGCGCGGTGCGCCTGTCGCGGCGAGGATGGCGCTCCTGCTCGACGGACTGGACTGGTCGGGCGTGGCTCGGCCGATGGTGAGAAGGCCCGTGCTGGCGAGATAAAATCCCTTGTTCTGCTTGGGAAAACCGATTTGGGGTAGTTTGACGCCATGCCGCTCTGGCCGCAGGACCTGTGCCCTTAGACCCCGACGTGCTCGTCGGCATGGTGCTGGAGCGCGACGCCGAAATCGAGCGGCTGAACACCACTCTCAAGACGCTGCACGCGTGGATCCACGACCCCCGCTTCGAACGCGGCGACGTGATCCTGGCGAGCCAGGGCGTGCTGGACCTTGGCGACTTAGAGACGGGCGCGACGCCCGCCTAAGCCCACGACGATGGCTCGGCGACAACTCCGGTCTCTCAGCTCTCTCGCCGCACGGCGAATTGCAACATCGGCCATCTTCCCAAGTACCTGCCGCGGGTCGAGGAGGTGGTCGAGCCGGCCTGCTCTGGCCGGCTGCACCGGATCGGCGAAGAGGTGTCGGAGGCGCTCGATGGCGTACCCGCCTACATCCGGGTGCTTCGGACAGTGCGACCAAGGTATGCCTGCCGCAGCTGCCAGGACGGCGTGGTGTAGACGCCGGCGCGCCCGCGGGCGCCGCCGCAGGGCGGCGGCGGAGCGGCGTGATCAACAAGTGCGCCAGCGCCTGCAGCGTCATGACCGGCGCGCGCCTGGGCTGCCGCCCGTATCCAAACACTTGACGTAACCTGCGCATCCGCAGCAAGAATGAGGTGTGCAGCCTTGCAACCGTGAAAGCGAAGGGTAAACAGCTAGCCAAAATGTCCGTTGGTGGATCTGGCAGCGGGATGGGGGATTAGCGAGCCTCTTAACTTGGCAGGTGTCAATTGCTGGTGGCCGGGCGGGGCGCCTCGAGAGTGTGCAATAGCCTGCTCGCAGCCTAAGGCCGCCCAAAATATGACTCGATTTGGACGATGGGGTTCTTGCACTCAGCTTTAAGAACCGGTAACGACGTTCAGACCGCATTGGGCGGCATAGGGGTGCCATTATGGCTTCAAAGAAGATGCTGCTTTGTGCAGTGGCAGCTGCGGCGGCTGCGTTTGCGGTTTCCACGGCTCCGGCGTTCGCAGCGTCAGAGTCTACAACGGTGCAAGTTGGGACCTACGCATCGCCCACTTCGGCCGCTTTTTTCATATTAGAGCCTGGTTCCACGCCTTTCACTCCGTCGATTGTGGCTACCTTCGGCAACACGATCGGTGGGGCGTCGACTACATTTGACGACTTCTTTGACTTTACTATCCCGCAGAACGGCGTCGGTAGTGGATCTCTTTCGACCAGCTTTTCGGCTGCTTCCAACGAGTTGACGATCTCCGACGTGCTGATTGATGGCACATCCTACACGGCGGCGCAGGCAGCTGCGGGTGTGTCCGGGATCCCAATCAAGGATCTCGTTTCAAACGCGATTGAAGTCCAAGGCGTCACGTCTGGCTCGAACATCGATGCAACCTACGACGGTACCGCAACTTTTGCCGCAGTCTCTGCAGCTCCCGAGCCGTCAGCTTGGCTGCTGATGATTGGCGGTATCGCCTGTGTCGGCGCTTTCCTGCGTCGTCGCCCGGCCTTGGCGCGTTTCGCTTAGGTTGGATAGTCAGCTGAATCCTGCTTCAAATAAGAGCGACGTTAGTTAAACCGGCGGTGGATTGCCATATTGGCAGTCCACCGCCGGTTTTGGCGTTTCAATTCTAGACTTTTGGCCGTCGGACTTTGATTTCGGGCAGGGTCTTTCGACATCGTCTCTACGTATTGATTGGAGAGGT
>CALMGB010000126.1:1963-4053 GCA_937863535.1 uncultured Caulobacteraceae bacterium
GCGCTCCATCGCACCCGGCAGCTCGAGGTTGGCGGCCTTCAGCCGCTTGCCGCAGACGCGGTCAGTAAGCGGCGCTTCGGGACCACAGGGGCGCCAAAGCTGCAGCCGATCTAGTTAGTCGGTCACGGCGACATTCTGTGGAGCGTATGTCCAGGGCAGGAGTTCGTCGAGACGGCTCTGCAGGCGGGCGTTGATCAGCCTGGTTAGCACGTCGGCGAAGTAAGTCCCCGGCTTGACTGCATTCATTTTACAGGTTTCGAACAGGGAGGCCAGCACCGCCCAATTCGCGGCTCCGCCCTCTGGTCGATCAGGGTGCGGCCGCGCCCTGAGTCGAGCGCCGGCATCCGCGTTTCGGGCGTTCGGCGGCCGAGCCGGCCAGGTGGAGCGGTCCAGCACCACGCTGCGGCGGGCGTAGGCCTGCGCCTAGCGGTACAGCGGGCTGTAACCAGCTTACTTGGCCACCACGACGTGGGCGACCGCCGCCTCCGTCGGCATGCCGCCCTCGATTAGCGGCGCGGGCGCTGCACCACCACCTCCTCGCAAGCCCTGCAGCCGTACTTCGGTCGCCGGGTCGACAGGGCCGGAAGGTCACCGGGATCACGTCCGGTCGCTCGGCGTTCGCCATTGTCGCTTGGACCAATGGCGCGACATGGCTCACCCTCCCCGATCCGATGCAGCGCGCCCGAGCAGCACGGGCAGGCCTTGTACTCGACGTCGATCACCTGCTCCACCCGGGGCAGGTGCGACGGCAGGGAGCCCCGGTTGGCCCGGCGTCGGGCGGCCCTCGCCGCCTTCTGCTCGGGCGTGGCGGTGCGGACTTCGGCTGCGGCCAGCTCCTGCTCGACGTCCTCCAGGGCCAGCGCCAGCTGGTCTGGATCCATCTTCTCCGAGCGCGCGCCAAAACTCATGCGCTGCAGGTCGCGGATGATCCGGCTCAGCCGCTCGATCTCTTCGTCGCGGCTGACGATCTTCGCCTCGCGCTGCTGGAGATCGGCAGCGTGGCGCGCCCGCTCCTCCAGGAGCAGGCTCCAGATGACCTTCGCGTCCATGGATGGCGGCGCTTCCACGGGGCCGAGTAGACCATGTCCGCAAGCCCTTGAGGCGCCCCTGCGTACGCGCTGAGTCGTCTCGCCGCAGCCTTAAGCGACCACCTGCGGCGTTCGGGTCCGGCGCGGCGCCAGCACCCGCATCCACTCCATTCCGTCCAGCAGAACCGCCAGCTGGGCCGAGGTCAGACGCATGGCGCCGTCCTGCACCTTGGGACAGCAGAACGCCCCCTGCTCAAGCCGCTTGGCGTAGAGCACCACCCCCGTGCCGTCCCACCACAGAAGCTTCAACCTGTCGGATCGCTTCGAGCGGAAGACGTAGACCACGCCGGAGAATGGCTCCGCCTTCATCTCTCTTTGACCAGCCGCGCCAGCCCGTCCATGCCCTTTCGGACCCGAAGGGCGGCGAAGCCAACTCCACCGGCTTGGTCGCGACCAGCACCTTCATGCCGGCCGGCGGCCCCGTGACGCCGGGGATCACCTCTCCGCCTTCAAAGCCCGCAGCACCGTCTCAAGCGTGCGCCGGTCGGCGCCCTGCGCCACCCGCACCGTTACACCGCCGATCTCCAGCTCGATGCCGCCGCGCTCACGCCGACGACGCATAGACTTCGGCTTGGGTGCCGCAGGCCCCTTCGGGGCGGGCTCCATGATGACGGGCACGAACATCTGCTCAGCCACGGGCTGAACCGGGGGCCGCAATTCGCGACGCCAGGTGAAGATCTGCGTCTGCGCCAAGCCGTGGCGACGCGCCACTGCGCAGACAGACTCCACGCCGGCGTAGCTCTCGGCCACGATCCGCCCCTTCTCCTCCCGACTGCATCGCCGCCGGCGCCCCGCGCCAGTGAACACCTTGATCCGACGAGCGCCGCCATCCTTGGAGCCAGCATCATCAGGTAGCATCGTCATGGAACTAGCCGCGCCGCTTAAGGAGGCGCGTACCTTCAGCCCGAAAGCCTACCTCGCCAAGGTGGGGCCGGAGCGACGCTTACGGCGGGCGGCATGGCGCCGGCGATGTTCAGATCCTCAGCCATGCCGCTTTCCGGG
>CALMGB010000127.1 GCA_937863535.1 uncultured Caulobacteraceae bacterium
AAGATGCCGACCACCTCGGTACGGCGTTTGATCTCGCCGTTGAGCCGCTCCAGCGGGTTGGTAACCGGAAAGCTGATTAGAGGCAGCCCTGGCGGATCGCTGGCAGCCTTGGAGACAGCCGCGGTTCGGAAAAATTGCCCCCGTCTTATTTCTGAGGCGGCGGCTCTGCAGGGAGGCATAGGCAATCATGCTCATCAGCGCTCGCCGGTCCAGGCCGCTCCATACTGTCCCTCGAAGCGGTCAAGTGCGGGTTCGCCCTTCAGCTGCTCAGTGGGCCTTGCCTCGCGTCTCTCTCCCCCTCTACGTTGATTGATCAGCCGCGCCGGCGTCATAACTCGAGCGACCGGTTTAGGCGCCCAAAGGCATGTCCCAACTCGGCCCAATCTAAACAGACCCTTGCAGAGCAAGGCGTCCCCGAGCCTAGTTGGAGTTATGCGGGATCAAGATAGCTGGGGAGGACGCCGTCGATGGGCGAGATGGTTGATCGGATCGCACTGTGGCTACATAGTCGCAAGGCGACGGAGGCCGAGCAGCCGATAGCGAGATGGTCGGAGCTCCTGGACCCTGAGAAGGCGGCTCTTGTTGCAGCCGCTCGCGATCTGGTGCTCACGATGCGCCGTCCTACGCTGGGAATGAGAGTGAAGGGCCGTGCCGCGGTGGCGAAGGGTGATGAGGGAGAGACTTGGCGGGCAATGATCGACGAAGCGCTGCGGGAAGAGGATTGACGGCAGGGTGCGCTATGATGGAGCCGCTCGGGCGCGGGAAACTCAGTCCCGCCCTATGCGCCGATGACCGGGCTGGTAGGAGAAGGCCAGCCGGCGTGCTCGTGATGGTCTAAGCTGCAGGCGCCAGTGGGCCTTCCGGAACAGGCTGTCGACGAGAGGCCCAGTCTAACAATTTATCGCGGGTCCAGTACATTCCGACGCAAGTCGGCGTGTAAGCGCCGGCTTCGGACGCCCGGCGTCTGCTGGGGGAACGTTGAAGGGCGAAGGCAACCTGTTCAGGATCAGTCTGGTGTCGCAAGAATCGGCAACCGCCTTCTTCAGCAATATTACGTAAGAAAGCTAGGCCCGGGCTGGTCTGCAAAAGAGATGGATCAAAAAACCAACTTGAGCCTCTGAGGCCAGCGATGTCAGGCCGTGAAGCTAAAAGGATCGCTGCGGCCTGATATGTGTCGATCAGACCTTCCTGGTTGAAGTCATCTACGTAACGATCATCAACGTGCAACTCCGCCCAATGGCGCACTCCGACTTGGCCGATCCAGGCCAAGCCTGATCTCAGGTTCGTCTGCCCAACGCTGCGCCACACCTGCCCAGCCGCTCGGCGGCCTCTCAGCGGCAGAGACACGACGGAGGAGGGCGGCGGCACGAACACCGTCATAGCTCCACTAGGAACTGCGAGACCCGCGACAAAGGCGGCGTCCCTCGTAAATGCGCTGGCGGAATATGGGCCGCCGGCCGTTAGGGCCGCCGCAAGACGCTTGTGGCCGAGCAACAGGCGTGAGGACAGCGACTTCGGTAAGGCTCGGCAACGTCGGTCCAGGTCCAGTGCGGCAGCGGCGATGGCGGCTCGTCTAAGCGCGTCATCCAGGCGGCCGTAAGTGGCTCTGAGCCACTCGTCGGACGCCTGTTCATACGCGCCGATCCGATCGTTCTTCTGCGCCACTCTGCGGCAGGCTCCAACGAGACCGGAGGATGCCGCGCTCACATTGAAGGGGCCGCGCACTTCGCAGATCGCCTTCCAATAGCCACGCTGCGCCGCCCCTTCGTTCGAGCTAAAAGTGTTGCTCAACATATCGTTACTCCGATGGCCGAGCTTTAACGGGAGTGTGCAAGTCCAGGCGCGCAGACTCATCCATGAGGAGAGCTCCCTGGCGCGGACGAAGCTGCTGCAAGGCTTCGCATGTATTAAGTCACCTCGCGGCCGCCGCGCGATCCTGACGCTTGTCAGGGCCATGCGAGAGCGCCCCACGACTAGCAGGCCGACGACTGAACGTCCTCACGTGGCGAAGCACGAGTTGGGTGCATCGCGCTGATTTTGCACAATATTGCTGCTGCGACCTGCCGATGCGAGACAGGTCTTGTCTCGACACTAGCACCTCGGTCCTCGCTCCCAGCGGCGCTCGCCGCCGCTAGCAGATGCTGAAGCGCTTCAACGTGCTCGCTTGATCCTCATCCCGCTCGCGGCGAAGATGATTTCCTCAACCTGTTCCATGCAAGATCGCTGCACTTGAGCGGCTGGTCGGTCGTCAGGCGCACGCCTTCGGTCCGCCAGGCTCCGCCACCAGGCCTGCCCGGAGGACATCGACTACCGCGCCCCTCGCGGGCTGGACCGGCGGCTCATGCAGGAGCTGCTGAAAGGCGATTGGATCACCGCCCACGAGAACCTGGCGATCACCGGCTTTCGATTACCCACAACCGGCTGAACGCCGCGGGCAGTTGACGCGGCGGGGTTG
>CALMGB010000128.1:0-1956 GCA_937863535.1 uncultured Caulobacteraceae bacterium
AATGGTACGCGCGGGCGGCCATAAAGGGCTGGTTGCCCGTTCCCAGCCGTGCCGGCCCACCAACGTCCAGCGCCCACGTCATGGCGCCACGAGAACGCCGAGGGCGGCCAGCAGGACGCCGCCTCGCGATGCGGCGAGCTTGGTGTCGCGGGCGCCGAGCTCGGCGGCCAGCACGCGGGCCGAGGCCGCGAGCACGATGGCCGCCCCCAGCCTGCGCGTCGGCCTCAGGATCATCAGCACGCCGCCCAGCACCTCCGCCGCGGCCACCTGGCGCATCTGGTTCTGCGACCAGCCGAGATGGCGGAACATGTTTTCATAGGTCCTGTCCCCGAGCAGCTTGTCCGCGCCTGCAACCGCGACCCCTGCGCCCATGACCCGGTGACTCTTCAGCATGGTGTGTCCTCTCCCATGATGAACCGATTGGACTGCGAAGATGTTCACTCGGTGCGCAAGCTGGCGCGCGCTTTGACGGCCGGGACGCAAGGCGTACACATCGCCTCAAAATCAGGAGAGGACATCGCCATGGCCGACTTGGAGGCCAATCCGCTCGGCCTGGATGGGTTCGAGTTCTGCGAGTTCACCTCGCCCGATCCGGACGTCATGGCCAACCAGTTCGAGCAGTTGGGCTTCGTGGCGGCCCACCACCATCCCGGGAGGGACATCGTCCACTACCGCCAGGGCCGCATCAACCTGCTGCTGAATCGCAGCGCCGAGGGTCAGGCGACGGAGTTCCGCGCGGCCCATGGTCCTTCGGCTAACGGCATGGCCTTCCGCGTCGCCGACGCCGACCGGGCCTATGAGGCGGCCCTGGACCGCGGCGCCAAGCCGGCCGACGCCCGCCGGGGGGCGCTCGGCGAGGGCTCGCGCGTGCTGGAGGGGATCGGCGGCTCCAACCTCTACCTCGTCGATCGGCACGGGATGGCTGGCGAGCTGTACGACGGCTGGACCGAGGTTCCCGGCTGGCGCGAGGCGGCGGTGGAGAACAGCGTCGGCCTCGACCTGCTCGACCACCTGACCCACAACGTGCGGCGGGGCGAGATGCGCACCTGGTCGGAGTTCTACCGCAAGCTGTTCGGCTTCGAGGAGCAGAAGTACTTCGACATCAAGGGCCAGGCGACGGGCCTGTTCAGCCAGGCGATGATCGCCCCCGACAAGGCGATCCGCATCCCGCTGAACGAGAGCCAGGACGAGAACTCCCAGATCGAGGAGTTCATCCGGGCGTACAAGGGCGAGGGCATCCAGCACCTGGCCCTGACCACGCCGGACATCTTCGCCACGGTTGAGAAGCTCCGCGCGCGGGGCGTGAAGCTGCAGGACACCACCCTGACCTATTACGAGCTGGTGGACAGGCGCGTGCCCGGCCACGGGGAGGACCTGGAGAGGCTCCGGCGAAACCGCATCCTGATCGACGGCAGCGTTGGCGACGAGGGCCTGCTGCTGCAGATCTTCACCGAGAACCTGTTCGGCCCGATCTTCTTCGAGATCATCCAGAGGAAGGGCAACCAGGGTTTCGGCGTCGGCAACTTCCAGGCCCTGTTCGAGTCCATCGAGCTGGACCAGATCCGCCGTGGGGTGATCAAGGTGGATGCCTGAGGGTCGGAGCGCGACAGGTCGCTGCGTCCTTCGAGACGCGGGCCGATGGCCCGCTCCTCAAGATGATGAAGGGTGTTGGGTTCCACCAACGTCGTCATGCTGAGAAGCGAGCTTGCTCGCGTCTCGCAGCACGCCGGCCGCTAGAGAAGCCTTCGAGGAGGGCGCCCAGATGACCATCCAGCCCTCCGGCGAAGGCGCGTTCGTCGCCACCGCCGACGCGTCGCGGGAGCCTGCGATGATCCCGGGTTTCAGCAACCACTTCAGCACCGAGGCGGTCACCGGCGCATTGCCGGTGGGCCAGAACTCGCCCCAGCGGCCGCCGTTCGGGCTGTATGCCGAGCAGCTGTCCGGCACGGCCTTCAC
>CALMGB010000128.1:1966-13470 GCA_937863535.1 uncultured Caulobacteraceae bacterium
CTTCACCGCGCCGCGTGCCGAGAACCGCCGCTCCTGGCTCTACCGCCTGCGCCCCGCCGCCAGCCACGCGCCGTTCCAGCCCTACGGGCGGCAGACGCGGCTGCGCACCGCACCGTTCGAGGCGGCGCCCGCGACGCCCAACCGGCTACGCTGGGACCCATTGACTGCGCCGGAGACGCCGACCGACTTCCTGGACGGCCTGGTCACCTACTGCGGGGCGGGCGACGTGAACGCCGGCTCCGGACTCGGCGTGCACCTCTACGCCGCCAACCTGTCGATGACGCGGCGGGCGTTCCAGAACTCCGACGGCGAGATGCTGATCGTGCCGCAGCTGGGCCGCCTGCGGCTGGTGACCGAGTTGGGCGTGATTGTCCTGGAGCCGCAGCAGGTCGCGGTCATCCCGCGCGGCGTGCGCTTCCGGGTCGAGCTGCCGGATGGCGGGGGCTGCGGCTATGTCTGCGAGAACTACGGCGCCCTGCTGCGCCTGCCGGATCTCGGCCCGATCGGCGCCAATGGCCTGGCCAACTCGCGTGACTTCGAGACGCCCGTGGCCGCCTTCGAGGACGTCGAGGGCGCGTTCGAGCTGGTGCAGAAGTTCCAGGGCGGCCTGTGGACCACCACGCTGGACCACAGCCCCTTCGACGTGGTGGCCTGGCACGGGAACCTCGCGCCCTACCGCTACGACCTGCGCCGGTTCAACGTCATCAACACGGTCAGCTTCGACCACCCCGATCCCTCGATCTTCACCGTCCTGACCTCCCCGTCCGAGACGCCGGGGACCGCCAACATCGACTTCGTCATCTTCCCGCCCCGCTGGATGGTGGCCGAGCACACTTTCCGGCCGCCCTGGTTCCACAGGAACGTCATGAGCGAGTTCATGGGCCTGGTGCACGGCGCCTATGACGCCAAGGCCGGCGGATTCGCGCCCGGAGGAGCCAGCCTGCACAACTCCATGAACGGCCACGGCCCGGACCGGACGAGCTGGGAGGGCGCGAGCCGGGCCGAGCTGAAGCCTCATAGGATCGAGGGAAGCCTGGCCTTCATGTTCGAGAGCCGCCGGGTCCAGCGCCCCACCGCCTGGGCGATGCAGACGCCGCTCATGCAGTTCGACTACGACGAGGTCTGGGCCGACTTCCCCAAGGCGCAGGCGCCCTGACACGCGATCCGGCCCGCTTGGTTGCGAGCCCGCCGCACCCGTGCTATCGCCCCGCGACCCCTCGAAGGCATTTGCTTCCGCGGGGATTTATCGCGCCCGAGCATCGCTTCCGCTGTCTTCGGGCATGGCCGGTGGCGGTCAGGGCGGCGCGGCAGACCGGGCGAATTCGATTGGCTGACGACTCCAGACACGCGGGCGTGGGCGCGCGTTACGCGCAGGCGCTCTACGACCTCGCCGAGCAGGGCGGCTCCGTGGCGGCCGTGGAGGCCGACCTGACCGGGCTTGATCAGCTGCGCGGCGAGAGCCTCGACTTCCGCCGCCTGCTCGACTCCCCCACCATCGGGGCTGAGGACAAGGCTAGAGGCTTGCTGGCCATCGCCGACGCGGCACAGGTGTCAGCCCTCACCCGCAAGTTCCTGGGCTTGCTCGGCGCCAATGGCCGGGTCGCCGCCCTGCCGGCGGTCGCCTTGGCCTACAAGCTCCTCGCCGCCGACAAGCGCGGCGCCATCGCCGCCGAGGTGGTCACCGCCGTAGCCCTGACTCCCGCCCAGCGCGAAGGCGTGGCGGCGGCGCTCCGCCAGGCCATCGGCCGTGACCCGGAGATCACCACCCGCGTGGACCCGGCGATCCTGGGCGGCCTGCGGGTCAAGGTGGGGTCGCGCCTGTTCGACGCCTCGCTGCGCACCCGCCTGGACCAGATGAGATTCGCCCTGAGACGCGCCTGAGACTTGGCGCGCCTGACACCCACACACGATCAAGAGCAGTCATAATGGACATCCGAGCCGCCGAAATCTCGGCCATTCTCAAGTCACAAATCGCTAATTTCGGCGACGAGGCCGATGTCTCCGACGTCGGCCAGGTGCTGTCGGTGGGCGACGGCATCGCCCGCATCTACGGCCTCGACAACGTCCAGGCCGGCGAGATGGTGGAGTTCCCCAAGGCCGGAGTGAAGGGCATGGCCCTGAACCTGGAGCGCGACAACGTCGGCGTGGTGATCTTCGGCGACGACAAGAACATCGGCGAGGGCGACGAGGCGCGGCGCCTGTCCGAGATCGTGGACGTGCCCGTGGGCAAGGGCCTGCTCGGCCGCGTGGTCAACCCGCTGGGAGAGCCCATCGACGGCAAGGGCCCGCTGGAAAACGTCGCCGAGCGCCGCCGGGTGGATGTGAAGGCGCCGGGCATCATCCCGCGCAAGTCCGTGCACGAGCCGGTGCAGACGGGCCTGAAGGCCATCGACACGCTGATTCCCGTGGGCCGCGGCCAGCGCGAGCTGATCATCGGTGACCGCCAGACGGGCAAGACGGCGGTGGCCATCGACGCCATCCTGAACCAGAAGGAAATCAACGCCGGCACGGACGAGAAGGCCAAGCTCTACTGCATCTACGTGGCCATCGGCCAGAAACGCTCCACCGTCGCCCAGATCGTGCGCACGCTGGAGGAGCATGGGGCGCTTGAGTACACCATCGTGGTGTCGGCCACCGCGTCCGAGCCCGCGCCGCTGCAGTTCCTGGCCCCCTTCGCCGGCTGCGCCATGGGCGAGTGGTTCCGCGATAACGGCATGCACGCCCTGATCGTCTATGACGACCTGTCCAAGCAGGCCGTGGCCTATCGGCAGATGAGCCTGCTCCTCCGCCGTCCGCCGGGCCGGGAGGCGTATCCGGGCGACGTCTTCTACCTGCACAGCCGCCTCCTGGAGCGCGCCGCCAAGCTGAACGAGGACAACGGCTCAGGCTCGCTCACCGCCCTGCCGGTCATCGAGACCCAGGCCAACGACGTCTCGGCCTACATCCCCACCAACGTGATCTCCATCACCGACGGCCAGATCTTCCTGGAGACCGACCTGTTCTACCAGGGCATCCGGCCCGCGGTGAACGTCGGCATCAGCGTCAGCCGCGTGGGCTCCTCGGCCCAGATCAAGGCGATGAAGACGGTGGCCGGCGCCATCAAGGGCGAGCTGGCCCAGTACCGGGAGATGGCGAGTTTCGCCAAGTTCGGCTCCGACCTGGACGCCGCCACCCAGCGCCTGCTGGCCCGGGGAGAGCGGCTGACCGAGCTCTTGAAGCAGCCCCAGTACCAGCCTTTCCCGGTGGAGGAGCAGGTGGCGGTGATCTACGCCGGCACCCGCGGCTATCTGGACAAGATCCCGGTGAACAAGATCGGCCCGTTCCAGGAGGCGCTGATTTCCAAGCTGAAGTCCACCTACCCGCAGTTCCTCGAAGGCATCCGCACCCAGAAGGCGCTGACGCCGGAGCTTGAGGGCCAGTTGAAGGCGGCGCTCGACAGCCAGATTTCGGCCTTCGCCGCGTAGGCGAATGTTGGCGCGAAACGGCGGGAGAGCGGACCAAGCTCTTCGCCTCAGCGCTGTCGAACCTTTGGTGTAGCCTTCGTCATCGCGGGCTGGGTCGGGCTTAGCGTCACAGGCCGGCTTCATTTGCCCATTGTACTCGGATCTGCCCTCCTCGGTTTCGGTCTTCATGTGGTCGCGCAGTGTATATTGCACTATGTCGTGGCTAATCCGGCGCAGGATGGCGACGTAGGAGAAGAAAGATGAGCGCGGAAGAGATAGCCGTGTTCGCCATTACGCCTCTGACGGTAATCCCCATGGGCATTGGAACCTTCGTGATCATCCATCTGGACGAACGGCCGAAGAAGAAAAGGAAACGCTGACCCGATGGCCAGCCTGAAGGAGATGCGCAATCGGATCGGAAGCGTGAAGGCCACGCAGAAGATCACGAAGGCGATGCAGATGGTGGCGGCGGCCAAGCTGCGCCGCGCCCAGGACGCCGCGGAGAACGCGCGCCCCTACGCGTTGCGCATGGCCAGCGTCATCGCCAACCTGGCGAACGGCGTCAGCGGCGACGGCGCGCCCAGGCTGCTGGTCGGCACGGGGCGCGATGACAAGCACTTGGTGGTGGTCGCCACGTCCGACCGGGGCCTGGCCGGGGGCTTTAACTCCGGCGTGGCGAGGGCCGCACGCGATCGTATCGCCAGCCTGCTCGCGCAAGGCAAGGACGTGCAGATCATCTGCATCGGGCGCAAAGGTCGAGATGTTCTGCGCCGCCTTTATGGCGAATGTATCTTGCACACCTACGAGGTCGCGTCCGCCAAGACCCTGACTCTGGACGTGGTTCAGCCCATCGCCGCCGAGATCCTGTCCCGTTTCGAGGCGGGAGAGGCCGATGTCGTGACCCTGTTCTACTCCCGTTTTCGCTCGGTTATCAGCCAGGTGCCCACCGCTCGTAGACTTGTCCCCGCCGAGGTGCAGGCCGAAGGCGGCGCGGCGGCCCCTAATCTTCAGGGCGGCGTCTACACCTACGAGCCGGATGAGGCCTCGATCCTGGAGACCCTGCTGCCGCGCAACCTCGCGGTGCAGCTGCTGTCGGCCATGCTGGAGAACCAGGCCGGCTTCTACGCCGCCCAGATGAGCGCCATGGACAACGCCACCCGCAACGCCGGCGACCTGATCGCCGCCCTCACCCTGCAGTACAACCGCTCCCGCCAGGCCCAGATCACCAAGGAGCTGATCGAGATCATCTCCGGGGCGGAAGCCCTCTGACCCTGTCCCCCGACCATAAGGCGTTCGCTGACGCGGCGAGTCCCGCCGACGCGCCGACGCAGCGTCCATGGATGGAGTCGTCCCAGCTCGACGTCCACCTGCAGCGTATGGGGGCCGACCCGGAGACCGTCGCCTTCTGCACCACCCTGGCCGAACGCGGCTTGGCGACGCTGGACCTCGGCGAGGAGGGGCGGGCGCTCTGCGACCAAGCGGTGGCCGAGACCGATCCCTATTTCGCGCAGGGTCACGTCGGCCGGGTGCAGGACGCCTGGCTGCGGTGCAAGGCGGTGCGGCGGCTGGCCACGTACCCCAAGGTGACGGCCATGCTCGCCACCGCCTATGGCCGCCAGCCCTTCGCCTTCCAGACCCTGAACTTCCAGCACGGCACTCAGCAGGCGGTGCACAGCGACACCATCCACTTTCACAGCGAGCCCGAGCGCTTCATGTGCGGCGTCTGGATCGCCCTGGAGGACATCGCCCCCGGCGCCGGTCCACTGGAGTATGTGGAGGGCAGCCACAAGCTCCCGGTGCTGACCATGCAGGGCGCGGGCGTGAACCGGCCCGAGCCTGAGCCGCAGGACTACGTCCAGCACTACCTTCCCGCCCTTCAGAACCGGCTCGGCGCCTCGGGGCTGCCGTCCGCCACCGTGCTGCCGAAGAAGGGCCAAGCCGTGGTGTGGGCGGCCAATCTCGCCCATGGCGGAGCGCCGATCACAGATCCGGCCTCCACCCGCCGTTCGCTGGTGACTCACATGTATTTTCGCGACTGCCTGTACTATACGCCCATGACGTCCGACCCGGGGTCCGGCCGCTTCTCCGTGCGCCTGCCCGCCAATGTGGCCACGGGCGGCTGGTGCTGGCCTCGCCGGTACGGGCGCAGAACCTCCGTCCCGGCGGCCGCCCTGGTGGACGCGCTCAAGCGGCGGTTTCTGCGCCGACCCTATGTCCACCACCTGTCGGCCTGACCGCCGGCTGCGACCTGACCCTTCAGACCTGCAAATACGGATCCTCCCGTGACCCTCCAACAGCCCATCACCGCCGACACCACCAACGCCCGCGGTCGCATCGCCCAGGTCATCGGCGCTGTCGTCGACGTCGAGTTCGAGGGCCAGCTTCCCGCGCTCCTGAACGCGCTGGAGACCACCAACACCGACCAGAAGACCGGCCAGCCCTTCCGCCTGGTGTTCGAGGTCGCCCAGCACCTGGGCGAGAACACCGTGCGCGCCATCGCCATGGACACCACCGAAGGCCTGGTCCGCGGCCAGCCGGTCACCGACACCGGCGCGCCGATCCGCGTGCCCGTCGGCCCCGCCACGCTCGGCCGGATCATGAACGTGATCGGCGAGCCCATCGACGAGGGCGGCCCGATCCTCACCGACCTGCGCCGCGGCATCCACGCCGAAGCCCCTTCCTTCGCCGACCAGGCCTCCTCCACCGAGATCATGGTCACCGGGATCAAGGTCATCGACCTGATCTGCCCCTACACCAAGGGCGGCAAGGTGGGCCTGTTCGGCGGCGCGGGCGTGGGCAAGACCGTGACCATGCAGGAGCTGATCAACAACATCGCCAAGGCCTACGGGGGCTATTCCGTGCTGGCGGGCGTGGGCGAGCGCACCCGCGAGGGCAACGACCTCTATCACGAGATGATCGAGTCCGGCGTGAACACCGCGGGCGGCGGCGAGGGCTCGCGCTGCGCCCTGGTCTATGGCCAGATGAACGAGCCGCCGGGCGCCCGCGCCCGGGTGGCCCTGTCGGGGCTCTCCATCGCCGAGTATTTCCGCGACGAGGAGGGCAAGGACGTGCTGCTCTTCATCGACAACATCTTCCGCTTCACGCAGGCCGGCTCGGAAGTGTCGGCGCTGCTGGGCCGCATCCCGTCGGCGGTGGGCTACCAGCCCACGCTGGCTACCGAGATGGGCAACCTGCAGGAGCGCATCACCTCCACCAACAAGGGCTCGATCACCTCGATCCAAGCCATCTACGTGCCGGCCGACGACCTCACCGACCCGGCGCCCGCCACCAGCTTCGCCCACCTGGACGCCACCACGGTGCTGAGCCGCGACATCGCCGCCCAGGCCATCTTCCCGGCCATTGACCCGCTGGACAGCACCTCGCGCATCCTGGATCCCCAGGTGATCGGCGAGGAGCACTACGCCGTCGCCCGCCGGGTGCAGGAGATCCTGCAGTCCTACCGCTCGCTGAAGGACATCATCGCCATCCTGGGCATGGACGAGCTATCGGAAGAGGACAAGCTCACCGTCGCCCGCGCCCGCAAGATCCAGCGCTTCCTGTCCCAGCCCTTCTTCGTGGCCGAGCAGTTCACCAACCAGCCCGGCAAGTTCGTCGAACTGCCCGACACCATCCGCTCCTTCAAGGCCATCTGCGACGGCCAGTACGACCACCTGCCCGAGGGCGCCTTCTACATGGTGGGCGCGATCGAAGAGGCGGTTGAGAAGGCGGAGAAGCTGGCGGCAGGCGCCTGATGGCCAAGTTCCACTTCTCCCTCGTAGCTCCAGAGCGGGAACTCTTCGCCGGCGAGGTCGATCAGGTCGACGCGCCAGGCGCTGAAGGCGACTTCGGCGTGCTGGCCGGCCACGAGCCGTTCATGACCACGCTGCGCCCCGGTGAGGTGATCGTGCGCGACGGCTCCAGCCGCCGCATCTTCACCCTGCAGGGCGGCTTCGCCGCCGTGACGCCGGAGAGCTTCACCCTGCTGGCCGAACACGCCACCGAGGTCGGGTTGTCGAGCTAGGCTTTTCGCGGAGATGTCGCGGTCAGCCACTTCCTCGGGTTGGTGCGGCGGTTCCCCTCACCCTGCCTCTCCCAGGAGGGGAGAGGGTTTGCGGGGACTGTCGACATGCATTTGCGAGGCTTCTGTTCTCAACCCTCTCCCCTCTGGAGAGAGGGTTGGGTGAGGGGCAAGGCCGCCTGATCGTCTCACAGACGCCGTCGAGGCTCTCGATCACGTCCGTATTCCAGAAGCGCAGGACGGTGAGACCGAGACTTTCAAGGTAGGCCGTGCGGCGATCGTCGTAGTCGGCCCGGTCGATGTGCTGGCTGCCGTCCAGCTCGACCACAAGCTGAGCATCGCCGCAGAAAAAGTCGATGATGTAAGGGCCGCGGGGGACTTGGCGCTTCTACTTCCAGCCGAACAGGCGGCGGTTGCGCAGGCGGCCCCACAGCAGGCCTGCGACCTCCGTCTGGTTGGCGCGGAGGGCTCGAGCGCGGTCTGTGAGTTCGACCTTCGGCAACGGTGGAGCGACGGGCTACTCCTTCGCTTCGCCCTTGGCTGTCGTGTTCATCTGCCGCTCGGCGATGCGGGCGCTCTTTCCGCGGCGGTCGCGGAGATAGTAGAGCTTGGCGCGGCGCACCGCACCCCGGCGCTTCACCTCAATGGACTCGATGTTGGGGCTGACGGTGGGGAAGACCCGCTCCACGCCCTCGCCGAAGCTGATCTTGCGGACGGTGAAGTTCTCCTGCACGCCGCCGCCGGCGCGGGCGATGCAGACGCCTTCAAAGGCCTGGACGCGCTCGCGCTCGCCTTCCTTGATGCGGACGTTGACGCGCAGCGTGTCGCCGGGCTGGAAGTCCGGCACGCCGCCGCGCTTCTCGACCAGGCGGGCGGCCTCTTCGGCTTCCAGGGTCTGGAGGATGTTCATCGGGTTCAAGTCCTTCTCGCTGACTATAGGGCTTCAGCCGCCCTTTGCCTGTTCATGGGCGAGGTAAGCGGCCCAAAGATCGGGCCGCCGCTCCCGCGTCGTCTCTTCCCGCATCGCCTGGCGCCAGCGGGCGATGCGCCCGTGGTCGCCGGAGAGCAGGATTTCGGGGATGTCCAGCCCCTCGAATGTCCGCGGTCGCGTGTATTGCGGATGTTCGAGCAGCCCGTCCTCGAAGCTCTCTTCCTGAAGCGACGCCGCCTGGCCCAGAACCCCGGGCACCAGCCGCACGCACGCCTCGATCGTCACCATCGCCGCCGCCTCACCACCGGCGAGCACCGCATCGCCGACGGCGACTTCCTCGAACCCGCGGGCGTCTAGCACCCGCTGGTCCACCCCCTCGAAGCGGCCGCACAGGACGATCACGCCCGGGCAAGCCGCCCACTCACGCACCCGCGCCTGGGTCAGGGGCCGGCCCCGGGCGCTCATGCACAAAAGCGGGCGTCCGCCGCGCTCGAGAGAGTCGAGCGCAGACGCGATGACGTCCGCTTTCAGCACCTGTCCCGCGCCGCCACCCGCCGGGGTGTCGTCGAGGAAACCGCGCTTATCCCTGGAAAAGGCCCGGATGTCCACCGTTTCGAGCGTCCACAGGCCTTGCTCGCGCCATGACGTGCCGATCAGGCTGACGCCCAGCGGCCCCGGGAAGGCGTCAGGGAACATGGTCAGCACGGTCGCCGCGAACGGGCTCCGCGGCGATGCACTTGATGGACTTTCCGGCGGCATGTGTCAGCAATGGCTCAGGGACGGCGGATCGCCAACGGCGAAGCTCTGATCCGCGTTGATCCGGGGCGGCGTGCGGGCCATACGAGCGCCTATGACCGTGCATGTCCAAGCGCCCGAAGCGATCTCCGCGGACGCCCCGGAATGGGACCTCGCCGATCTCTACAAGAGCCAAGTCGACCCGACCATTGATGCCGACCTGAAGGCCGCGCGCACCGCTGTCGACGAGCTGGTGAAGTTGAAGGGCGCCATGATCGGCGCCCGCGCCAACGCCGAGCGGCTGGGCTTGGTGATCAACCAGGCGATGACGCTCACGGAGCGCTTCACAAACCTGCTGAGTGCGCCCGCCGCCTACGCCAGCCTGTCGGCGTCTGTGGCGCGGGACGATCCGGCCTGGGCCAAGTTCGAGAGCGACCTGCGCAGCCGCCAAGCCGCCATCGCCGCCGACACCGTCTTCCTGACGCTGGAGCTGAACAAGCTGGAGGATTGGGAGATCGAGGGCGCCTTCAAGGCTCAGCCCTCGACCGCCCGCTGGCGCCCCTGGATCCGCCGGGTGCGGCTGTCCCGCGAGCACGAGCTGACGCCGGACCTGGAGCGGCTGCTGGTGGACCGCAGCCCGGCCATCGCCAACTGGAGCCGTCTGTACGACGAGACCCTGGCGCGGATGAGCGTCAAGGTCGGCGGCAGCGACCTGACGCTGTCAGAGGCGCTGAACCGCTTGTCCGACCCGCAACCGGTCAAGCGGAAGGAGGCCGCCGAGGCCCTTGCCACGACCCTGGACCAAGCCGCGCCGGTGCTGGGCCTCTGCCTGAACACCCTGGCCTTCGAGAAGCAGGTGGAGGACCGCTGGCGCAAGTTCGCCAACCCCGCCCAGTCCCGCCACATCGCCAACGAGGTGGACGCCGAGGCCGTGGACGCTCTGGAAGCGGCGGTGGTGGAGGCCTACCCCCGCGTCTCGCACCGCTATTACGCCTTGAAGGCCAAGGCGCTGGGCAAGGACGCCCTGGACTACTGGGACCGCAACGCGCCGCTGAGCCAGGAGAGCGCCCGCCGCTACACCTGGGACGAGGCCAAGTTGATGGTGCTGAGCGCCTTTTCAGGCTTGGCGCCCGCGTTCGCCGAGAAGGCGCGGCGCTTCTTCGACCAGCCCTGGATCGACGCGCGCCCCCGGCCGGGCAAGGGCTCGGGCGCCTATTCGCACCCGGTCTCGGCCGACAAGCACCCTTACGTGTTCATGAACTTCATGGGTGAGCGTCGCGATGTACTGACGCTGGCTCACGAACTCGGTCACGCCGTGCACCAGACCCTGGCCGCGCCGCTCGGCACGCTCCTGGCCGACACGCCCCTGACGCTGGCGGAGACCGCCTCGATCTTCGGCGAGGGGATGGTGTTCGAGCGCCTGCTGGCCGAGGCCACGCCGGCCGAGCGGCGGGGTCTTCTCGCCGGCAAGATCGAGGACGCGCTGAACACCGTCTTCCGCCAGATCGCCTTTCACCGCTTCGAGACCCGCTTCCATGCCGAGCGCCTGCAGGGCGAGCTGTCGGCCGAGCAGGTCGGGGCGCTGTGGCTGGAGGTGATGGGCGAGAGCCTGGGGCCGGCGGTGCGGCTCAACGCGGGCTACGAGCACTACTGGACCTATGTCAGCCACTTCGTGCACGCCCCTTTCTACGTGTACGCCTACGCCTTCGGGGATCTGCTGGTCTCCGCCCTGATGGAGCGGCGGCGCGCCGACCCGGGCGGGTTCGCTTCCAACTACGAGGCGCTGCTGGCCGCCGGCGGCTCCAGGACCTATGTCGAGGCGCTGGCCCCCTTCCGCATGGACCCCCGGCAGCAGAGCTTCTGGGCCGAGGGCTGCGCCCGGCTGGAGCGGCTGGTGGACGAGTTCGAGACCCTGGTGTGACAGGATCACGCCCAGCCTTCAGCGGTTGGGCGGCTATTTCCCTCCGCCCTCTACAATCGCCTCGTCCTGAGTGTCCGCGCGTCGCCCTGACCTTCGACAAGCCATCGACTGTAGCTAGCCGGCGTCGTCCGACAGGCTCAGGATGAGGGCGACTTCAGCCCTTGCCTCTCTCTGCGCGGCCCCGCTCACCGCCCTCCTGCTCGGCGCCGCCCCTGCTCCGCCGTCTAACACCCTGCTGACCCTCGATACCCAGCGCCAAGCGCGCGCCGTCGACCGCGACGCCGGCGAAGATCCGCCACAGCACCCAGTCGATGCCGTTGAGCCGCGGGCTGCGCGCGCACCCGGGCAGCACCAGCGCCGGCAGACGCCAGATCCTGCCGAGGCAGAGCAGGTTGCCCGGATCGACGGGCATGCCGAAGTGCAGGATCTCGCCGCCGGCCTCGACGATGCCGGCAG
>CALMGB010000129.1 GCA_937863535.1 uncultured Caulobacteraceae bacterium
ACGCCAACCCTGCACTAACATTCCAACCGGATCACCCCGTGGGGGCAGGCCAGCGTATCCGCCTCCAACCCTGAGGCTCAAACGACGACTCGGTTTACAGCTTGACGGAGAGCGCCTGCTCATAGACTCGAAATCAGTTCTTTCGGCGGTTTTTATGGCAGATACCCGTCTCGTGGACGCAATCGGCCCCCCGCCACGCCCGCGCGCATCTGCGCTTACGCGGGTGGTGTCACTGATCGCTGGGCTGTTGCTGTTGAGCGTCTTGATTGCGGTTGCGTTGCAGTGGTGGACGCGCGGACGCTTCATTCAAAGCACGAATGACGCTTATCTTCAAGCCGACCAAGTCAGTGTAGCCTCCAAGGTGCAGGGATATGTTGAAGATGTACTCGTGCGAGACAATGAACATGTCTCTGTTGGTCAGCCTTTGGTGCGCATCAACGCCGATAGTTTTATGGCCAGCCTAGCGCAGCAGCAAGCAATCTTAGATGCTCGCCGAGCCGACATTCTCACGGTCCAGCGCCAAGTATTGCAGTCGCAAGCCGCCGTTGCACGCGCTGAGGCGGAGCTCACCGGCGCCCAGGCCACCTTCGCCTATGCCCAAGGTGAGGCAAAGCGCTTTCAAACTCTAGCCGCCCAGGGCGTCGAGACAGACGAGCGTGCCGCTCAGGCCAGCAACCAAGCGGACCAAGCCAACGCCGCTCTGCGCTCTCATCAAGCCGAGCTGCGGCAGACCACCGATCAGGTGGCGACCCAACAGGCGCAAATCAGCGAAGCCGAAGCTCAGCTCGCTGGCGCGGCCGCCCAGCTCGCCAATGCTCGCCTGACAGTCGGCGACAGCGTACTCAGGTCAAGCATCTCGGGCGTGGTCGGCGACAAGACAGTGCGAATAGGTCAATACGTGCAGCCCGGAATGAAGCTTCTCTCCGTTGTGCCGGTCAGCGAGACCTACCTCGTCGCTAACTTCAAGGAAACGCAGATTGCGCGGATGCGCATAGGCCAATACGCCCGCGTGAAGATCGACGCTTTGGGCGGACGTGTGATCGATGCCGTCCTAGAGAGCTTTGCGCCGGGAACCGGGTCTCAGTTCGCGTTGCTGCCGCCAGAGAACGCCACAGGCAACTTCACAAAAGTTGTACAAAGAGTGCCTGTGCGGCTGCGGTTGCAGGCGTCGCATGAACTTCGTTACCGGCTTCTACCGGGCCTGTCGGCCACGGTTCGCATCGACACGACCGAAATCGGCAGTCCTCCTGAGCTGCGCGAACGTCTAACGCTCGATCTTGCCGCGCCCAAGCACGACACCGCTCAACCACCTCTCTCATGAGCACGGCAAGGTCTTCGCGTTCAGAGGAGCGGGCTACCGCCCAGGACTGGATTGCAGTGCTGGCTGGCTCGCTCGGCGCCCTGATCGCTTCGCTGGACATCTCCATCGTCAATTCCGCCCTGCCGCAGATCCAGGGCGAGATCGGCGCCAGCGGCACGGAGGGGACGTGGATCTCCACCGGCTACCTGGTCAGCGAGGTGGTGATGATCCCGCTCACCGCCTGGCTGACGCGGGTGTTTGGTCTGCGTAGCCTGCTCTTGGGCTGCGCTGTGTTGTTCACTCTGTTCAGCATGCTCTGCGGGTTCAGCCACGACCTGCCCAGCATGATAGCGGGCCGGGTGGGGCAAGGCTTCTTTGGGGGTGCGCTGATCCCCACCGCGCAGACGATAACCCGCACGCGCTTGCCCGTGCGGCAGATGCCACTCGGCATGACCATCTTCGGTCTGATCGTGCTGCTCGGTCCGCTGATCGGTCCGGTGCTGGGAGGCTGGCTCACCGAAAACCTCAGCTGGCAGTGGTGCTTCTTCCTGAACCTGCCCATCGCCGTCGGTTTGGTCGCCCTGCTCTTACTCGGTCTGCCCGGGGAGAAGACCCACTTAACATCCTTCCTCCGCGCCGACTGGCTGGGGATCGTTGGCATGACCACGGGACTGAGCTGTCTCACCGTGGTGCTGGAGGAGGGGCAGAGGGAACGCTGGTTCGAGTCCTCACTGATCAATTGGCTCAGCTTCGCCTCGGCGCTCGGCTTCGTAGCGCTGTTCACCGCCCAGCTCACCGCCAGCCGGCCGGTGATTAAGCTGAGGCTGATGCTGAACCGCTCCTACGCCAGCGTCATCGCCATCGTCGTCATGGTCGGCGTGGTGCTCTACGGCATCTTGTACGTGCTGCCTCAGTTCTTAAGCCTGATCGCCGGCTACAACGCCGAACAGTCGGGGCAGATCCTGTTCCTGTCCGGCGTACCGGCCTTCCTTGTCATGCCGGTGCTGCCGCTGCTGCTGCGTTCAAACCTGCGTATCCTGGTGCTGAGCGGTCTCTGCCTGCTGGCCGGCAGCTGCCTCCTTGACGCCCATCTGAGCGCCGACAGTTCCGGGCCGGACTTCGTCTGGTCGCAGTTGCTGCGTGGCGCGGGCCAGATACTGGCCTTCCTGCCGCTGAACCAAGCCTCCGTCGGCTCAGTCGCGCGGGAAGACGCCGCCGATGCTGCCGGGCTCTACAACATGGCGCGCAACCTGGGCGGCTCGCTGGGCTTGGCCCTGCTCGGCGTGTTCATCGACCGACAGGCGGTCACTCACGCCCAAGCTATCGGCGCCTCGGTCACCGCCAACTCTGTCCTAGCGCAGAACCTGGTGGCGGCTCGAGCCGCCGGGTTTGCGGCCCGCTCAGGCGACCTGGTTACGGGCCATATGCAAGCGCTAGCCACCCTATCCGCTACGGTCCAACGGCAGGCCTTGGTCATCACTTTCTCCCAGGCCTTCTGGCTGCTCGGCGTGGCCCTGCTGACGATGATCCCATTAGTTTTCACCCTTAAGATGCCCGAGCCCGGCGCTCACCGGACGGAGGGCGGCCATTGAGACTAATGCGAGTGCACTCCGCCCTCTCTCGCGTCTTCACCCTGACCGCCGGCTGCACCGCGCTGGCGGCCTGCGTGGTGGGTCCCAACTATGCCGGACCCCCAACAGTAGCGCCCGAGGCGGTTTCCGGCGGCCATTTCAGACGCGCGACACCCGACACGTCCGTCGACGCGCCGGCAGCTCGATGGTGGGTGGCGATCGACGACGCGGAACTCGACCGACTAGAGGACGAGGCGCTCGCAGCCAGCCCCGATCTGGAGGTGGCTCGCGCTCGCCTGCATAGGTCCCGCGCGGGGATGCAGCAGCAGCGCGCCAATCGCCTTCCCAACACCGGATCCTCGGCCCTCTATTTGCGGACCGAGGGCGTGACGAGCTTCGTTGGGGGCGGATTGGCCGCGGTAAGCAGTGCAATCAGACCAGGTCAGACGACCGAGGCCGAAAGGCTCACCGACACCTTGGACCTTTACGATGTCGGCTTCGACGCCACTTGGGAACTTGACCTGTTCGGCGGCCAGGCTCGCGCCGTCGAGGGCGCCAAGGCCGGAGCCCAGGCGTCCGAGGCTGACCTGCGCGACGCCCAGGTCACCCTAACTGCCGAGGTCGCCCAAGCCTACGTCCGGCTGCGCGACCTGCAGCAGTGTCAGGCCTTGTCTCGACAGGATGCGGCGATAGAGGCGCAGCTTCTGGCGCTCACTCAGGCGCGCCGCGCTGGAGGCACGTCGTCGGAGCTCGATGTCGAGCGGCTGAACGACCAGTTGGAGACCACCCGGGCCGGCCTTGAGCCGCTCCAGGCGCAGATCACTGAACAGTTCGACCGTCTAGCCACCCTGCTCGGCCGCCCGCCCGGCGCGCTGGACGTGGACCTGACCCCGTCAGCCGCTGTACCGCTGCCGCCCGTCCAGGTCGCGGTCGGCGATCCCGCCGCCGTGCTGCGCCGCCGCCCCGATATCCGCGCTGCGGAGCGTCGGCTGCAGCAGCAGACCGCCCTTATTGGCCAGCGCACCGCCGACCTGTTCCCCAAGGTCACTCTGATCGGCAACGTCGGCTTCGGCTTCAGCGACCTCTCCAGCCTGCTGGAGGGTGGCGGCTTCTCCTACGCTGTCGCGCCGATCCTGCAATGGAGCCCTTTCGACTTCGGCCGTACCCAGGCTAGGATTGATCAAGCTAGAGCCTCGCGCGACGAGGCCATGGCTGAGTATCGCCGCACGGTGCTGAACGCCCTGAAGGATGCGGAGACGGCCCTCTCCCGATACGCCCGTCAGCGCGAGAACCTGACGGGCCTCTTGCGCGTCAAGGCTTCTGCTGATCGCGCCGCGCGCCTCACCGCTGTGCGCGTCCTGGGCGGGACCGCCACCAAGCTGGACGCCCTGCAAGCCGAGCGCCGCCGCGTGCAGACCCAGACCAACGTGGCCGACGGCCGCGCCGAGCTGACCCAGGACTATGTATCCCTGCAAAAAAGCCTCGGGCTGGGCTGGTCGAGCCTTCGCCCCTGACCTCTCGCTCCACACGCATGTACAGTTCTACTTTCAGTGGGATAGCCTCAAAGTACTTCAAACAATGCGAGATGTTGCCCGACCCGTCGCTTAAAAGTGCTAAGCCGCAGCTGAAAGCTCTGGCGGCCCCATCGTATGCAGTCTCTGCTGGGGCGTAGCCAGTGGGACGCCGACAAGCTCC
>CALMGB010000130.1:0-2276 GCA_937863535.1 uncultured Caulobacteraceae bacterium
GCACCGCACGCCATGGCCTCCAGCAGCGCGTTGGGGAAGCCCTCCCAGCGCGAGGGCAGCACGAACGCGCGCGCCCGGGCGAACCAGGCCCAGGGGTTGGGCTCGAAGCCCTGGAAGCGTACCCGCCCGCCGACACCCAGCGCCAGCGCCTGCGCCTTGAGCCGGGCCTCCAGGCTGCCCTCACCCAGGATGACGAGGTCGAGCGGATCGCACGCCCGGCTGGCGGCGAAGGCGGCGAGGAGCAGGTCCTGACCCTTCTGGCGCTCCAGCCGGCCGGCCGTCACGATGAAGGGCCGCTCGCCGCCGCCGGCCGCAGCCCGCGCGCCGGCCTCCACCCGGCCCAAGTCGATAGGGTTGGGGGCGACGTGGACCCGGTCCGGGGCGAGGCGGTAGGTGTCACGCAGGCTCTGCGCCATGTCCGAGGAGTTGGCCAGCACGCCGTCGGCCGCCCGGTAGCAACGCCCGATGAGCGCCTTCACGCCCCTCCGGGCGAGGGGGTGGTCGAGTTCGTCGTCGATCACGGCGCCGGAATTGTTGCCCTCCCGCGCTAGCCAGCGGGGACGCCCAGAGCCCAGCAGCGCCATGGCGGGCCAGGCGGCCAGGCTCAGGCCCTTGAGGAAGCTGACCGCCACATGCGGCTGCGCCCGCCGGACCAGGGCGGCCAGGGCTCGCGGCGCGCCGACGGCGCCGGCGATCAGCCGGTCGGGGCGATACATGGCGGAGTTGTGGCCTTCGTCGCGCAGCCAGTCCCCGCCCGAAGCCACGTCCAGGCGCGAGGGGTCGATCTCGTCAAGGTAGGGGCCGGCGCGCCGCAGCAACCCCATCCGCACGTCGAATCGACCGGCGTCGCAACCGTTCAGCAGGTTCACCGCCACCCGCTCCGCGCCGCCGCCGTGCAGCGAGCCCAGCATCAGGAGCACGCGTATGCGGCCGTCCGGCCCCTCGGGCGGTCTGGAGGAGAGCATCGCGCCTTGTATAGGACGGGGGCGGGACCGTACAGGTCGCGCGTTCCGGGACCTCGCCCTTGCCGCGCCACGAACTCCTGATCGGCGCGGCCAAGTTTTGGGCCCGCGCGCAGGCGGACATAGCCGTCGCGCGCCGTCGGGTGCTGGTCCAGGCCATGACCTTCGAGGGCGACGCCACAGGCTTGAGCGTGGCCGACGCGATCCTCGGGAGTGCGGCGCTCGTCCGGCGGGTGGCGGTGGACGATTATACGCGTCTGGTGATCAACGATCGCTGGGCTCACGCCCGCGCCGCTCGCCGCGAGCCTGCGCTGCAGGCGGAGGTGCGGGCGACGGCGGACATGTTCGCCCGCCTGGCTGCGGGCGGGGTGGAGGTGGCCTGGACCGAGCCGGTGCGCCGGGTCTGGCGCGACTACCCGTTCCGCAACCATCGCAAGATCATCGTGGCCGACGACGTGGCCTACATCGGCGGGATCAACTTCAGCGACCACAACTTCGCCTGGCCGGACCTGATGGTGCGGATGGAGCGGGCGGACGCGGCCGACCGGCTGGGCGTAGACTTCCCCACCGCCGCCACCGGATCGACGCGCGCCTGGCGGGCCGAGCTTGAGGGCCTCACGCTGCACGGCCTGGATGGCCTCAGCAACGCGGACGGCTATGCGCCCCTACTCTCCCTCATGGCTGGAGCGCGGGAGGAGATCGTCGTGTTCAGCCCCTATCTGAGCTTTCCCTTCACCGGCGCGCTCGCGAGCGCCCGGCGAGCGGGCGCGCGGGTCACGATCGTGACGTCGCTCGAGAACAACAAGCCCATGGTGCGCCGCCAGCTGGTGGCCGCGGCCCGCCGCGCGGATCTGAACTTGGTTCAGACGCTGGGGATGAGCCATGCCAAAGCGATGCTGGTCGACGGCCGGTTCGTGGTCCTGGGATCGTCGAACTTCGACTTCGCCAGCTACCGGGGAGAGGCGGAGGTCTTCGGCGTCTTCGACGATCCCGAGCTGGTGCGGCGCCTGCGTCAGGACCTGTTGGCGCCGGCGCTGGCGCAGGCGGTCGACTCGCCAGCGAGGGTCTCGGCGATCTCCGGAGCGCTGGCCACTGGCGCGCTCAGGATTGCGGACGGCTACATCCGGCTCGTCGCCGGGCTCAGGGCCCGTTCGCCTCGCTGATCCCTCGCCCATGCGCGCCAGTCAGAAGCGCCGACGCCGTCGCCGTGAAGCGGGCCCGCTGGTCCAGGTAGAGCGCCGCGTACGCCGCGTTGAGGACGACCGCGACATAGGCGAACAGGTAGATCGGGCTTCCCGCTAGCATGGACAGGAA
>CALMGB010000130.1:2286-21681 GCA_937863535.1 uncultured Caulobacteraceae bacterium
TCTCGGAATTGGCCGACAGGATCGACGCCCGCTTCACCGCACCGATCATCTTGGCTCGGCAGGTCGCGCGCCCTCTCGCCAGCCCGTCCGGGGCCCGCGCGGCGCGGGCGGCGAGCGCCAGATCCACCGCCGAACTGTCGGGGGTCACGCGGGTGGAAAGGACGAGGAAGAGTCGCCCGAGCGCGCCGAGCGGTCCGGCGTTCGCCTCCCCGCCGGTCGCGCCCGGCTCCAGGTTCTGACGCAGCCACTGGGTTCCATAGACCCACTTGCGGTACTCGCGGCGTAGCGTCTCGTAATCGTTGGCTTGCACGATGCGGGAGAGCCCGACGAACACCGCCAAAGCCCAGACCCAGCCCCCGAACTGCGCCGCGCCGTAGGCCGCCAGAGCAAGATAGAGGATGGTGCGGCCGGCGTAGTCGCACACCCCGTCTACCAGTTCCCCGTGAGTGGAAGCCCTTCCCGTGCGCCGGGCGAGGTCCCCGTCGGCGCCGTCCAGCACGTGCCAGAGGACGTGGCAGAGGAGGCCCGCGAGCGCGCCCCAGGGCCGGGGGCCAAGCGTGTAGGCCGCCGCCGCCGCCGCCGCAACCGCCCCGGCCACCGACACCGCGTTTGGCGAGACGCCCAGCGGGATGAGCCGGGTCACCAGGGCGCCGGAGAGGGGGTGGATCAGGTGGAGGTTGCTCCGTAGCTCCACCTCCGTCGGGCGGCCGACCTCCTGCGCGCCTTCCGGCGCAGCGGGGACGAGGCGCTGATCCATCTTTGCTTTTTCCAGTCGCAGCGCCAGCCACCCTCAGGGCCGCGGACAGGGCCCCGTGGCCGCTAAGCTAGGGACATCTGCGCCGCGCCATCGCGCGCTCAAGCTCGTTGCGCCATGGATGCCGAGCCGCCGCCCGCGTCAAGGCGGGGCGCCCGGCGCCTCGCGGACAGAAGAGTTGCAACAGTGTGGAGCGTGTAGTTGTCTATCGCCACGCCTGATCGGTCGCCGCATGACCGCGGGAACGATGAAGGTGCGGATCAGCACTGGAGCCAGGCTATCTCCGATCCGTCCTCGCGCGCAGACCCCAAGCCCCACGGCCGCCCGGGCCGGGACGCCGACCTGGTCCGCGCCGCCGGCCAGCTCACCCGCGACCTGAACAGGCCGAGGCCTGCGATCTACTGGGCCGACCTGATAGCCTCCTGCCTGATCGGCTATGGCGCGCTACTGGCGGCCTGCCTGCCGGGGCTGCTGGAACTGAGGCTTGCGGGCGGCCTCGTCGCCGTGCTCGCGCTGTACCGGGCGGTAAGCTTTATCCACGAGCTTACTCATTTGAAGCCAACCGCGGTCCCGGGCTTCCGCACCGGCTGGAACCTGCTTGTGGGCGCGCCGCTGCTGGCGCCTTCCTTCATGTACGAGGGTGTCCACGCCCTGCACCACGCCCGCACCCGATACGGCACCGACGAGGATCCGGAGTACCTGCCGCTGGCAAGGCTGCGGCCCCTGACGCTCGCCGTCTTCTTCGTCGCTTCCGCCCTCGCGCCGGTGGTCCTGCTGCTCCGCTTCGCCGTTCTGGCGCCGCTCTCGGCCGTCATCCCGCCGCTCCGCCGAGAGGTGGTGGCCCGCGCCTCGGCGCTGGCCATCAACCCCGCCTTCCGACGCCCGGCCCCGCAGGGCGCCTTCCGCCGATCTTGGCTGCGGTGGGAGACGGCGACCAGCGTGTGGGCCGTGGGTCTGATCGCCTCAGTGGCGACGGGCCTGATCCCGCTGACCGCCTTTGTCGCCTTCCTCGGCGTGACGTCCTGCGTCACCGTGCTGAACCAGGCCCGCACCCTCGCCGCCCATCTTTGGGAGAGCGAGGGTGAGCCGGTGAGCGTCACCGAACAGTACCTGGACAGTGTGAACGTGCCTCCGCCGGGCCTGCTGCCGGCGCTCTGGGCTCCGGTGGGGCTGCGCTATCACGCCCTCCACCACCTGCTGCCGGGGCTGCCCTACCACGCGCTGGGCGAAGCGCACCGGCGCCTGGCCGCGGCCTTGCCGCAGGGCTCGGCCTATCATGACGCCCACCATCCGGGTCTCGGCGTTCTGATCGGGCGCTTGGCGGCCACCTCCGCCCGCTCCGGCGGAAGCCGAGCCGCTTAGAGCGCCTCTGCAACGCGGTTCGCGGTGGGTCAGCGCACGGCGCGCCCGATGACCCGCGCCAGTCTCGCGGAGAAGCCGCGGGGATCGGCGGGCTGCTCGCCATCGGCGATCCTCGCCTCATCGAACAGCAGGTGGGCCGCGTCCTCGCGGAGCGACGTGTCGGCCTCGTCAAGGCCGCTCAGCTTGGCGATGAGCTCGTGCCGGGGATTGATCTCCAGGATCGGCTTGGACTGGGCGCCGAGCCGGCCGGCGCTGGCCAGCAGCTTCTCCATCTGGCGGTCCATACCATGTTCGGGCGCGACCAGGCAGACGGCGCTCTCGGTCAGCCGCTCGGACACGCGAACGTCGGCGACGGCCTGGCCGAGCGTAGACTTGACGAAACCGATGAAGCCTTCGACCGCCGCCGAAGCCGTCGCGGGCGGCGCCTGGCCTTCGAGCAGCGGGATCTGGCCGAGGTCCGACAGGCCCTGCATCACGGACTTGAATGGCTTGCCTTCGTAGTCGAGGCCGGCGGTCACCCAGAAGCTGTCGACCTGATCGGTCAACAGCAGCACTTCGACGCCCCGCGCGCGGAAGCCCTCGAGCTGGGGCGAGGACGCCAGCCGGTCCAGATCGCCGCCTGTGGCGTAGTAGATCGCGGTCTGGTTCTCCTTGAGGCTGCCGGCGTAGTCCTTGAGCGAGCGCCACTCGCCCGACGCGGTCGTAGTCCTGAAGCGCGCCAGCCCGAGCAGGGTCTCGCGGCGGGCGTAGTCCTCGTAGAGGCCTTCCTTCAACACCGCGCCGAAGTTGTCCCATATCCCGAGGTATCGCTCGGCCTCGCCGCCGGCGAGCTTGTCGAGGTCTGCGAGGAGCCGGTTGGCCACGCCCTTCTGGATCGCCGCGAGGATCGGGCTGTCCTGGATCATCTCCCGGGACATGTTCAGCGGCAGGTCGTCGGAATCCACCAGCCCACGCACGAAGCGCAGGTAGCGGGGCAGGATCTGCGCCTCGTCGGTGATGAACACCCGCCGCACGTACAGCTTCATCCGCCCCATCCGGTCGGGCTCGAACAGGTCGAACGGCTTGGTCTCCGGGACGAAGGCCAGGACGGAGTATTCGTGCAGGCCTTCGGCGCGGTAGTGCAGGGTCATGGCCGGCGCGTCGAACTGGCCGGCTACGCTGCGGTAGAAGTCGGTGTATTCCTCCCGCGTGATCGCAGCCTTCGGCTTGGTCCAGAGCGCGGCGCCGTCAGCGATCTGCCTGGGGTCCGCGTCCGGCCCGTCCTTCAGGAAGATCGGCACAGGCACGTGGCCGGACTGGGACTTGATGGTCCGCTCGACGGTATGGCTCTCGGTGTAGCTGGTGGCGTCGGCCTTCAGGTGCAGGACCACGCGCGTGCCACGGGCGGGCGCCTCGGCGACATCGACGGGCTGGATCGAGTAGGCGCCGAGCCCGTCCGACGACCACAGGGCCGCCGTGTCCGCGCCCGCTCGGCGCGACAGCACCTCGATCTGGTCGGCCACCATGAAGGCCGAATAGAAGCCGACGCCGAATTGGCCGATCAGGTGGCTGCCCTCGGCGTCCTTGGCGTTGGCGACCCGCTCCATGAACGCCCGGGTGCCCGAGCGGGCTATGGTGCCCAGCGCCTCGCCCAGCTCCGCCTCGCCCATGCCGATGCCGTTGTCCTCCACGGTCAGCCGCCGCGCCTCGGCGTCCAGCGTCACGGTGATCCGCGTCGCCCCGCCGTCGCCCAGCAGGGCCGCATCGCTGAGCGCCTCGTAGCGCAGCTTCTCGCAGGCGTCTGTGGCGTTGGAGATCAGCTCGCGGAGAAAGACATCCTTGTCCGAATAGACCGAGTGCACCATCAGCTGGAGCAGGCGGGCGACGTCGGCTTCGAACGGATGGGTCTTCGGCGTAGCGTCGGTCGTGATCGTCATGGTGCGGGTCGGTTCCAGCGGTAAGGCTTCTTAAGCGGCAGATGGACGCCTGAATCCGGGCTTTCAAGACGATGTCGGCCGATGTCGCCCGTCTCCGTCCAGCCTGCCAGAGCCTGGGCCGTCCGTCGAGCGAGCGGCTCCCGACTGAACTCGCCGAGGGCCTCGAACGCACCTCGACGCGCTCCGGGAGACTGAAGCGTCAGCGGAACGGGCGGCCCGCGTGTGCAACTTCCGGAGCGGCGGGATCAAAGACGACGCGGCCGGGCTCACCTAGTAAGACAGGCCAAGGCAGGCGTGGAGGCGCATCCATGAGCTCGGAGGTTTCGCTCCCCATGCCGGTGGTCTTCTTCGGCCACGGCAGCCCCGCCATCGCGCGGGAGACCAACGCGGTGACCCGCACCTGGCGCGAGATGGCCGACGCCATGCCGCGGCCCAAGGCCATCGTGTGCATCTCCGCCCACTGGCTCACCCGCGGAACGGCGGTGACCGCCATGGCCCGACCCAGAACCATCCACGACTTCGGCGCGGGCCTGGGCGCGGACCTGTTCGAGATCTCGTATCCCGCCCCCGGCGCGCCGGAGCTGGCTGAGCGGGTGCGCGATCTCCTGGCCCCCACGCCGGTGGCGCTCGACACTCAGCAGTGGGGCCTGGACCACGGGACCTGGTCGGTGCTGATGAAGGCCTATCCCGATGCCGACACGCCCGTGGTCCAGCTCAGCATGGACGCCACCAAGCCGCCGGCCTGGCACTACGAACAGGGCAGGCGGCTGCGACCCTTGCGGGACGAAGGCGTCCTGATCATGGGCACGGGCAACACGGTGCACAACCTGGGCGTCATGGACTGGCCCGGCCGCTTCAGGCCGCCCTACGACTGGGCCGCCCGTTTCAGCGACCACATCCGCGACGCGGTCGTGGAGGATGCGCCCGAGCGCCTGATCGCCTACGCCGATCAGGGCCAGGACGCGGCCCTCGCCCAGCCGAGCCCCGACCATTACTGGCCGCTGCTCTATGTGGCTGGCGCACGCCTGCCGGGCGACCGCGCCAGCGTGCCGGTGGACCACATTGAACACCGCTCGGTGGGGATGAGCAGCTTTGTGCTCTCACCGGCGGCGCCGGCCACGTCCTTGGCCGCCTGAGAGCTGCTTTCCGCATACATCGGGGGACAAGATGCCGTTGATCTGCCAGGCCGGGGAGGCCCGCCGCACCGCCACGCCCGGCGCCCTGCACCAGCTCCGGGCGACGCCCCAGACGGTGCACTGGGGCTATTTCGACGCCGCCCTGGCGCCGGTCCTGAAGGTGCGGAGCGGCGACCTGATCCAGGCGGAGGCCATCACCCATCACGCCGGCGACGCGCCCGAGCTGATGATGGACGAGGGCGTGACCGCCATCTTCGACGGCATTCCCGAAGGCGACCGCAACCCCGGCGTCCACATCATGACTGGTCCGGTCTGGATCGAGGACGCACAGCCCGGCGACATGCTGGAGGTGCGCTATTTCTCCATGACGCCGCGCAACAACTATGGCTCCAACCTCGCAGCCAACTGGGGCTATCTCTACAAGGAATTCGGCGAGAAAGAGCGGGTCACGATTTACGAGCTCGATCCCAACGCCAACACCGCCCACGCTCTCTACGCCTACGACTTCCCTGGCAAGTACCTGACGCCGGGCGCCGTCACCCACTGTCCCGCCTGCGATCGCCAGCCGGCGCTGAAGGGCGTGCGCGTGCCCTGCCGCCCGCACCTCGGCACCGCGGGCGTGGCGCCGGACGTGAGCGGGCGGGTGTCGACCATTCCGCCGGGCCTGCACGGGGGCAACATCGACAATTGGCGGATCGGGGCGGGAGCGGTGATGTACTACCCCGTCCAGGTGGAGGGTGCGCTATTCTCCATCGGCGACCCGCACGTCAGCCAGGGCGATGGGGAGCTGTCGGGCACCGCGATCGAGTCCTCGCTCAACGTCCTTTATCAAGTGATCCTGCGGAAGGACTTCAGCTTCCCGTCGCCGCTGCTGGAGACGCCGAACTGGTGGATCGTGCATGGCTTCGACGAGGACCTGAACGTGGCCATGCGCGCCGCCTCGCTGGACATGCTGGGCCTGCTGAACGCGCACGTAGGCCTGTCGAGGAACGACGCCTATTCCCTGATGAGCGTGGCGGCCGACTTCGGCGTCACCCAGGTGGTGGACGGCCGCCAGGGCGTTCACGTCCGCATTCCCCGCCACATCTTCCCGCCCGCCGGCGAATAGCGGCTCGCCCGTGCACCTAGTCGACCTGCCCCGGTGGGCGGTGGAGCGTGGCGAGCGGCTGAACGCCTTCTCCACGCTCGACCCGGCCCGCACGGCGCTGGTCAACATCGACATGCAGACCGCCTTTGTCGCCGAGGGCCACGTCTTCGGCAACGCCCATGCGCGCGACATCGTGGAGCCGGTCAACCGCCTGACACGCGCGCTCCGTGTGGCCGGGGCCTCGGTGATCTGGACGCGCCAGACCTACAGCGCCATGCCGCCCTTCGCGCCGCCGGACTGGCAGTACGACCTCGGGATTCCAGAGGTGCGACGCGCGGTGGAGGCCCTGCAGGCAGGCGCTGAGGGACACAGGCTCTACGCCGAGATGGAGGTCGCGCCCGGCGACATCGTCCTGGACAAGCACCGCTACGGCGCCCTCTCGTGCCCGGCGGGCGCCCTGGCGCGTACCCTGGGCGAGCTGCGGGCCCAGATGGTGGTGATCGCCGGCACTCTGACCAACTGCTGCTGCGAGAGCACGGCGCGCGAGGCGAACATGGCGGGCTACAAGGTCATCCTCGTTTCCGACGCCACCGCAGCGGTCACCGACGATGAGCACAACGCCGCCCTCCTGAACCTGCGCATCAATTTCGCCGACGTAAAGACGGTGGAGCAGATGCTCGATCTCCTAAACGACCAAAGTCTGCCCTCCCATTCAACGCTGCATGTATGATGGACATTACAGGTGCGCCAACGTCGATGCCCACAGACGTATAATGGTCGGGGCGCACTTGCCTAAACGCACGGGGCAGGCGCGCCAGGGCCGTGGCCATTCCACCCCCGGCGCTGTGCCCATAACCGCGATGCGCGCCGGGTCGACGCCCAGCGGCCCGCTCTCGCACGCCAGCCACTCCAGCGCGGCGTAGCCGTCATCCAAGGCGGCAGGAATGGCGCCTCGGGCGCGAGAGGATAGTCCACGGCGACGACCAGGGCGCCCGCCTCGTCCGCCATCGCTGGTTCGTGGGCGACCTGAATCGGGCGTGACCGCGTGGGCCGCCTATGCCAGACAGAGGTGAACGGTCGCGGCCTCGACGTTTCGGCCCGGCGGAGGAGCCTTCATGCCCGACATCGTCATCGCCTCGGCGGCGCGCACGCCGGTGGGCTCATTCAACGGTTCGCTGTCCGGCCTGCCGGCGCACGAACTCGGCGCCGTGGCCATCAAGGCGGCCTTGCATCGCGCGGGCGTCCAGGCCTCGGAGGTGAACGAGGTGATCCTGGGGCAGGTGCTCCAGGCCGGCGCGGGGCAGGGGCCTGCGCGCCAGGCCTCGATCAAGGCGGGCGTGCCGGTGGAGGCGCCGGCCTGGAGCCTGAACCAGCTCTGCGGCTCGGGCTTGCGGGCGGTGGCACTGGCCTATCAGCAGGTCGCAGGCGGTGACGCGGAGGTGGTGGTTGCGGGCGGCCAGGAGAGCATGAGCCAGGCGCCCCACGCTGCGCACCTTCGCAACGGCAAGAAGATGGGCGACCTCAACATGGTCGATACCATGATCAAGGACGGCCTGTGGGACGCCTTCCACGGCTATCACATGGGCAATACGGCGGAGAACATCGCCAGCCGCTGGCAGATCACTCGCGAGGACCAGGACCGCTTCGCCTCCACCTCCCAGAACCGCGCCGAGACCGCCCAGAAAGCCGGACGCTTCGACGACGAGATCGCCCCCGTGACCATCGCCGGCCGCAAGGGCGACACAGTGGTGGACAAGGACGAGTACATCCGCGCTGGCTCGACCTACGAGGCCATGGCCGGACTGAAGCCCGCCTTCGACAAGCAGGGCTCGGTGACCGCCGGCAACGCCTCGGGCCTGAACGACGGCGGCGCGGCGCTGGTGATCATGTCCGCGGAGGAGGCCCGGCGGCGCGGGATCGAGCCGCTGGCGCGCATCGCCAGCTGGGCCAACGCCGGCGTCGACCCGGAGGTCATGGGGACGGGCCCGATCCCCGCCAGCCGCAAGGCGCTGCAGAAGGCCGGCTGGGCGTTCGGGGAGCTGGACCTGATCGAGTCCAACGAGGCTTTCGCCGCCCAGTCGCTCTGCGTGGTGCGCGAACTGCGCCTCGACCCCGCCAAGGTCAACGTAAACGGCGGGGCCATCGCCATCGGGCATCCGATCGGCGCGTCGGGCGCGCGCATCCTGACGACCCTGCTCTACGAGATGAAGCGTCGCAACGCCGCCAAGGGACTGGCCACCCTGTGCGTCGGCGGCGGGATGGGCGTGGCGGTCTGCGTCGAACGGCCCTGATCGCGCGTTAGCCGTCACACGCGGGCGCTAGACCCGCATCGACCACGTCCAGGGAGAGACTCCGAAATGGCCAGAACGGCATTTGTCACCGGGGGCACGCGCGGCATCGGCCGGGCGATCGCCGAGCGCCTCAAGGCGGACGGCTTCCGGGTGGCGGTGGGCTATGCGGGCAACGAAGAGGCCGCCAAGGCCTGCGCCGACGAGGTCGGCGTCATGGTGGTCAAGGGCAATGTCGGCAACTTCGACGACTGCGTGCACGCGGTGAAGGAGGTCGAGGACAGACTCGGCCCCGTCGAGGTGCTGGTGAACAACGCCGGCATTACCCGCGACGCCATGCTGCACAAGATGACGCCGCAGCAGTGGAACGAGGTCATCTACGTTAACCTCGCCTCCATCTTCAACATGAGCCGGCAGGTCATCGAGGGTATGCGCGAGCGCGGCTACGGCCGCATCATCAACGTCTCTTCCGTCAACGGCCAGAAGGGCCAGATGGGCCAGACCAATTACTCCGCCGCCAAGGCCGGGGTGATCGGCTTCACCAAGGCCCTGGCCCAGGAGACGGCGAACAAGGGTGTCACCGTCAACGTGGTGGCGCCTGGCTACATCGACACCGAGATGATGTCGGGCATTCCGCAGAACGTTTTGGACAAGATCGTCGGAGCGATCCCTGTCGGCCGGCTCGGGCGGGCGGAGGAAATCGCCGCCTGCGTCGCCTTCCTGGCCCGCGAGGACGCCGCCTTCATCACCGGCTCCACCGTCACCGCCAATGGCGGCCAGTACATGCTGGGGTGACGCCGCCACAGTCGGCCGCCTTCCGTAGGTGGGCGCAATAGCCGCCTGCGGGCGTCCCAAAAGCGCCCCAGTCTGGCGGCATCGGCTAGGGTGATGGTCTCGCGTGCAAAGGTTGTGTTCGGCGCCTGTTTCAGCCTGGCGCTCTGTTGCCAGGCCTCCACTGCGACGGCCGAGCCTCCTAGCCTGCGCGCCTTTCTGTTCGGAGGGGCCAAGCCCGGTCCCGACGTCTCACTGCCCGCGGTCGCCCGCTACGAATCCGAGCGGGGCGAGGGCTTCGTGCTGGACCGGAGCGACGGCCGGCGTGCTGTGATAAAATTTGACGACAGCTCCGAACTTTGGGCGCTGAGCGCCTCGCCCGGCCCCCGCGGCGACGTCATCTACCGCAACGACATGGGCGAGCCGGTGCTGCGCGCCACGCGCCTGGGTGGGCTGACCCTTTTCACTGTCGACGTCCCCGGCGGCACGGCGGCCGCGCCCCTGAGCACAGTCCAGTCGCTGCGACCAGCTCAGATCTACGGCCCTGAAGCATTGTTCGAGGTGCTGCTGCAGGCGGAGGCGCGGGCGAACCGCGCGGCCCAGCACCTCGTCGTCTTCGACGCGGCCGACGCCAACGTCTCTCCGGGCTCCGAGCCCCTGTTCGCCGACGCCTTCATCCTCACCGCCGACGCCATCGTGCATGTCAGCAGCCGCGGCGCGACCGGCCGGGCGGCGGCGTCGCACGTGGTGAAGGTGCGTTTCGTGCAGGGGGCGGACGCCGCGGCGGTGCTGGTCGGCCGGATGGTCCAGATCACCGTGGCGCCGGACCATGGCGTCGCCGGCCGCCCGTCCTCAGAGCGGATCGCTGCGGCTATCTGGCGTCATTAGCCACGCTCTCGCGACTGTAAAAGCTGGATATGTCGTACGCGCTCGAGGCGGCGCTTCCGTTCTTCAGCGGCTGGCCATAGGACAGGAAGGTCAGCGTGGAGAGTTCCATGGCGCGTTTAGGCCGCATCCCCATCCTTCGCGTGGCGGCAGGGTCGCTTGCAGGTGTTGCGGCGCTCGCCGGAGCTTCGCAGGCGCAGGCCTGGGGCGCCACCGGCCACCGCCTGGTGGGCGAGGCGGCGATGCAGAGCCTTCCGCCCGAACTGCCCGCCTTCCTGCGCTCACCGGACGCCGTGCAGGCGGTGGGCGAGATCGCACGCGAGCCGGACCGCTCAAAGGGCTCGGGCCAGCCGCACGACCACGACCTGGATCCAGGGCATTTCGTGGACGTGGACGACCAGGGCAAGGTGAATGGCGGTCCGCCCCTCGCCAGTCTGCCAGCCGATCGCGAAGCCTACGACCTGGCGCTGGAGGCGGTGGGCACGGACGCCTACAGGTCCGGCTACCTGCCCTACAACATCGAGGATGGCTTCGAGCAGGTGGTCAAGGACCTGGCCTACTGGCGCGTCGAGACCGCCGCCCTGAAGAGTGATCGCAGCGCCGTCGACCGGGCCTGGATCGGTCACGACCTGCAGGCGCGCGTGGCGCTGACGATCCGCGACATCGGCTACTGGGCGCACTTCGTGGGCGACGCCAGCCAGCCCCTGCACGTCAGCGTGCATCACAACGGTTGGGGGAGCTATCCCAACCCGCATGGCTATACCGATGACAAGCTGCACGCCCCGTTCGAAGGGGCCTTCGTGCATGATCATCTCACCGTGGCGAGCGTAGAGGCCGCCATGCCGCCGCTCCGGCCATGCGCCCCGATCGACACCTGCACCTTAGCCTACCTGACGACCACCAGCACCGAGGTCGAGCCGCTCTACACCCTGTGGAGCGCAGGGGATTTCAACCGCGCCGACGCCAAGGCTGTGGCCTTCGCCACCGCCAGGGTCGCCGCCGGAGCGGCGGAGTTGCGAGACATGGTGGTGGCCGCCTGGCGGGCGAGCGACGACGCGTCGGTGGGCTACAAGCCGGACATCAGCGTCAAGGCGGCGGAAGCTGGCCAAGCGGTTCCCACCGGCGCCCTCTATGGGTCCGACTGAGGTGCTCGTCTCCGAAGGTGCGCTGCAGTTCGGCGCTCGCATTCCGGGGCGCGACTACCCCGACCGTCCGGCCGCCTTCGGCGTCGCGCCGCGGGACGGCCGCATCGCCGTTGTGCGCATCACCAGGCCGGACGAGACGCCCTACTACGACCTGCCCGGCGGCGCGCTCGATGCCGGTGAGGATGACGCCGAAGCGCTCGTGCGCGAGTTCGGGGAGGAGACGGCCCTGAAGGTTCGGCCTCTCCGCCTGCTCGGTCGCGCCTGCCAATACCTCCTGAAGACCGACGGCCAGACCGCCAACAACCTGTGCGCCCTGTTCGAGGCGGGCGTGGTGGGGGATGATCCGGCGCTGAAGATCGAGGTGGACCACGAACTCGTCTGGCTGGAACCGCTGGTCGCCCTGAGGCGGCTCCGCCACGACGCCCACGCCTGGGCGGTGACCGTTTGGCTGCGCGCTACAGCGGACTGAACCAAGCTTTCCGAACTCAGTTGTCTGGAAAAGGAGCCTGGACATGGCGAGCGAGGACGATCACGCCCAAATCGTGAAGGATTTCGACGCAGCGGTGAACATGACGCCGGCTGAACTGGAGCGCTGGCTGAAGACCGAAGACGCCAAGTCCGTCGGCTGGGCGGCCGGTGAGCCGAAGTCCGCGCCCGGCGGCGAAGAGTCGGTCGGGCACAAGTCCGGCGCCCACATCGTCGCCATCAAGCATAGGAAGAAGGCCGAGCTCACAGACGCTGACTACGCCCACATGAAGAAGGTGGTCGGCTACGTGCATCGCCACATGGCGCAGAGGCCCTCCGGCGATGTCGAGCACAGCCGCTGGCGTCATTCCCTGATGAACTGGGGCCATGACCCGCTGAAACGGTAGCGCTTGGTCGATCCACGCGTGAACGCCTGCAGTCGCCTCACCCGACGCGAGGCGTCCCTAACCGCCCCGCCTGAAGATGAACTCGCAGTCGCGCCACTCGCCCACCGGGAACTCATACTCCCCCACCTTCCTGAATCCATGGCGGCTGTAGAGGCCCTGGGCCTTCAGGTTGCCTGACCACACGCCGAGCCAGAGCGGCCCTGGCCGTTGCGCCTCCATCCAGCCCAGCGTCGTCTCCAACAGTCGGTGGCCGAGCCCCAGTCCCTGAGCGGCGCGCAGGACGTAGAGCCGGTTCAGCTCCATCTGGTCGGGTCGAACGTCGGGATGGGGCAGGTGGCAAGGGCCGGCATTGGCGTAGGCCAGCGCGATCCCGTCCCTCTCCGCAATCCAGCTGGCCTGACGGGCGTCCGCCAGCTTCCGTTCGAAGGCGGCCTGGGTGTAGTTCGCCTCCATGAAGCTGGCTAGATCCTGGGGCGGGTAGGGGATGGCGAACCCCTCCAGGAAGGTCTCGCGAAAGGTCTGACAGCCGATCTTCGTCAGCGTCCTCGCGTCCGTGACGCTCGCCCGGCGCAAGGTGATCTCTGCCATGAACCGGGCTTTAGCGACGCGGCCGGCGACATGCTAGAGCCGGGGGCGCCTTGTTGGAGTGCACCTTTGAGCCTGCCCGTCTTCACCCATCGCGGCATGCAGGGTCACGCGCCGGGGGCGGGCCACCCGGAGCGCCCGCAGCGCCTGGCCGCCGTGGTCGACGCTCTGACCGACAGCAACCTGGACCTCGCCTGGACCGAGGCCCCGCTGGCCACGCGTGCCGAGTTGGAGCGGGTGCATCCGGCCGCCTACGTCGATCGCATCTTCGCGGCTGCGCCCTTGCATGGGACCGCCGTGCTCGACGCGGACACCATCCTCTCGCCGGGCAGCCTTCCCGCAGCCCTGAGGGCGGCGGGCGCCGTCTGCGAGGCGGCGCGGCGGGCCGTGGCCGGCGAGGTCGAGCGCGCCTTCTGCGCGGTGCGGCCGCCCGGCCACCACGCGGAGCCGGAGCAGGCCATGGGCTTCTGCCTGTTCTCCTCCGTCGCCATCGCCGCTCGCGCGGCGCAGGCTGCGGGCGCGGGGCGGGTCGCGGTGGTGGACTTCGACGTGCATCACGGCAACGGCACCCAGGCGGTGGTGGAGGTGGACGATAGCCTGTTCCTCGCCTCCGCCCACCAGTGGCCGCTCTATCCCGGGACCGGCGCACCGTCCGAAACCGGGCTCGGCAACGTCGCCAACGCCATCGTTGCTCCCGGCGCCGCAAGGGAGACCTGGCGGGCGGCCTGGGCGGAGCTGATGCCGAAGGTGGACGCCTTCGGCCCCGACCTGATCCTGATCTCCGCCGGCTTCGACGCCCACCGGCGCGACCCGCTCGCCCACCAGATGCTGGAGGCCGAGGACTTCGCCTGGGCCACCGGTGCAGTGCTGGAGGTCGCCCGGGCGCGTTGCCGCGGGCGGGTTGTGTCCTCCCTGGAGGGCGGTTACGACCTTGAGGCGCTCGGCCGATCGGCCGTGGCGCACGTGCGGACCTTGGCGGAGGGTTAGGGGGCAGGTCTCCGCGGCGTAAGGAACGCCGCCATGCGCCGGCCCCGAGGCACATGAGCGACGCCGACCAGCCCGCCGCGGCCGACCGTTCGCGCCTCGACCCGTCACCGACAGCCGCGTCAGGTATCGGGGCGTGCGGATCCATTGTGTTGGCCCGCCATGGCGAGCCCGCCCTGTCGCGCAAGATCAAGCTCGATGCGCGCGCCTACGATCGCTGGTGGGCGGCCTACGAAGCCGGGGGCATCCTGCCGGGCCAGACCCCGCCGGAACCGCTGATGCAGGCAGGGCGGGAGGCGCAGGTGCTCTTCTGCTCCACCCGCCGGCGCGCCATCGAGACAGCGGAGGCTCTGGCTCTGGCCAGGCCCTTCATCCGGGACGCCATGTTCGTGGAGGCGCCTCTGCCGGCCCCGCACACGCCGGCCTTTCTGCGGCTGGGACCCAAGGCCTGGGGCGTGATCACCCGCTTCCTCTGGTACTTCGGCCACAGCGCCGGCCAGGAAAGCCGGAAGGCCGCCTGGGCCCGCGCCCGCACCGTCGCCGACCGGCTGGTGGGCGAGGCCGAGGCGGGCAGGGACGTGCTGGTGGTGGCCCACGGCTTCTTCAACGGCATGGTGGGCGTGGAGCTAACGCGGCGCGGCTGGCGCTGTGTCCGTGATCGCGGGTTCAGGTATTGGTCGACACGGCGGTTCGAGCGGCCGTGAGGCCCGCGCGGGGCTCGGCGCGCACCTCGTCATCAAGGTTGGCGGCCCCACGCGCGCCCGCTAGGAAGGGCCGATGAGCGCCGCGCCCACCCTCTCGCCGGACATCTCCAGCCTCAGCTTCGAACAGGCGCTGGAACAGCTGGAAAAGATTGTGTCGGAACTGGAGTCCGGCCAGGCGCCGCTCGAACGCTCTATCGAGATCTACGAGCGTGGGGCCGCGCTGAAGGCGCACTGCGAGGCGCGGCTTGCCGCCGCCCGCCTGCGCGTGGAGAAGATCGTGGTCGGGCCGCAGGGCGAGGCCGTACGGGCCGAACCGGCGGACTTCAGCTGAAGCAATGCGAGGCGGGGAGGGGTGAAGGCGCTGGACCAGCTCGACACCACCATCCAGCAGCGCATGGTCGAGGCTTCGGACCTAGTCACCGTGGCTCTAGACCAGCTTCTGCCCCGCACCGACGGGCCGGAGAGCCGGCTCATGGAGGCCATGCGCTATGCCGTACTGGGCCCCGGGCGGCGCATCCGGCCGCACTTTATGCTCGAGACCGCACGCATGCTGGACGTGGAGGAGCGCGCGGTCCTGCGCACCGCCTGCGCACTGGAGTGTATCCACGCCTATAGCCTGATCCACGACGACTTGCCCGCGCTCGACGACGATGACGTGCGGGGCGGCCGGCCCACCGTGCACCGCGCCTATGACGAGGCGACCGCGGTGCTGGCAGGCGACGCGCTACAGTCCATCGCCTTCGAGATCATGGCTCATCCCGATACCCATCCAGATGCGCAGCTTCGGTGCGAGCTGGTTCGGAAGCTGGCCCTGGCCGCCGGCGCCAAGGGTCTGGCCGGCGGCCAGATGCTCGATCTGCTCGGCCTGGGGGCTGATCTGCGGACTGTTGCCAGGATGCAACGTATGAAAACTGGCGCGCTGATCGCCTTCTCCGTGGAAGCGCCGCTGGTGCTCGCCCGCGCCCCGGACTCTGAGCGCCACGCCCTCCTCGGCTTCGCGCAGGACTTCGGCCTAGCCTACCAGATACTGGACGACCTGACCGACCACGAGCGGGATCTGAAGCCCCGCAAACCCTTGAGCCACAACGGAACAGCGGCCGCTTTGGGGGCCAACTTCGTGACGCTGCTCGGCCGGGAGGCGGCGGGCGAGCGTGTGGACATGCTGACCAGCCAGTGCCACGCCCACCTGGATGTTTTCGGAACCGCCGGCGCCTATCTTCGGGCCAGCGCAGATTTCGTGCTAGACCAACGCACTTGAGTCCGCGACTAACCTCGCCCGCCTTCGGCCCAGAGATCCTATGCCGCCGCATACGCCCCTGCTCGACACCGTCCGGGTTCCCGCCGACACGCGCAAGCTGACGGCTTGGGAACTGCGTCAGCTCGCCGATGAGGTGCGCGCCGAGATGATCGATGCGGTGTCCACCACCGGTGGCCACCTGGGTTCGGGCCTGGGCGTGGTCGAACTGACCGTCGCCTTGCACCACGTGTTCGACACGCCCAGGGACGTGCTGATCTGGGACGTCGGCCATCAGGTCTACCCGCACAAGATTCTTACCGGCCGGCGTGACCGCATCCGCACGCTCCGCCAGGGCGGCGGCCTGTCGGGTTTCACCAAGCGGGCGGAGAGCGAATACGACCCGTTCGGCGCCGCCCACGCCGCCACCTCCATCTCCGCGGCGCTCGGCTTCTGCGCCGCGCGCGACGCTAAGGGCGAGGACAACAAGGTCATCGCCGTGATCGGCGACGGCTCGATGAGCGCAGGCATGGCCTACGAGGCCATGAACAATGCCGCCGAGACCACCAAGCAGTTGATCGTCATCCTCAACGACAACGACATGTCGATCGCGCCTCCCGTCGGCGGGATGAGCGCCTATCTGGCCGGACTTGCTTCCGGCGGGGCCTACCGCACCATCCGCCGCTTCGGCAAGGGCGTGGCCGAGCACCTGCCGCGCCCATTCAAGGAAGCCGCGCGCAAGGCCGAGGAGTACGGCCGCGGCATGGTCACCGGCGGCACCTTCTTCGAGGAGTTGGGGTTCTACTACGTCGGCCCGATCGACGGCCACAACATGGACCAGCTGGTCCCGATCCTGAAGAACGTGAAGGGCATCACCGACCAGCCGGTGCTTGTCCACGTGGTCACCCAAAAGGGCAAGGGCTATACCCACGCCGAGAACTCGGCAGACAAGCTGCATGCCGTGGTCAAGTTCGACGTGGTCACCGGTCAGCAGGGCAAGGCCAAGGCCAATGCGCCGAGCTACACCAAGGTGTTCGGCACCGAAATGGTCAAGCAGGCCGAGCGCGACGAGCGAATCGTCGCCATCACCGCGGCCATGCCTTCGGGTACGGGCCTCGACATCTTCGCCAAGCGCTTTCCCAAGCGCACCTTCGACGTCGGCATCGCCGAGCAGCACGCGGTGACCTTCGCCGCCGGAATGGCGGCGGATGGAATGAAGCCGTTCGCGGCGATCTACTCCACCTTCCTGCAGCGGGGCTACGATCAGGTCGTGCACGACGTGGCCATCCAGAAGCTGCCCGTGCGTTTCGCCATGGATCGCGCCGGGCTGGTGGGTTCCGACGGGCCGACGCACGCCGGCTCCTTCGACATCGGCTTCATGGGTGCGCTGCCGCACATGGTGTTGATGGCAGCCGCCGACGAGGCGGAGCTGGCGCGCATGGTGGCGACGGCGGCGCAGATCGACGACCGCCCGTCCGCCTTCCGCTATCCGCGCGGCGACGGCGTGGGCGTGGACATTCCTGAAGTCGCCGAGCCGCTTGAGATCGGTCGCGGCCGCATCGTGCGCGAGGGCTCGGCCATCGCCATCCTCTCCTTCGGCACCCGCCTACAGGAAAGCCTGATGGCCGCTGAGCAACTGGGGACGCGTGGCCTGTCAGCCACCGTTGCCGACGCTCGCTTCGCCAAGCCGCTGGACGAGGAGCTGATTTTGCGGCTGGCGCGGAACCACGAGGCGTTGATCACCATCGAGGAAGGCGCCATGGGCGGATTCGGGGCGTTCGTGCTTCAGTTCCTTGCGGAGCGCGGCGTGCTGGACCACGGCCTGAAGGTCCTCACCATGACCCTGCCGGATCGGTTCCAGGACCAAGACAAGCCGGAGCTGATGTACACCGCCGCAGGCCTCGACGCCGACGGCATCGTCAAGGTGGCCTTGGACGCGCTGAGCGCGGAGCGCCCGAAGGCGGGGCTGAGGGCTTAGGCTTCTCCTGCCCTCCTCCCCCTGCTTCGCAGAGGAAGATGTGGCTAATGCTTCCCTCGTGGGGAATGTCCGCGAAGCGGACTGAGGGGGTCAGCCCGAGCTTGAAGCTGCGGCCCAGCCCTCTCCACCAGCTTCGCTGGTCTTCCTCTCCCAAGAGGGGAGGATCAAGGTCGTTACCCGTCAGGTCTGACGGCCGCTAATATCACGCCAGCGCGTACGCCTCGCCGAGATCGCGCACGAACCGTTCGAACTCTGCGGCCTTGCTGGCCTCGTCCGGCAGGCGGAGCAGGAAGGACGGGTGGACGGTGAGGAAACCCAGTCCGCCGCCCTCCACCTCGCCGATCACCCCCCGCTCGCGCGTCACCGCCACGGAGCGGCCGAACACCGCCATCCCGGCGGTGGCGCCCAGCGCCACGATCACTTTGGGTTTGACAAGGGACCGCTCGCTCTCCAGCCACCAGCGGCAGGCCTTGACCTCGCCCGCGTTAGGCTTGGCGTGGATGCGGCGCTTGCCGCGGGGTTCGTGCTTGAAGTGCTTCACCGCATTGGTGACGTAGGTCGCCTCTCGCGGTACGCCGGCCTGCGCAAGGGCGCGGTTGAACAGCTGGCCGGCGGGGCCGACGAAGGGCTTGCCTTTCAGGTCCTCCATGTCGCCCGGCTGCTCTCCCACGAACATCAGCGGCGCATCGGCCGGCCCCTCGCCGGGCACGCCCTGGGTGGCGTCACGCCAGAGATCGCAGCGTCGGCAGGCCTGCAGCGCTGCGGCTAACTGGGTCAGGTCGGCGGGCGCGTCACCTGACGCGGCGGGAACCTCAGCCGGCGGCGCTTTACGGCGCACGCGGGCGGAGGGTTCGGTGGGGGGCGCCTGCACCATGGCTTCCGTCCGTCCTTTCGCCCGCGAGACCATCTCGGGGATCAGCCGCGCCTCGGGCATGTTTTTCCAGTAGCGGCGCGGCATGTGCTGGGCCATCAGCTCCGCGTTTACCCTCGCCGGGTTGAAGATAGAGGCGAAGTAGACCCGCCAGTCCTCTTCCAGGGCGTCCTCGGGCGGCGCCTGGCTTCCATCCACGCCCGGGGAGAACGATAAGGCGCCGTCGTTCCAATGGGCGCAGACCTCCGGCGTCAGGATAGAGAAGCGCAGGTTTGCCATCCGGTGGACGAAGAAGTCCACGCCGCGCTTGATGATGTGGTGCGCCGGCTCGAACCAGGCGACGTAGGTCTCCACAGCCTCCGGGTCGTCAAGCTCGTCCACCCGGCGGAAGCGCAGGAAGGCGTGCATCTTGTGCTCTGCGTCTCGGACCTGCTTCCGCATCAGCTGGGCGGCGCCGACATCCACGTCCGTCGCGATCGCCATCAGCTCGGGCTCGGCCTTCAGCCGCCAGAGCAGGCGATAGAGCAGGTCGAAGCGCGCTGGGTCGCGGTGCAGGATCACGTCCTGCGCCAGCTCCATGAAGGCTCGCGGTGCGGAGAAGCCCGCTTCCGACGGCGAAGGCGGCGGTTCGGCGGCGTCGAACAGGCCGGCCTCCTCGCCGAGCCGCCATACGACTTGGGCGGGCTTGATGTCGGCCAAGCGCAGCTTGCGCGCGGCCTGGCGCCAGCCATTGAAGTCGGTCTCGGAGTCCAGGCGGACGGCGTACATCAGCGCGCGCTCGCCGTTGAGACTCCATCCCCTTCGAAGGGGGAGGGGCAGGGGT
>CALMGB010000131.1 GCA_937863535.1 uncultured Caulobacteraceae bacterium
CTTCGAGGGCGTGCGACAGCCCGGGCATGGGCTGGTTGGAGTAGACGAGCGTACCATGACCGTCATCGCTTCGCCGGCCTGATCGACCTTGTCCACAATCAAGCCTGACGGCACGAACGTCGATGGGCGAAGCACCTGGCGCATGGCGTCGTTCCCCTTGCGAAAACAACGTCAGCAGACCGCCGCATTCCATCAAAAGTGAGTCAGAGCCCCTCTTCGGTGCAACTTTACAGCTGCCGAGATGAGCTTGCAGGTCCTGGCCTACAATCTGAAGCGCGTAATCGCCATCCTCGGCGTCCGCCCGCTGATCTCAGCAATACAGGTCTGAGGAAGGGCTTTCACACCCGCACCTTCTTCAAACCTCCCGTCCGCCCAACACGTTCTCACACAGCCTCGGTGGAAACCGGTCATGGAGACCGGACAGCAGAACGGCCCGAGATCGCTCCCGGGGCGCTCGCTTCAATGGCCTGGGATGGCAGTCAGGCCGCGAAGGCGTCCTTAAACTTGAAGCCCGAGATTTGCTTCGCCCGACGCAGCATCAGGCCGATGCCGCCAATTCCGGCGATCATGAGGAGCCAAGTGGAGGGCTCAGGGGCGGCGGAAACGGCAGCGGCTGCTCCCGAAATCGAGACATCGTCGACCTCCCACTCTCCAGGATTGGTATTAGCAACGATTTGGAGCGTGTCGTGGCCCGTACCGACGAAGCTAAAAGTCTCCTGCGTATATGAGTTGATCGTATCACCAACGGAGACCTCAGTCGCGCCGTCGATAGACGCCGTGAAATTCGCTGCAGCGTCCCCACCGCGTGAAGCGTAGACGTATAGACTACCAGCGTAAGTCGAACCAGCTACATCTGCAAAGGTTTGGGACAACGCCGCAATCGGCTGGTAGTCGTAGTTAGCTATAGAAAGGTTGTAAGTGCCGGAGTTCGGGGCGGTGCCGACGTTGTTGAAACCTGGGTTAAGGTCGAACGCCGCGTTGGGCGTCCAGCCAACGGGGACGCTGGAGTTCGTGTTGCCCCCCTGAGTATCTGAGTAGACGCCGTTCTCGAATCCGCCGTTTTGGATAAGCTCAGCTGCAGAGGCTGAAAGCGCAGCGGCGGAGGAAAAGGCCAGTGCGGACCCAAAGAGCAGGGATGATAGAATCTTCATGGTCTCACCAGAGGTTGCAGCCACTTGAAGGCTTGATGGTGGCTGTGAACAGCCCGCACCAGCGACGTTGAAGACGGATGGGGGCCCCGTCCATAATGCAAACGCACTATGTCGGCCGCTTTTCTGCCCGGATTTCGCTTCCTACGCGAACAGCAGTCACTTTCCTTCGCAATGCGCCCTATCGCATCACAGCATCGAGCGGCCTTCGTGGCGCTGTAGGGGGTCGCCAGGGCCTTTCGGGTGTGACGACGGACGCCGCCGCCGCATGGCCCAGGTGCTGCCCTCGCGGCTGCCGAGTGCTTCAGGTAGGTGGGTAGCTCTACTCGGGAGCGGACGTTCCGACAGGCTGCTTAGGGTCGCCAGCACGGGTTAGGTCGGCTCCAGAAACTCACCCTTCGTATGGCCGAGCCCTTCGCCCAGAAACGGACGCTCCGAGTGCGGGCGAAGGGTGGAGGCTATAAGAAAACCAGGAGGTCTGCTAGACTGTATTTGCTTCGCGGGAGGCTACAATGTCTGGGTTTGTCGAAGGTGCGAATCGGCGTCAGGCGGAGTTGCTGCCGCCAATGCTTGATGACTACGTAGACGAAGACAACCAGGTTCGAGTGATCGACGTCTTCGTGGATGAGCTGGACTTGGCTGCCCTCGGTTTCGAGCGTGTGCAGCCTGCTGCGACGGGGCGTCCCGGCTACTCGCCGGTATGCATGCTGAAGCTCTACTTGTATGGCTACCTGAACCAGGTGCAGTCGAGCCGCCGGCTGGAGCGGGAGGCGCGGCGCAACACCGAGCTGATGTGGCTGACGGGCAAGCTCGCGCCGGACTTCAAGACCATAGGCCGACTTCCGACGCGACAATGGCGAGGCGATCCGGTCGGCGTGCAGCGCCTTCGTAGCGATCTGTCGTGGGCTGGGCCTGCTCGCGGGCGGGGTGGTGGCGGTGGATGGCAGCCGGTTCAAGGCGGTGAACACGCGCGACAAGAACTTCACCCCGGGCGCGGTGCGTCGGCGCATCGAGCAGGCCGAGGCGAGTATTGCGCGCTACCTCCAGGCGCTCGACACCGCGGAC
>CALMGB010000132.1 GCA_937863535.1 uncultured Caulobacteraceae bacterium
CGACTGGATCGGACACGCGGGCTGGCGCGACCCGGCGGTGCTGCTCGGCGATTTCAACGCCAACTCCCGTTACGCCGCCTATCGGATGCTGGCCTCGCGACTGCGGGACGTGCAGCGCGGGCCGGGCGGCGAGCGCCGGGCGACGCGGGCGGCGCGGACCTTCCCCTCGCGCCTGCCGGTCCTGCGCATAGACCACATGTTCCTGACGCCGGGGCTGGAGGTGACGGGCGTGCACGCCGCTACCGGTCCGCTGGCGCGCCTGGCGTCGGACCACCTGCCGCTGGTGGCGGACCTGCGGCTGCCGGGCGGCTGAGCGGCGCCGGCAGGACGGCCGGGAGCGTGCTCGCTGAGCTTTGCGCACCGGGCGGGGCCTCGTCGGGGATTTCGCAGTACAACGTGCCGCCCCCAGGTGGTAGCTGGACCAAAACCTACGAGAGGATCGCCATGCGCGACGTGCAGCACTTTGTGAACGGACGCCTCCTTACCGGGACCTCGGCCCGTTTCGGCGACATCTACGATCCCAACATCGGCGAGGTGCAGGCCCGCGTGGCGCTCGCCTCCCCCGAGGAGATGGACGCAGCGGTCCAGGCCGCCGCCAAGGCGCAAATCGGCTGGGCGGCGACCAACCCGCAGCGGCGCGCGCGGGTGATGTTCGAGTTCAAGCGGCTGGTCGAGGCCCACATGACCGAGCTCGCCGAGCTGCTCTCCAGCGAGCATGGCAAGGTGGTGGCGGACTCGAAGGGCGACATCCAGCGCGGGCTGGAAGTCATTGAGTTTTCATGTGGCGTCCCGCACGCGCTGAAAGGCGAGTATACCGAAGGCGCTGGTCCGGGGATCGACGTCTATTCCATGCGCCAGCCGCTGGGCGTCGTGGCCGGAATCACTCCGTTCAACTTTCCCGCCATGATCCCGATGTGGATGTTCGGCGTGGCGATCGCGGTCGGCAACACCTTCATCCTCAAGCCCAGCGAGCGCGACCCTTCCGTGCCGGTGCGGCTGGCCGAGCTGATGATGGAGGCCGGCGCGCCGGCGGGCGTGCTGAACGTGGTGCACGGCGACAAGGTCGCGGTGGACGCCATCCTGAGCCACCCCGACATTAAGGCGGTGAGTTTCGTCGGCTCCTCCGACATCGCCCAATACGTCTATGTGACCGGCGCCCAGAACGGTAAGCGCGTCCAGGCCATGGGCGGGGCCAAGAACCACGGCGTCATCCTGCCCGACGCCGACATGGACCAAGTGGTCAAGGACCTGTCCGGCGCGGCCTTCGGCTCGGCCGGGGAGCGCTGCATGGCCCTGCCGGTGGCGGTGCCCGTCGGCAAGAAGACGGCCGACGAGCTGCGCGAGCGCATAGTGGCCGAGATGGAGACCCTGAAGGTCGGCGTCTCCTCCGACGCACAGGCCCAGTACGGCCCGGTAGTGTCCTCCGCCCACCGCCAGCGGATCTGCGACTACATCCAGATGGGCAAGGACGAGGGCGCGGAGCTGGTGGTGGACGGCCGCGACTTCGCGCTGCAGGGCTACGAGAAGGGCTTCTTCATCGGCCCCACGCTGTTCGACCACGTCAAGCCCGGCATGAGGACCTACCAGGAGGAGATCTTCGGCCCCGTGCTGCAGCTGGTGCGCGCCGACAGCTTCGAGGAGGCCCTGGCCCTGCCCTCCCAGCACCAGTACGGCAACGGGGTGGCGATCTTCACCCAGAACGGGCGCGCGGCCCGCGACTTCGCCGCGCGGGTGAACGTGGGCATGGTGGGGATCAATGTGCCGATCCCGGTGCCGGTCGCCTACCACACCTTCGGCGGCTGGAAGCGCTCGGCCTTCGGCGACACCAACCAGCACGGCATGGAGGGCGTGAAGTTCTGGACCAAGGTCAAAACCGTCACCGCCCGCTGGCCCGACAGCGGCCCGCTTCCGCTCGGGTCAGAGGACGGCGGCCCCAGCCGCACCGGCCAGGCCCGCGAGCCCGACTCCAGCTTCGTCATCCCCACCATGCAGTAACGATGATCAGTCGCCAGCCGGCGGTTGGCGGCTGATCAGGTATGGACCTTCGCCTTGAGGGCTGGCCCAAAGCGGTTCGGCCCTGCCCGGCCCGGCATCGTGCAAAGGACGACGGCGCACATTGCAAGGACGGCGGCGCAGAGTTGCCGGGCTGGCAGGACCGACAGAGGCCAAGCGGCCAGGAATAGCACCCATAGCAGTCCAGCCCACCACCCAGCCCGGCCCAAGTCGTGCAGCCGGCGCGACACCAGGCAGCAGCCGCTGAACAGCAGCACGGCCAGCACCACCCAGCCGGTCGCCAGCCTGACCCCTGCGCCCACCCAGCGATCGTAGAGCCACACGGCGCCGAGCACGCAGCCCATGCCGGCGAGGAACGGCGCGCGCGACAGGCGGCCGCTGGAGGAGAAGAACAGCTCCAGGCTGTCCGGCCGCTGTTCGGGGCGCAGCAGCGGCGTGGTGGGTGAGACGATGGCCGGTCTCCGGAACGAACACGATGTCGAAGGCTTAGCGGCCAAGCGCATCGGGGCAAAGCGCAGGCGCCAGAACGCCGGCCTTTACCGCCGAGCCCCCGCGCGTCTAGACGAAGGGCTCGGCCGAAGGAGCCTCCATGCGCGCTGCGATCCGCCCTTTCACCATCGCCCTGGCGGCCGCCATCGCCCTGGCGCCCGCCGCGCCGCAGGCCGCCCCGCCGCCCGCGGTCGCCCTGCCCCCGCAACAGCTCTTTACCGACCCGGCCTACGTCGTGGGCTCATCTCGCGCGAAGGTCACGATCACCGAGTTCGCCTCCGTGGCCTGTCCCCACTGCGCCCGCTTCGACGCCATGGTCTTCCCGGAGCTGAAGGCCAAGTACGTGGATACCGGCAAGGTCCGCTTCGAGCTCCGCGAGATGCTGGTGGGCAGCCCGGACATGGTCCAGGTCGCCGCCGCCGGCTTCATGCTCGCCCGCTGCGCCGGCAAGGCCCATTACTTCCCGGTCGTGGAGGCCACCTACCGCGCACAGCCGGAGATTTTCTCCAGCAACGACCCCAAGTCCATCTTCGTGCGCATCGCCAGGGACAACGGCCTGGACGAGAAGCAGATGGACGCCTGCATCACCGACAAGGCCAATGTGGACGCCCTCAATGCGCGGATGAAGTACGCCACGGACGTGGCCAAGATCGACAGCACGCCCACATTCATCATCAACGGGACCAAGCTGGACGAGCACGGCCATGAGCCGGACCTGGCGCTTTTCGACGCCGCGCTAAAGCCCCTGCTGGCCAAAGGGCGCCGCTGAGATGACCGACCTCGCGATCTATTACGAGCACCCGCAGTGGTTCGCGCCGCTGTTCTCGGCGCTGGACAGGCGGGGGATCGCCTACATGCCGCTTAACCTGCAGACGCACAGCTTCGACCCCGCCGACGCCGCCTTGCCGGCGCCTGTGGTGTTCAACCGGCTGGCCATGAGCTCGTATCTCCGCCAGGCCGAGCACGCCATCTTCTACACCCTGGCGCTGATGGCGCATTTCGAGCATCGGGGCGCGCGGGTGATCAACGGCAGCGCGGCGCTGGCCATCGACACCTCCAAGGCGCGCCAGCTTTCACTGTTCCGCAGCCTGGGGCTGGAGGTTCCGGCGACCCGCGTTGTGCACCGCTTCGCCGACGTAGCGGCCGCTGCGGCGCAGCTGCGCTTCCCGATCATGGTGAAGGGTGACATCGGCGGCTCGGGCGCCGGGATGGCGCGCTACGACACGCTGGAGGAGCTCACCGGCTTCGCTGACGAAAACGCCACGCCCGCAGGGTTGAACGGCGTGACCCTGGTGCAGGAATACGTGCCGGCGAAGGACGGCCGAGTGATCCGGTGCGAGACGCTGGGCGGCCGGTTCCTGTACGCCATAGCCCTGGACGGGGCGGGATCGACTTTCGACCTCTGCCCCGCCGACGTATGCATGGTGGACAAGCCGTCCATCACCATCAGCCCCTTCGAGCCGCCGCCGCAGATCGTCAGGGCGGTGGAGGCCACAGCGCAGGCCGCGCACCTGGACGTGGGCGGAATCGAGTACATGGTCGACGAACGCGACGGGACGGCCCGGTTCTACGACCTGAACGCGCTGTCCAACTTCGTGGCCAACCCGCTCGCGGTGCTGGGCTACGATCCGCATGACAAGCTGGTGGACCTGCTGGAACGCGAGATCGGTCTGGCGCGTAAGCTCGCCGCGTAAGGACTGCGCGAAGGACACCTCGTGAGATACGGCTTCTGGGCTCCCGTCTTCGGCGGCTGGCTGCGTAACGTACCCGACGAGGGCATGGGCCGCGCCAGCTGGGACTATACGCGGCGCCTCTGCCAGCGGGCCGAGCAGATCGGCTACGACCTGACGCTCGTCGCCGAGCTGAACCTGAACGACATCAAGGGGATCGACCAGCCCGCGCTCGACGCCTGGTCCACCGCCGCAGCGCTCGCGGCGGTCACCGAGCGGCTGGAGCTGATGGTGGCCGTGCGCCCGAACTTCCACCACCCCGCCTTGTTCGCCAAGCAGGCCGCCAACATCGACAACATCTCAGGCGGCAGACTGGCCTTGAACGTCGTCTCCTCCTGGTGGGCGGACGAGGCGACCCAGTACGGGCTCCAGTTCGACCAGCACGACGACCGCTACGGCCGCACCGCCGAGTGGCTGGACGTGGTGGACGGCCTCTGGACCCACACGCCTTTCACCCACGACGGCAAGCGTTATCAGCTGAAGGACGCCATCTGCGAGCCCAAGCCCATCGCTCCTCGCCGCCCGGTGATCTATGCGGGCGGCGAATCCGAAGCCGCCAAGTCCATGATCGCCCAGCGCTGCGACGCCTACGTCATGCATGGGGACGAACCGGACGTGATCGCCGGAAAGATCGCCGACATGCGCGAGCGCCGGGAGCGGCTCGGCCTAGGCCCGATGACCTACGGCATGGCCGCCTACGCCATCGTGCGCAACACGGCCGAAGAGGCTTCGGCCGAAGTGGAGCGCATCACGACCCTGGATCCGCAGGCCCCAGGCTTCGCCAACCTCAGTCAATGGCTTTCCGGCACCGAACTGGAGCGTGAGCTGAAGGTGAAGGAGTACAGCGTCTCCAACCGCGGCCTCCGCCCCGGCCTGGTCGGGACGGCGGACCAGGTCCGCGCCCGCACGGGCGAGTTCGAGGCGGCCGGGCTCGACCTGCTGCTGCTGCAGATGAGCCCGCAGCTGGAGGAGATGGAACGTTTTTCCGCCGAGGTGATCCGGCCGGCCTGATCCCGCCAACCCGGCCTCAGAAGGCCAGCTTGGCGCCCACCAGGATCAGGGTGGCCGCCAGGATCGGACGAAGCACGCGCTCGGGGATGCGCGCGGTCCAGTAGCTGGCCAGGATGATCCCGGGGATCGACCCCACCAGCAGCGATCCCAGCAGCGGCAGGTTCACCGAGCCCAGCAGCCAGTGGCCCGCCCCGGCGATCAGGGTCAGCGGTACGGCGTGGGCGATGTCGGAGCCCACGATCCGCGCCACCGGCATCTTCGGATACAGGAAGATCAGCACGGTCACCCCGATGGCCCCCGCGCCCACCGAGGACAGGGTGATCAGCACGCCCAACACAGCCCCCAGCAAAACGGTCAGGACCGACGTGGTCGCCGGGCTGAGCTCCAGTTCGCTTCGGCTCGCCAGGTCGATCAGGTGGCGACGGAAGAGCAGGCTCACCGCTGTGAATAGCAGGGCGACGCCCAGCACGGTGGAGATCAGCTTGGACGCGGCGTCCCCGTGGAAATGCAGGGCGTAGAGCAGCGCAACGGTGGCCAGCGTCGCCGGGATGCTCCCCAGGGCCATGCGCCCGGTGATCTTCCAGTCAACGGTCTTGTTGGCGCCGTGCACCACCGTGCCGACGCTCTTGGTGGCCGAGGCGTAGAGCAGATCCGTCCCGACCGCCGTGCCCGGATGGAAGCCGAACAGCAGCACCAGCAACGGCGTCATCAGCGACCCGCCGCCCACCCCCGTCAATCCCACCAGGACGCCGACCAGAAGGCCCGAGACGGCGTAGAGCGGGTTGATCCCCCGGGCGGCGACCGCGAGATCAACTTGGGAGTGGGTGGAGACGACGGCGACGATGAAGGCGGCCAGCACGGCGAGCACCGTCAGGATCACAGCCAGCCGGAGCGTGAAGAAGGGCCGCGGCTCGATGTTCGCGATGCGGTAGGTCATGGCGCGCTCCGGAGCCGCGTTGTTCGGTAACTCTCGGCGGCGACGGAGGTGGCGTCCATCACAAGAAACTGAACCGATCGTGAGAATTGCTGCGCCGATCAGCCTCCGGTCGGCCGTCTGGGACACCGCGTCCGGGTCGTCCGGCTCGGCAAGCCGTGGAATCGCGGCTAAACTCCGCCGACCCTAAGGATCTCGCCTCATGCGCCCGACCTCCCGCCGCCTCGCCCTGGTCCTTGCCGTGGCAAGCCTGCTCGCCGCCTGCCACAAGGCCAACGGCGCAGGCGGCGACGCCATGACCGCACCGGAGATGGGCATGGGAGATGCGGGCGCGAAGGTGACGGTGACCGAGTACGCCTCGGACACCTGCAGCCACTGCGCCGACTTCAACGCCAAGACCTTCCCGGCGTTCAAGGCCAAGTACATCGACACGGGCAAGGTCCGCTACGTGTTCCGCGAGTTCCTCACTCCTCCAGAACAGGTGTCCGCCGCTGGCTTCCTGCTGGCGCGCTGCGCGGGCAAGGACAAGTACTTCCAGGTGATCGACGCCATCTTCCGCGCCCAGCCTGAGATGTTCTCCTCCGGCGACGCCCACGGCGTGCTGCTGCGCATCGCCCAGTCGGCCGGTCTGAGCGAGGCGCAGTTCAACGCCTGCGTCCAGAACGACGCCTCGCTGAAGGCCCTGGCCGGCCGCGTCCAGGCCGCCCAGGACCAGCAGCATATTGAAGGCACGCCGACCTTCCTGGTCAACGGCAAGCAGCTCGGGACTGCCGGCGAGAAGACCATGGCCGACCTCGACGGCGCCATCCAGCCGCTGCTGAAATGATCCGCGCGCCTGGGTGAGGCCGCGACGGTGCGCTTCCAGCGGCTGAAGCTCGCGGGCTTCAAGTCCTTCGTCGAGGCGACGGAGCTGCGCATCGAGCCGGGGCTGACCGGCATCGTCGGCCCCAACGGCTGCGGCAAGTCCAACCTCTTGGAGGCGCTGCGCTGGGTCATGGGCGCCAACTCCGCCAAGGCCATGCGGGCCGAGGGCATGGACGACGTGATCTTCGGCGGCTCCACCGCGCGGCCGAGCCGCAACCACGCCGAGGTCTCGCTCCAGATCGACAACGCCGAGCGGATGGCGCCCGACCGCTTCAACGACGCTGCGGTGATCGAGGTGGTGCGCCGCATCCACCGGGGCGCGGGCTCCAGCTACCGGGTCAACGGGGTGGAGACGCGCGCCCGCGACGTGCAGATGCTGTTCGCCGACGCCTCCACCGGCGCCAACTCCCCGGCGCTCGTGCGCCAGGGCCAGATCAGCGAGCTGATCGCCGCCAAGCCCGCCAACCGGCGGCGCATCCTGGAGGAGGCGGCCGGCGTCTCGGGGCTGCATTCCCGCCGGCACGAGGCGACGCTGCGGCTGAACGCGGCGGAGGCCAACCTCTCGCGCCTCGACGACGTGGCCGCCGAGATCGAGGCGGGGCTGAACCGGCTGAAGCGCGAGGCGCGCAAGGCCGAGCAGTACAAGCGCCTCTCCGCCGAAATCCGCACCCTGCAGGCCGCGTCGCTGTCCGCCCGCTGGTCCCAGGCCGCCTCGGGCGTCGCTGCGGCGGAGCAGGCCCTGGCCGAGACCCTGGCCGCCACGGCGGCGACCGCCCGTTCTGCGTCGGAGGCGGAGGCCGCTTCGCTCCACGC
>CALMGB010000133.1 GCA_937863535.1 uncultured Caulobacteraceae bacterium
GTCCGCGCTCGCGCGCCGCGGACGGCCTGGCGATCGGCGGCGCCGCGGCGGCCGTGGTCGTGGCGGCCAGCTTTCTGGCGGCGCAGCGGCTCGGGCTGGTGGAGCGGCTGTCCGGCTCGCTGGCGAAGCTCGGCGAGCGGGCGCGCTGGGGCGCCCTTGAGGGCCTCCAGGAGTTCGGTCCGGCCTTGCAGCGCATCTACGCCGATCCCCGGGCGCTCGCCGTGTCAAGCGCGACGCACCTGCTCTCCTGGCTGCTCGGCGTGCTGGAGACCGGCGCGGGTCTCTGGGCGCTCGGCCTGCATCCCAGCTGGCGCGAGGCGCTGGTGGTGGAGAGCCTGGGCCAGGTGGTCCGCGCCCTGGGCTTCGCCATCCCGGGCGCCCTGGGCGTGCAGGAGGGCGGCTACGTGCTGATCTGCAGCCTGTTCGGCGTCGCGCCGCCCCAGGCGCTCGCCCTCTCGCTGATCCGGCGCGTTCGTGAAATCGCCCTTGGCGCGCCAGGCCTGATGCTGTGGCAATGGAGCGAAGTCCGCCGCCTCCGACCGCCGTCCGTCGGAACTCTCGCCACAACACCGCCTCGGGAGGCGCTGTGACTTCAGACCCGATCCTGCTCACGCCCGGTCCGCTGACCACGCGGGAGACTACCCGGCGGGCCATGCTGAAGGACTGGGGCTCACGCGACCCCGCCTTCATCGCCCTCACGGCCGAACTCCGGTCGCGCCTCCTTGGCGTGGCGCATGGCGAGGGGACGCATGCGGCCGTTCCCCTGCAGGGTAGCGGCACCTTCGCGGTGGAGGCGACCATCGCCACCCTCGTGGGCCGCGACGCCCACCTGCTGGTGCTGGCCAACGGCGCCTATGGCGAGCGCATGATCGCCATCGCCATCCGTCTCGGCCTTCACGTGACGGCCTTGCGCTGGCCGGAGGACGTCGCGGTCGATCCCGCATCGATCGATAGCGCCTTGCAGCTCGACGGCACGATCTCCCACGTCGCCCTGGTCCACTGCGAGACGACCACGGGCCTGCTGAACCCGTTGCAGGCTGTGGCTGAAATCGTGGCGCGCCATGGCCGCAAGCTGCTGCTGGACGCCATGGCCAGCTTCGGCGCCCTGCCGATCGATCTCAGGTCCACGCCCGTGAACGCCGTCATCGCCTCCAGCAACAAGTGCCTGGAGGGGACGCCCGGCCTGGGTTTCGCCCTTATCGAGACGGCGGCGCTCGCGGGGGCCAAGGGCGTTTGCGCATCCCTGAGCCTGGACCTTCACGCCCAGTGGTGCGGATTCGAGACCAATGGCCAATGGCGTTTCACCCCCCCGGTGCAGGTGGTGGCGGCCCTGGTGGAGGCGTTGCGAACGCTGGAGGCCGAGGGCGGTCCGCCGGGCCGCCTGCGCCGCTACGCCGACAACCTGGAGGTGCTGGCGGAGGGTATGGGCAGGCTCGGCTTCGAGCTGTACCTGCCTCGCGCACTGCAGGCCCCGATCATCGCCACGTTCCGCACGCCCGAGGACGGCGGGTTCGCCTTCCAGCCCTTCTATGACGGCTTGGCCGAGCGTGGCTTCCTCATCTACCCGGGCAAGCTGACCAAGGCGGAGAGCTTTCGCATCGGCTGCATCGGCGCGATCGACCGGCGCGACTTCACCCGCCTGCTCGCGGCGATCGCTGAGGTGATCAACGTCCCCTAGCCCGGCGGCTTGCCCTCGCTACCCGGGCCATGCCCGAACAGGTCGAGGAAGGCGTTGTCCGGCGAGAGCACCAGGGTGGTGTTGTCGGGATTGAAGGCTTGGTCATAGGCCTCCAGCCGCCGGAAGAAGCGGGCGAAGGCGGGATCGGCGCCATAGGCCGCGCCCAGGATCGCCGTCCGCTGGGCGTCGCCGTCACCTCGGGTCTCGAGCGCTTGGCGCTCACCTTCGCCGCGGGCGTCGGCGGCGTCGCGGTCGGCCTGGGCCAGGAGGTCGCGCCTGCGCTGCTCGCCGTCGGCCTTGATCTGGGAAGCCTGCCGGGCTTCGGCGTCCTGCATGCGCCGCGACACGGCCTCGACGGTGGATGACGGGGGCGCGGCGTCGACCACTTGGGCGTCAAGCACCTCTACGCCCATTCCCGCCGCGCGGCCGCGAAGGTCGCTCAGCACGGCCTTGTCCAGCCCAATGCGCGCATCTGGCGCGCCTTGGGCCGAACCGCCGGAGAGGGCCCGGTCGAGGCTGTCTTGGAGACGCTGCGACAGCCGCTGCGCTCCCAGCTGTCCATCGCCCAGCGCACGGTAAAAGCGCAGCGGATCGCGGATGCGATAGCGCAGATTTGCCTGCAGCGCCGTCGGCCAGGCGCCCACCCCCTCCGTCGGCGGGGTCTCCAGCTCGAGGACACGGCGATCGAGCAGCGCCACCTGGTCCACGAACGGCCATCTCAGATGCAGCCCGGCCGCCGTCGGCGAGAGGCCGCCGTTGACGACGGCCGCGGGCTGGCCGAGGCGCAGGAGGACCGCCTGCTGCGACTGGCCGACAAGATAGACGGCGTTGACGCCGGCCAGCAGACATGCCGCCCCGCCCAGCAAGGGCGCGAGCACGTAAGCCCGCCTGCTCATGCTGTCGGCCCCGGCTGGGCCTCGGAGGGCGTCTGGCCTGAAGCCTGGCCGGCCTGTCCCTGTGTTTGCCCTTGAGGCGCGCTCGCTGGGGCGGGCGCGTCGGCGGCTTTGGAGCGGAACAGCTCCGCCGGCAGCACGATCTGGCCACCGGAACCCTTGGGCATTTGCACGATCACCTTCCTGGTGTCGTGCAGCACGCGTTCCATCATCTCCGTGTAGAGGCGTTCGCGGGTGTTGTCGGGCGCCTTACGGTATTGAGCGTCGATCAGGGCGAACCGGTCCGCTTCGCCTCGGGCTCCGCTGATCTCCTGGTCGCGGGCGCCCTGGGCCGCCTGAATCAGCTTGGCCGTATCGCCCCTCGCCGCCGCCATCACCCGGTCGCGGTAGGCGCCGACGTCGCCGGCGGCGATCTGGGCGCCCTCGCGGGCGGAGGCCATGTCGTGGAAGCCGGTCTGGGCGGCCCCTGGAGGCTCGACATCGCGGATAAGCAGGCCCTCGGACGCCACACCCATGTCGTCATGTCGCAGGGTCGCCTGCAGCAACGCCCCGGCCTTGGCCGCCGCATCGCCGTGACCTGCGGCAGCTATGTCCATGAAACTGGTCTGGCTCACAACCTCACGCAGGGCCGCTTCGGCGGCATGGCGCAGGAGGGCTTCGGGCTCGGCCGACTGGAACAGGTACTTGTAGGGATCGGTGATGCGCCACCGCACGCTGAAATCCACGTCCGCCACCTGGGCGTCGCGCGTGAGCATCGGACCCGGCGCGCCGCCCTCGCCGCCCGCAGCCGCATCGAGTGACGGCTGCACGCCGATGGAGAGCTGACGCACCCGTTCGATGGGCGCGGGGAGATGGTAGTGCAGACCGGGACCCGTCTCGCCCTCGAAGGCCCCGAAGCGCGTGACCATGCCCGTCTCGTTTGCGCCCACTTCATAGACGCCGGTGAGCGCCCAGGCGATCGCCGCCAGAGCCAGCGCGCCGACGACCACACCTGTACGCACGCCTCGCCCGGAGGGCCGCAATACGGCTCGCGACAGGGTGGTCCGGACGTAACGGGTCAGTTCGTCCAGATGAGGACCGCGCGGGGAGGGCGCCGACCCCGCAGCCGGCCTCGAGGGCTGCTGGCGCAGCGAGGGTCGGCTACGTGGTGGCCTGAGCTTGCGGGCGGGGTCTTCGCCCACCCAGGGAC
>CALMGB010000134.1 GCA_937863535.1 uncultured Caulobacteraceae bacterium
GTTGTGCTGAATTGCGGCGCTGAGATGATTATGTATCCTTTGCGTCATCGACTGGGTAGCGCGCCGGACGATTTTTCTGAACACTTAATATCCCTACGGCGACAGCGGCGGCGCCCCTTCTTGGTAACTATGCTAGTGCCGATGAGTCCGGGTGGCCACCGAAAACCGCTTCTGAAAGCGCCGCCCGCGTCGGCGCTCCGGGTCCGCCTCACAGCCAGCGCGCGACCGCGTCGAACACCTCGGCCGGGGTGATCCTGGTGATGCAGGCGAAGCCCTTTCCGCACTCGTCCTCGTCGTGGAAGATCGCGCAGCCCGCGCAGGGCACCTTGCGGCTGATGATGGAGCCGGTCAGTTCCTGGCCCCACTCATTCCAGTTGATCCGGGCCGAGTGGATGCTGACCACCGGCGAGCCGCGCAGGGCGGCCAAGTGCTTGGGTCCGGAGTCGTTGCCTACGAACACCGCGCAAAAAGATAGCAGGGCGTCGAAGTCATCGAAGGCGAGACGCCTGTCCAGCAGGCGGAAGCGGTCCGAGGCGCCGAGGGCGGCCGGCAGCCGCTGCTGGAGCGTGGGATCGTCGGTGATGACGATCACCTTCAGCCCAGTGCGCTCCAAGACCAGCTCCGCCAAATCGAGATAGTAGGGCCAGCGGCTGAAGGCGATGCGCGCGCCGGTGTGGAAGACGGCGTAGCGATCGCCTTCCCCGACGCCGTAGGGCTGCAGCACAGCGTGGGTGAGTTCGGGGCGGCGGATCACCTCCGCTCGGCTCTGCAGGGTCGAGCCGAGCCGCTCGATCAGGCCGCGCACCTTGGTGGACTGGGCGGCCACCTCCAGGCTGTTCTTACGGTCGTGGGTGCTGGCTTCGAATCCGCCGGTCAGCCACGGCCAGTCTCGGTCGTAGAAGCCGTAGAGGAAGGGTGCGCCGGACAGCAGCAGCAATGGTCGCGAGACTGCGCTCTCGGCTAGGTCGATGGCGATGTCGAACTTGAACGCCGCCAGCCGGTTGCGCAGCGCCGCCTGCACCTGCGGCCTCATGGTCCGGCGCCGCTCCAGCGGGTCGTCGGGGAAGTCGGCGACGATGATTTCGTCGAAGATGTCGAGAGTCGCTGCAAACTCGGCGTTGCCGGAGGTGAGCAGACCCACGATCCGAGCCTGAGGCAGGAGCTCCCGCAGCCGCCGCACGGCGGGAATTGAGGTGACCATGTCGCCCAGTTGGTCGGTCCGCATCACCAGCACGTTGCTGGGCGGAACGGCGAACAGCGCGCCGGTCGCGGGCCTGACCTTGCTCGGACGGGCGTTGATCAGCGCCTCCAGATCGCCCTCGGCGCCGGGAGGTAGGGTGACGACCCCATCGCATTCCGGGAACTCCGCCTCCGACAAAGTCGGGGCGATCACCACATACTCCCGGTGGACGCGCGGCGACGCTTCGGCGCCGAGGAAGGTGAACTCTACTTGGCAGGGGCCGCTGTCGAAGCCGCTGAAATCCAGCCAGACGTTGAAGACGTACTTCTGCTGAGCCGCCTGGCCGCCCTCGAGCGCGTGGGCCTCCAGTGGGCCGCTGTGCACCACGCGCCCGTTGAAGGCGATGGTCAGGCGGTCAATGGGCTCCGACGCGATGCAGTAGCCGCGGATCGACTCAATCCCGCGCAGCGTGTTCGCCAACCCCCAGCGACTACGTTCGCGGCGCGCGCCAAGCCGCCTGATCGAGATGGCGTCCACATAGGTCCGGCGCAGCTCGTCCGGCCGTCGCGGGAACAGTTCCGGCGCCAGGCTGTCGATGTCGAGGTCCAGGTCTTCGCTTAGGGCCTCCGGGGCGCGGGTGCGGGCGCCCAGCGTGGCAAGCTCGGACAGGGGGTCGGCCCAGCCGGGCACCAGCTCCACCGCCCGGCGATAAGCCGCCTCGGCTTTATCCATCCGGCCGGCTATCTTGTAGAAGTGGCCGAGCTGCAGCGACAGGTCGGCGTCGTCGGGCTGCAGTTGCAAGGCGGTCAGGTAGTAGGTCTCGGCCCTGGCGAGTTCGCCGGCTTCCTTGAACATGTGGCCGCACTGCACCGCAACGCCGAAGTGGCTTGGCTGCAGGCGCAGCGCCTCAACGAACAGCAGGGCGGCGCCGTGGTAGTCCTTGACGTCACGCGCGGCGCTCGCCCGATCGATCAGGCCTGCGATGATCTCGGTGACGCGCAATTCGATGAGGTGCGAAGGATCGAGCGTGGGCTTGGAGGCGACCGGCCTGAGGGCGGCGCGCACCCTTCGCGCGGCAATCAGGGCTCGTGAAAGGACCAATTCAGATGACGCTCCGGCGCGACCGCCTTTGGGACCGAAAGGTCTGCCGCCACCTGCCTGGCGGTCTAAAACCCGCCGAGGTCAGGTAAGGCAAGCGGCTTTCTGAACGATCCCGCCGACATTGATCTTTGCGATACACGACGCGTTCCTTATCGCAATCGCGAACCTTGTCATAGCTTCGCGTGCGCTTTGCCTCGCGCCGGACGCCGGACGCCGGACGCCGGTGGACGGGCGCTGGCGGAGCCGACTGGTCTTGATCACGCCCCAGTCTGCTGGGGTGTAGGCGTTGCGGCAAGTGCTTCAAACCACGGTGTCACCCTAGGCCTGGCTCTTCTGACATGGACGACGTGCGTGGTGGCAGCTATAGGCCGCTACCTCGGCAGGAGGTGTCCAGCAGTGGATTTCTCGAACAATTCCGTCCTGTGCATCGGCGACTTGATGCTCGACCGTTTTCTGTACGGCGATGTTGAGCGCATCTCTCCCGAGGCGCCTGTCCCTGTCCTGCGGTTGAACCGTACGCGCGAGATGCTGGGAGGCGCGGGAAACGTCTCGAACAACATCGCCTCTCTGGGCGGTCGCGCCATTCTGGTGGGCCTCATCGGCCAGGACGACGCCGGCGGGCGCCTCCGCCGGATCCTCGCTGCCGGGGCGAACGTCGAGGCAGACTGCGTCGACACCGGAGACCGGCCGACCATCTGCAAAACCCGCCTGATCGCCGCCCAGCAGCAAGTCGTGCGTGCCGACGAGGAAAGCCGCGATCCACTGACGGAGCGTGAGCGGGCCGCCCTGCTGGAGGGCCTGCATCGCCATCTTCGCCAAGTCGGTGCGGTGGTGCTAGCCGACTATGGCAAGGGGGTGCTTGACGCCCAGATGGTGGCCGAGGTGATCAATGCAGCCCGGCGCGCCGGGCTGCCCACCTTTGTCGACCCGAAGGCGCGGGATTTTTCTCGCTATCGGGGCGCGACCTGCATCACGCCCAACCTGAACGAGCTGGCGGCGGCGTCAGGCCTGCCGGTGGGGAACGAGGCCGAAGTCGTCGTCGCTGCCCGCAAGGTGCTTGAGGAGGCGCAGGCCACGGCCATCCTGGTGACCCGGTCCGAAAAGGGCATGATGCTGGTTGAGGAGTCGGGCGAGGTCCATTCTGTTGGTGCCCGCGCGCGCGAGGTGTTCGACGTGTCTGGCGCCGGCGACACGGTCATAGCGACAATTGCGCTGTGCCATGCCGCCGGTCGCCCGCTCTCCCAGGCCATGCACGTGGCCAACGCTGCCGCCAGCGTGGTGGTCAGCAAGGCGGGCACCGCTACCGCCGACCTGCAGGAGGTGATCGCCGAGCTGGACGCCCACGACCATGATCGCCACACCCAGCCGCCCCCGGGGGTGGAGTCCATCGGCCGCGTGCAGAAGCTGGTCAGCGAGTGGAAGGGGCAGGGCCTCGTCGTAGGCTTCACCAATGGATGCTTCGATATCCTGCATCCCGGCCACATTTCGCTACTTGAGCAGGCGCGCGCGGCATGCGACCGGCTGGTCGTCGCCTTGAACACAGATGAGAGCGTTCGTCGGCTAAAGGGTGACGCCCGGCCCATCAACGCGCTTCCGAGCCGGGCGCGGGTGGTGGCCGCGCTGCGCTCGGTGGACTGCGTGACCTGCTTCGGCGAGGAGACGCCCCTGGAGCTGATCCGCACCCTCAGGCCCGACGTCCTGGTGAAGGGCGCCGACTACGCGCTGGACAAGGTGGTGGGCCGCGACCTAGTCCGCGCGGCCGGCGGGCGGGTGGTGCTCGCCGAACTCACCGCGGGGCATTCGACCTCGAACACGATCAACCGCATCAAGATCGCCAACGCCGTCGCTTGACGAGGATGGGCAGGTTTAGACACGCGGTTCGAACGCCTCGCCGGGAGTCGCTCAGGTGAGCCCGAATTCTCGACTCTCTACGGCCGCCTATCTGCTCAAGCGGCTGGTGCTGAAGGGGGAGGCGCAGCGGTTCGCGCCGTTGGGTGCGCCCGAGGTGCGGCCTGGGGCTCCTCCCGAGTACGGCGTCGTGGACGAGGTGGGCTCCCATGTCGTGCGCGGCTGGGCGCGGCGGCTGGACGACCTGGAGACGCTCGTCCGCGTCGACGTCTATTTCGACGGTGAGTTCCTGGGCCGCGCCCCGTGCAACCTGGCCCGCGAGGACCTCGTCGGCCTGCCGGGGTTCCACCGCAGCGGCCGCCATGGCTTCGAGTACCTGCTGCCGGAGTATGTCAGGCGCGCGGCGGGCGACTTGCGGCTTGTGGCGTCCGACTCCGGGCTGGAGCTGGCCGGAAGTCCCCTCCGGTTCGATGGACGGGCGCCGCCCGAGGTAGGCGCCGCCGTTCCCGAACTGCTGTCGAAGGTCTGGTATCCGGGCGCGCCGGCCCACGGCGTCGGCTCCCTGGCCGAAATCGAGCATGCCTACGGACGGCGGCTCGCCATCCTGGCGCAGATCGATCCGGAGGCGAGCGGGGCGGGCTGGCCCGTGACGCGGGCGATGACCTACGTCAACGCGCGCAACCATTCCGGCCGGCTACCCTACCACGGCGCACGCGCCTATTTCGAACTTTTGGTCGCGGCCGCGGCCCACTTCGCCCCCGCCCGGGCCGGCCTGCCGATGGACGCGGCGCAGATCGAGGCTCTAACGGAGCCGACCGGATGGGTGTTGGCCGGACATGTGCGCTCGACGCGCATTCTGGACGCGTTCGCCAAGGCGCGGAAGATCGAGTCCGCAGGTGACGTAGTCTCGGCCACCGTCTTCTTGACGAGGTTCGTGGTCGAGGTGCTGGCCCGTCACCGGCTGCCGATCGAGCTGCTGAGCGCCGACGCCAGGGACTTTCTCCGCGCCGACGCGCCTAACGGCGACGGCGTCCGCTTCGAGTCCGCCTTCCGCGGCCTGCCCCGGTTCGCGGACGCGCCGCACGGCTCCGCCGCCGCGGCCGCAGCCGTGCGCTTGGCCGCCTGGGACCTGGGCCTTCAGGATCTGGCGTATCGCGCAGGACCGTCGCCGCCTTTGTCGCAGGACGCCGCGCCGGCCGTCCAGGGGGACGGTGTAAGGATCATTACCGGCGACCATGGGGAGAGCGGACTTTCGCTGAACGCCAGAAACAGCCTTGCGGCCCTCAAGTCGATCGGCGTCGAGACTCGTGTCGACTCCGCGCCCCTCTCCTCGCCGTCCCCGTGCGAGAGCTATGACAACCTGTCGCGCCCGTGGGTCCCCACGGTCCTGCTGCACCTGCCACCCCACGACGCCGTCGAGGTCATTGTGCGCCTCTCCCCCGAGCAGGCGAGCGCCCGGCTAATCGGCTTCTTCATGTGGGAGACCGAGACCCTGCCCGACGTCCACCACCTGGGTGCGCTGCTGGTGGATGAGATCTGGACGGGTTCGCACTATTGCGAGGACATATTCCGGGCGGCGGTGCCTGCCACGCCGATCCATTGGGTCGGTCACGCGGTGCACTTGGCGGAGCCCGACCCCGAATTCGATGCGCGGGCCTGGGCCGGCGTAGGAGCCGCCGACTTCATCTTCCTTTTCCACTTCGACGCCCATTCCTGGATCACCCGCAAAAACCCGACGGCGATCGTTAGGGCCTTCCGCCTCGCCTTCGAGGCCCAGGTGACCGGCGTACGTTTGGTACTGAAGCTTCGGCGGTCGGAGGACTGGCATCTGGAGCAATGGCGACACTGGTGGGAGGAGTTTTACGAGGAGGCGAGGCAGGACGGCCGCATCGTCATCCTGCACGACAACCTGAGCGGGGCGCGCATGTCCTCGCTGACCCACGCCGCCGACGCCTTCGTCTCCCTCCACCGGTCGGAAGGTTTCGGGTACGGCCTGGCGGAGGCCATGCTCGCGGGCAAGCCGGTGATCGCCTCGGCCCATGGCGGCAACCTCGACTTCACGCTCCCGGGCGAGACCATGCTGGTTCCGGCTCCGCGCCGGCCGACTCATCTGGACGAGTTCCTGTACGCCAGCTCGGCGCAGGTCTGGGGCGAGCCCGACGTGGCCGCGGCCGCCTCTGCCATGCGGCTGCTCTACGCCGATCACACCCTCGCATGCCGTCTTGGGCTCAGCGGCCGTGAACGGGTGGAGAGGGAGTGTTCTCTGCAGGCGCTGGCGGCCCGGTACGCCGATATACTGCACCCTCGTCCTGACGCTGCGGCCGACGCCGGCGCTCTGGAAGCTGGCTCAAGATAATGCGCCTTCTAAACAGACGCGCACCCGCCCAAACCCCTGAAAGATCGCGGCGGCTCGGGCGACACGGCGCCCCTTGGCAGGAGGTCTTCGGCGAACCCAGCCTCGCGCGGCCCACCTCGCAGGCCTGTACCGAAAGCCAGTTCCATGAACCTGCCTACGCCTACTGGTGCGGGCAGTTCCGCGAGCTGCCGCGGACCCACAGAAAGCAGTGGGAGTTCTGCTACATCCTCCAGGCCTTGTCCGTGCGCGGAAAGCTGAGCCCCGAGGCCTTGGGGCTGGGCTTCGGAGTGGGCGAGGAACCTTTGACGGCGCTGTTCGCGGCGCGGGGGGTGGAGGTGACCGCCACCGACCTTGGGTTGGAGGAGGCGACTGATGCGGGTTGGGTCTCTACGGCCGAGCACGCGCGGGTTCTGGAGGACCTGAACCGGCGCGGCATATGTCCGCCCGATCAGTTCGCCGCGCTCGTCCGTTTCGAGACGGTGGATATGCATTCGATTCCGGCCTCGCTGCGGGATTACGACTTCACCTGGTCGGCCTGCGCGCTCGAGCATCTCGGCTCCGTGGCCAGTGGGCAGGATTTCATCCTGCAGTCGCTCAGAACCCTGCGGCCAGGCGGCGTGGCCGTACATACGACGGAGTTTAATGTCGACGACGAGGGAGAGACGCTGGACAACACCAGCACCGTCCTGTTTCGCCGACGCGACCTCGAGTCGATCCTGAAGGAGGCGACGGCGTTCGGCTATCGATGCCGGGTGAATTGGAGCACCGGAGCAGGGCCGCTAGACGCCTATGTGGATCTGCCGCCCTATTCCTCCGACCGGCATCTGAAGCTTCAGATTGCAGCCTATGTGACGACTTCAATTGGCCTGATCTTCGACAAAGTCGGAGACTGACTTCGGCCTCTTACCCGAATGTGGCGCGCTCAGGCCCGGGCGGAACCTGCGGCGGCGGACAGCTCGTTCAGGACGCAAACGTAATGGTAGAAACAGCTAGCGGGCGCGGGCTCCTCTGCGAATGAACCGTCCGTCTAGAGCGGTTTTCGCGCGTATAGAGTCGTTAGGAATTTCCATGGCGGCCCTGATCTGGTTCAGAGCTTGGGCTGGCCTTCAGCCCTCCAGCCCCGACTTCAACCCCATCGAGAAGGTCTTCTCCAAGCTCAAGGCTCTGCTGCGCAAAGCCGCCGAGCGGACCGTTGAGGGCCTCTGGACTACCATCGGCAAGCTGCTTGACGCCTTCGCGCCCAGTGACCGCGCCAACTCCTTCGCCGCCGCCGGCTACGATGCTACCTGAGCGAAAACCGCTCTAAGTCATGATCTCATAAGCGGGTAGCGGGTTGAATGAACGGTGATTCAACGTCCTGACCGAGGAGGTTGGTGATGGCGCGTTTTGATCTGACGGATTTCGAGTGGTCGGTGATCTCGCCGCTGCTGCCGAACAAGCCGCGTGGCGTGCCGCGGGTGGATGACCGGCGGGTGTTGAACGGTATCTTCTGGCGGCTGCGGACGGGAGCGCCCTGGGCGGACATCCCATCACGCTATGGACCCCACACGACCTGCGTGAACCGCTTTAACCGCTGGCGCAAGGCGGGCGTGTGGGATCGGCTTCTTGACGGTGTTTCAAAGGCTTACGACGGCGATGTCCAGATGATCGACTCGTCGAGCATCCGTGTGCACCAGCACGCTGCGAACGCCCAAAAAAAGCGGGCAGACCCGGTTGCATGGGTCGTTCGCGCGGCGGCCTGACCACCAAGATCCACGCCGTGGTGGACGCCAACGGTCTTCCCATCACCCTGAAGCTGACCGAAGGCCAAGCTCATGACGGGCGTAGCGCCCACGACATGCTGGACACCGTGGTGCGCCCGTTCAGCAGCCCACTGGGGCCCCTAATCTTAAATCTCCATAGCGCAGTAACGGCGGTCCGCGGCTCCTTCCTCGGAGACTTTCGTACGCCTGCCGGCATCCGAAACCCTTCACGATTGCGGACTGGCAGCTTCCAGCAAGATGCATGCGACAAGCTGACGTTCAGCAAATTCTGATGTGCCATCACCCTTTCCGAACCACTACTTAAGCGGTAATCACCGGTGCTGTCTCCCTTGTAGAAAGGCGACACGTCGATGCCGAGCATTGTGCTTGGTATCGTGTCGAAGCCACCGCTCCATCTGCGCGAAGCTTTAGACGCGTCCAGATAGGCGTTCCATTAGGGGTCGATTCAAGATGCAAAGCATTCCAGCTTGAAGCTCGATCAGTCCGTCTCGCCGCATGCTTTGAAGTGTTCTATTCATGTGCACAACGCTCAAGCCGAGAGCATCTGAGAGCACTTCCTGGGTGACGGGCAGCTCAAATTGATCCCGTTGCCCGCAGCAAGCGAGGTTAAGCCGTTCTCCAAGCTCGATGAGAAAGCTGCAGCACCGCTCGCAGGCTGTCTGGCGGCCAAGCCGCACAACCTGGTTGATCATTTGTTGCTCCTCCAACGCGGCCGCGAGTTCGAGCACATCTTCCAAGCTAGCTGAGACACCTTCATTTGCAACTAGAAGCGGTTCGGCGTCGACCGTGATCAGGTCTGTTAAAGCGACAACGTCCGTCATGGCGACTGGCCGCGAACGCCGGCGAAGACCCATTCCTTCGCCTGGCAGAATGAGCCCTACGATTTGGCGGCGTCCGTCCGGCAACGTGGACTGGCGGCACGCCCATCCCGAAAGGACAAAGGTAGCCCGGTTAATGCGCTGGCTCGTTTCCAGCAGCAGGCGCCCGGCTGGCACGACCCGCTTGCGAACGCTCAGCCCTTTGATCAACGAGATTTCACCAAGTGACAAAGGGCGTAGGGCGCCAAGCCGCGCGGTAACAGGCTCGAGTTCCCCCACAAGTCGTTGAGGATACTTAGACATCATAGCTCAACAAATCCTGGATGGAGCAACTGCGTAACGTCAACCTTCACGACATTATCTTGCAGTGGCAGGCGGACAACGCACGCCAAGCCACCCGGAGCAAACTTGACACTCGTTTCCGCTTGAAGATCATACGCCAAGCCGTTTTCCAGGAGATCGCGTCCAAAGCCGACATGCCGCGGCGATGGGTCAACGAGCGCTACACCCGTCTCCAACCAAGTGATGACTAGCTGATCAGATACAACGCGCCATTCTACTTGGATGCAGCCGTTGGCCGAAGCGAGTGCACCAAACTTCAACGCGTTGGTGGTGAGTTCATGAAAGGCGAGGCAGATGCGCTCGGCCGCTTTCACCGCCAGACACACCGGAAGGCCCTCAACCCTTGCTCGCCATTCTTCTGACGGACTGAGAACGGCTAGTAGCTCATTCCATAACAAGCGTTCGAGGTCGACTCCGGCTCCAGACGATAAGGACAGGCCTTCTTCAACCCTGGCCAAGGCGGACCAGCGTCCACTCTGGTGCATGGCCAATTCCTCGAGAGAGCGGGCTCGCTCAAGGCTGCGACTACTGATGGCGCGAATAATACTAAGCAGGTTCCGCACGCGATGTTCGATTTCGGTTTGCTGCTGCCTGACCCGAGCCTCGCTCTTCGCCAGGGCTTGTCTCAAGTCTTGATTTTCTTTTTGGAGATCAGTGGCGTGCTTGATGGCTTCATCGTTGCTCATGAGCGACTTGCCAGTTTCTTCCTACTGTTACACCCGATTATACCCGTGACGAGGCACAATACCAAATAAACTGTAAATTCCCATCTCAGGCTAGGGCGGCGAGATAATATCTTTAAGCGCCTTGGTGAGATCAAGTCGAAGTCCCAATTACAGTAGTCGTACGTTTCGCGTCATTGCTTGAGCAAACGGCTGACAAGTGCAGGAATGTCCACTGGCTTCCTGAATAGGGAGGCTCCGCGGTAGGCGAGCGGGATTTCCGACGCGCTGCAACCTGTCGCGAAGATGTAGTCGACACCTCGACTTCGTAGAGCCTCTACGACCGGCCACACCACTTGGCCGCCGAGCCGGATGTCAAGGACTGCGATGCTGATGCTGGCCTCCTCGGCGATCAGGGCCAAGGCGCGCTCGACGGTGGGGACAGGACCGATGACCTGAGCTCCTTCGTCTGCGAGCGCGCGCCGAAGATCGTCGGCTATGTAGTATTCATCCTCCACGAGAAGAACCCGCAAAGTTCCGCTGGCTGACGGTCGGTTTTCCCCCTCATCCATTACAGCGAACGATCTCCAGTCGGCGATATCGCCGGTGCTTTCCTGATATCCGCGGCTCCGCGTAAGTCTCTGCCTTCCACGATCCACATTCAAGCTCTGCCCACTCATCCGCCGGCCGCGAAGGCCGACTCTACAGCGCTTGGCCTCCTTTCGGCGGCCACCTTCAGAACCGGCAAGCTGAGGGTGCAGTGCAGGCCATCGTCCTGAAACGTGTAGGTCGTGATGGCGTTCAATTGATAGGGCAACGCGCGCTCTATAAGTTCACGCCCCTGTCCATTCCCGCGCGCCTGCCGTTCGCCGGCGTCTGGCATGCAGACGCCGCGCTCGTGCCAGTCGACCTGCAGTCGCAAGCCGGGATCGTCGGGTTCGACTTCCCAACGTATTTCCAGCGTTGCCGCCGGCTGTCCCAGCGCGCCGTATTTGACCGCGTTCGTCGCCAATTCGTGCAGCGCCATGGCGAGCATCTGCACCGCGCTGGAGCGGAGGGGCGTTTCCTCCGGCCCGTCCAGCATGACGGCTGCGCCGTCCTTCAACGCGCCGTGCGCCTCAAGTTCTGCCCTCAGCAAATCGGGGAAGGTGACGCGCTCCTCCGGGCCGAGCTTGGAAAGCAGGCCCTGTACCCGCGACAAGGCGCTCAGGCGATCCCAGAACGCTGGGCGGAACGTGTTCAAGTCAGGGCTCGCCCGCAGGGTCTGATCCGCCACCGAGCGGATCACGGCGATCAGATTGCGGGTGCGGTGGTGAAGCTCGGTCACCAGCACCTGTTGCTGGTCCTGCAGAGCGAGAAGGTCGTGGACGTCGGTGCAGGTGCCAAGCCACTCCAGGATGCGGCCTTCCTCCGACCTGACCGGGCTGGCCCGCGACTGGAAATGCCGGTGATGGCCTTCCGCAACGGCGTATATCCGTAGCTCCACGTCGAGCACGCCGTTCGTTTCTGCGTTGTCCCAGGCCGTCAACGCCCGCCCGCGATCGTCGGGATGGATGGCGCGCAACCACCCGCGGCCATAGGCCTGCTCACCGGATTGGCCGGTGAAGTCGCGCCATTGCGGGCTCGCCCATGACCACTGGCCGCCACTACGCGCCCTCCAGACGAGCTGGGGGACACCCTCCACCAAGGTGCGCAGGCGCTGCTCGGCGGCCTGGAGCGATTGCAACGCAGTGCGTTGATCGTGCACATCGGTGCTAGCCCCGAACCAAGCCGTCACCTCGCCGCGAGGATCACGCAGGGGTTCCGCCCGAACCAGGAACCAGCGGTAGACGCCGTCCGCATGGCGCATGCGATGCTCGGACTCGTAGTCCTCACCGCGGGCTACGGCGACGCGCCAGCCGGCCAGGGCGGTGGCACGGTCGGCGGGATGCACCACCTCGGTCCAGCTGGCGACCGCGGACTCCGACAGTTCACGGCCGGTGTAGGTCCGCCACCGCTCGTTCTCCCACGTCCGCCGTCCGGCACGATCGCACCGCCACAGGAGGTCGGGCACGAGGTCGGCGAGCGCCTTGAAGGAGGCCTCGCTGGCCTCCAACGCGCGGGTGCGCTCGCCGACGCGGCTGTCTAGCTCCCGGTTGGCGGCCATGAGGCTCTGGTTAGCGACCTCCAATTCCTCGGAAAGGACCTGAAGTTCCTCGAAGGCAATGCGAAGCTCCTCCTCGTCCGCCCCATGATCGACAGTCTCTTCCAAGTCGTCCGCCTCGGTTTTTCCGCGGGCAGTCTCGATCTTTCGCGACTCGTGCAGACCTTGCAGCTCCCGCGCCTGCTCGACGAGCGTGGAGCCGAGACGGTCCCGGTCGGCGATGGCGTGATGCAGAGTTTCCTCCGCGGTCTCCAATGCAGTCCGCAACTGCTCGATCTCGTCTAGAAGAACCTGACTGTCACTGTCGACCCGCATCGCTTCGTTCATCGGCAGTCCGACTTCCCTTCCCTTGCGGGCTGGCATGAACCTTTATCAGATTCATTCCGTTATCCCCACAGGAGGCGGCATGGCCCCGAGGCAAATCGTTGTGATCGGGGCGTCCGCCGGGGGTGTGGACGCCCTTCAGAAGTTGTGCGCGGGCCTCCCGGCCGACTTTCCCGCATCCATTCTCATTGCCCAGCACCTATCCGCCTCAGGCCGCAGTATACTGCCAAGGTTGATATCGCGGGTCAGCGCTCTGCCCGTCGTGTCTCCGGAGGATGGACAGGCATTAGAGAGCGGCCACATCTACGTGGCATCGCCTGACCTGCACATCCTGGTTCGTACGGACCGTGTCCTGATGCGCAAGGGTCCACATGAAAACCGCTCGCGGCCTTCCGTGAATGCTCTGTTCCGCTCGGCCGCGGTCGCTTACGGTGCGCAGGTCGTGGGCGTGGTGCTCACCGGCCTGCTCGATGATGGAACCGAGGGTCTGATCGCCATCCGCGCTGCGGGTGGCCTCTCCATCGTTCAGGATCCAGATGACGCCGAGTGGCCGTCCATGCCGCGCAACGCCTTGAAGCGGGACCACGTCAACTACGTCGCGCCGCTTGCCGACATTCCCGCGCTGCTGTCCCGGGTCGTGCGGGAGGAGGCCGGCCCCGACATCCCGCTTCCCGAAGAGTTCGCTGTGGAGGATCGCATGGCCGCTCAGGAATTTTCCTCCATGGACACTAAGCTGCTGACGCCGGGAGGACCGAGCCACCTGTCGTGTCCCGACTGCGGCGGGGTGCTGAACCAAATTGATCTAAACGCTGAAATCCGCTTCCGGTGCCAGGTGGGACATGCCTTCACTCCCCTAGGTCTGGCTGACGCTCAGACGGACGAACTAGAGCGGGCCCTGAGCATAGCGGCGCGCACCCACAGGGATCGCATCCGGCTGTTCGACCAGATGCAGGACAGCGCCCGCAACCGCAACCTGCCGCATGCCGAGAAGCGCTGGATCGCGGCGTCGGCTGAATCCGCCGCGCTCGCCGAGGTGTTGGAAGCCGCCATGCAGACTCTCCAACGTGCGCCCAGCGATGGTGAGGGATGAGTGCCATTAACTACTTCCAAGCCGTTCGAGCTTGCTGGTGTCGTGCACGATGGCTGCATAGATGGGTGGGCTCTCATCCGCGAAGTACTGGATGCAGATTTTCGCCGGATACTGCTCTCCTTGAAGTGAGCAGATTTCGGTCTCGAAGACGGCCTCGTCCTTCTCTCCCGAGCGCAGAGGGGCCACGAAGGCTTTCAGGTCGGCAAGGCTTACCCCCTTCATCACGTCGGCCAACGAGACGCGGCTGAGTTGGGCTAGGGTGCCGCCCAGCTTCTGCTCCGCTCCCTCGTTCAGCAGTAGGAATCTGAAGGTCTCCGGATCAAGAAAGTAGACCTCGTTCAGCGCCTTACCCGTCACCCGGCCCAGACGGCGCGTGAACTCCTCGCGCCGGCGCGCCTCGGTCACGTCTTCCAGCACCAGCACGACCCCACCATCCGGCTCGCCCTGCAGCGCTGAGACCCGGACGCTGCAGGTCATCGGCCGGCCGCGCCGATCCACCGCTTCCAGGACGTGCTCGCTCGGCTGTCCGTCGTGGCTCGGTGCGCCGCAGATGTCGTTTCGCAGCAGCTGCACGGGCAAGCCGATGTCCAACGCGAAGAAGTTCACGCCGATCGCCTCCTCGGACCGCAGTCCCCAGGCGTTCTCGCTCCAACGGTTCCAGCTCTTGACCACCTGCGCGTCGTCGAGCACCACGATGCCGGCCTCCAGGCTGCGCAGCACCGATTCCAGGTAGACGCGCGAGGTGACCGCATGCTCCGACTGGATGCGGAGTTCCTCGTTGGCGGACTCCATCTCCTCGTTGGAAGACCGGGATTCCTCGTTGATCGTCTCCAGCTCCTCGTTGGTCGACTGAAGCTCCTCGTTTGTGGTCTCCAGCTCCTCGTTGGTCGATTGGAGCTCTTCGTTTGTGGTCTCCAACTCCTCGTTGGCCGACTGAAGCTCCTCGATGGAGTTTTCCAGGCTCTCCTGTGCGCTCTCCAGCTCCTGCTGCAGGGTGAACATCCGGGTCGTGTCGGTGAAGGAGAGCAGTACGGCGTGAAAGGAGCCGTCGCTTCGTAACAGGCACCGCACATCGATGGTCAGCCGCAACGTCTCGCTGCTCGACAGATGGAACGGCTGATGCTCCAGGCGAAGCGGCCGGCGCTCCCGGATCACCTGCTCGATGGGCGCGCGAAGCTCCATCGGGCGGTATGAGATCGGCAGGTCCTGGAACGGCCGCCCCACATCGGCTTCGCCTACGCCCAGCAGGGTCCGGGCGGGCGCGTTGGCGAGCACGACGGTGCCGCCGTCGTCGATCACCAGCATGGCGCTCGTGGTCTCGTCCAGCACCGCTTCGAGCAGACGCGAGTTGGCGGGCGGAGGTTCCGGGCGCTGCTGGTCGCCATTAAGCCCGAGTGGACCGTTCGCCAGCCGACGCCACTCCTGCGGCACCTTGGTGAAGATGCGGTGGCGCATGTCGGTCGAGCGGAACAGCTGCGAGCGCGCGAGCTGCGTCTCCGCCTTGCCGAGGAACAGGTAGCCTGCGGGCACCAGCGCATAATGGAGCCGGGGCAGCACGATGTCCTGCGTTTCCGTCTCCAGGTAGATGAGCAGGTTGCGGCAGACCAGCAGGTCGATCCGCGAGATCGGCGCGTCGCGCACGACGTTGTGCCGCCCGAAGATGACGCACTTCCGCAGCTCGCGCTGGAACACGTAATGGTTGCTCGTCTTGTCGAAATACTTCGCAAGCAGCTCGGGCGGTACGCTCTCCACCTCCCGCGGCGAATAGGTGGCCAGTCGCGCGGCCTGCAGCGCGAGTTCGTCCAGGTCGGTGGCGTAGATCTTGACCCGGTCGCAGAAGACCGTGACGCCCAGCGCCTCGGCGAACAACATGGCGATCGAGTAGGGTTCCTCGCCCGAGGCGCAGCCCACGCTCCACACCCGGATCGGTCGATCCGCCTCTGCGTTCGCCAGGATGTCGGGGATGACCTGCGTCTTCAGCACCTCCCACGCCTCCGAGTCCCGGAAGAAGGAGGTGACGTTGATCAGGACGGTGTTGAGCAGGTCCTCGAATTCGCTGGGCGCGGCCTCCAAGTGCTCCTGATAGGCGTCAAAGGTCTGCGCGCCGACGGCCTCCATTCGGAGCGAAAGCCGGCGCCTGAGGCTGGTACGTTTGTAGCCTCGGAAGTCGAGGCTCCGGCTCTCCTGGATGTAGTGCAGCAGCGCCTCGAACGCCGGATCGGGGGGAGACTTCTCCACCATCACCATCGACTGACCTGTGCTCCACGCTGGCGCGGACCCGTGTCCGCTGTTAACGCCTTATGCGCCGCCGCGAGGCGCAGGTGAAGCGTAGCCTTGATCTTCCAACCTGTTCGCGCGTTCCGAGGCGATGGATGGCCGGCTCGCAGGCACAAGCGTCCTCGTCGTAGAAGACGAATACCTGCTGGCTATGGACACCGAGCGGATGCTGCTCGACGTCGGCGCCAAGGTGGTTGGACCGGCTGCATCCTGCCGTGAGGCGCTGGCGCTGCTTGGCGCCGGCGTTCCGATAGGGGCCGCCCTGGTCGACGTGAACCTCGGGGGCGAGATGGCCTTCCCCGTTATCGACGTGCTGACAGCCCGCGGCGTTTTCGTGATCCTTACCACTGGCTACAATCCTGAGCTGCTGGTCACGCGCTATCCGCAGATCATCCGTTTTGAGAAGCCGATCCGAACATCAGCGTTGATAGAGGCCTTGGCGGCATCGCTGTCCAGCGGAGGGGCCACTGCTGAAGCGCCGGATGCGTCAATGTAAGCTGAAAATTCGCTCGCGACTTGATCGTCGGCCTTTCCCCTTGCGCCGCCTTCTTCAGCCACATGCCCAGGCAGTGTTGCTAGTGCGGTGAAGCGCCGGGCTTTTCCGGAGTCGTTCAATCGGGAGGCGGTTGACGGGGTGGCGACCGCGGGCTTTCGGCTGATGCGGTGGCGATCGAGCTGGGGCTGCACGAGACCGTGCTGCGGCGATGGATGATGCAGTTCGGGACGCAGGCGATGGGGCCGGCGAGGCGCCCCAACAAGCAGGCGCCGGCCCCGTCGCCGTCTGACTTGGTCGCTGAGAACACCCGGCTGAAGCGGGAGCAGCAGGCGCATCGCTAAAGGCGAGTTTATCCTTCTGATACCAACGCGCCGACCTGGCAACGAGGGCGTGGGTCTGGTGCATGGCGTCAGCCCAAAGGGCGAGGAAGGCGTAAAGACCCAGCAGGGCTGGCGTGGTTGGCGCGATGGCCTAATCAGACCACTGGCGTTGGGTCTCCACGCCGAGGTGGCGGCGGACCTCGGCGAAGGTCACCTCGATCATCCAGCGCCGCACGAACCACGACAGGATGTCTTCAGAGGCGGCGTTCAGGTCGGCCGCTCTCGCGAGTCGAGCGCTCGGAGGGGGCCAGCACTGTCAGGAACGGAAGCGCCCACACCCTGTGTGCCCAGTGTGGCGGCACGAGAAGCATCGCCGAGAGCTAGCGCAATCCGCTGGCCTTGACGAAGTGACCGTGACTGGAGCGGGCAGGATCGCGATAGATCCCTCGCGCCTTGATCTTCGCGCCCCAGCGCCGCTCGATCGTGTCGTCCATCCCAATGACGACAGGGCCGCTTACGGCGAACCTCGCCACCAACACTCCAAGCAGAACCTTCGCCACCGCGAGCGCCGACCAGCGGTTACGATTGAGCACTGCATGGTAGCGGGCGAAGTCTTTGGCTTGTGCGCGGCCGGTCGCGCCAAGCGCTGAACTGACCGTCCGCCGATGGGGCGTCAGCAGCGCGCCCGTGACCAACACCACCACCCGCCGCCAGCTCGGGCTGGTGAACAGACCTGAGAACGGTGAGAGCCAGCCGCCCAGGCGATCCTCCGCCGCTGACAGGCTTCCAATCTCCA
>CALMGB010000135.1 GCA_937863535.1 uncultured Caulobacteraceae bacterium
GTGGAGCCGTCGTCCTTCAGGTCCTGGAACTTGGCCACCTGCTTGAGATCGGCTGTGGTGTAGCCATTGATCTCCTTCAGGACCGCCTCGGCGTCCGGCTCCTGGCGCTCGCCCTTGACGGGGTAGGTCCAGGTCAGGGCCCGGATGGCGGCGTCGGCGGGGTCGGTGCTGTCGGCGTACATGGCCTTCAGCCGACGGCCGAGGTGATAGACGAACCAGAGGTCGGAACGGCTGTCGCCCGGCGCCTCGCACACGTGGTCGTGCCATTGCACCATGCGAGAGGTGTTGGTGACGCTGCCTTCCTTCTCGCCGGCCAGGGCGGCGGGCAGGAAGAAGACCTCGGTGCCTATCCGGTCCGGCGAGGTCAGGCCCTTCTGCACGCGGCGGCCGTCGCGCCAGAAATCGCCGGTCTCGGTCATGGCGAAGTCGCGCACGACCAGCCATTCCAGGTTGGCCAGCCCCTCCTCGACCAGTTCGGCGTTCACCGCTCCGACCGCCGGGTTCTGGCCGAACAGGAACTGGCCCTTGATCACCCCGTCCGGCATGGAGAGCGTCATCGGCTCCTGCGACACGTCGCCGGTGAGCTTGGGCAGGTATTCGTAGCCGAAGTCGTTCTTCTCGGTGGCGGCGTCGCCGTACCAGGCCTTCAGCAGGCTGATGACGTACTTGGGCGTGTTGTGCAGCCAGCCGGTGGCCGGCGTCTCGACCTTCAGGTAGTCGGCCAGCGTGTCGTGATGATGGAAGGCGTTGGGCTGGGCGAGGTAGCCCGGCAGCAGGTGCGACAGGGTGGGGATGTCGGTGGAGCCCTGGATGCTCACATGGCCCCGCAGCGCCATGATCCCACCGCCGGGCCGCCCCACATTGCCCATCAGCCCCTGCAGCAGGGCCGCGGCGCGGATGATCTGCACCCCCACCGTCTGGTGGGTCCAGCCCACCGCATAGCAGAGCGCGGTGGTGCGCTCGCGGCCGGAGGCGGCGGCGTAGGTCTCGGCGACCTTGAGGAAGGTCTCCCTGGGGCAGCCGGTGGCCTGCTCCACCATCTCGGGCGTGTAGCGGGCGTAGTGGCGCTTCAGGATCTGGTAGACGCAGTTGGGGTGCTGCAGCGTGGGGTCGCGCTCCGGCGGCCCCTTGGTCATGGAGGCGGGATCAAGCGCGTGCTCGGTCTGCTCGTCCAGCGGCGCCTCGGCCTGCGTCGAGGCGTAGGCCTTGTTCTTGTATTGCCAGCTGTCGGCCTTGTAGCTGTCGGTATCCACGTCGAAACCGGAGAACAGCCCGTCGAGCTGCTCAGGGTCCTGGTAGGCGTCCTCGATGATGTGGTCGAGGTTGGTGTAGGCCAGCGCGAACTCCTTGAACCACAGGTCGTTCTCGATGACGTAGCGGATCAGCCCCCCGAGGAAGGCTATGTCGGAGCCCGAGCGCATCGGCGCATGGATGTCGGCCAGCGCCGAGGTGCGGGTGAAGCGCGGGTCGATGTGGATGACCTTGGCGCCGCGCCGCTGCGCCTCCACCACGAAGCGGAAGGCGATCGGGTGGTTCTCGGCCATGTTGGAGCCCATCACCACCACGCAGTCCGCGTTGGCGAGGTCCCACAGCGCCATGGTGGCGGCGCCGCGTCCGTAGGTGGCGCCCAGACTGGGCACCGATGAGGAGTGTCAAATTCGAGCCTGGTTCTCGATGCTGATCATGCCGAGGCCCCCGCCCAGCAATTTCTTGATGAGGTAGTTCTCCTCGTTGTCCATGGTCGCGCCACCCAGCGAGGCCACGCCGACCGTCTGGTTGACGATCGTCCCGTCGGGGAGCTTGTCCACGAAGGTCTCGTCGCGGGTCTGCTTGGTCAGCTGGGCGATCCGCTCCATGGCCCATTCCAGCGGCCTCTCCTCCCAGGTGTCGGCGTAGGGGGCGCGGTGGAGGGCGGTGTTGACCCGCTTGGGGCTCAGCAGCATGCCGAGCGTGCCGCCGCCCTTGGGGCAGAGCGTGCCTTTGTTGATGGGCGAGCGGGGGTCGCCCTCGATGTGGATCGGCTTCTTGTCCTTGACGTAGATCAGCTGGCCGCAGCCCACCGCGCAGAAGGGACAGACGCTGGTGCCCACCGCATCGGCCTGCTCCAGCCGCGGTCGCAGCTCCTTGGACGACGTGCTCTTCGACGCGGTGGAGAAGATGTCCTGGCCGGCGAGCTGCCGCGGTAGCGTCCAGTCGGCGAGAAACCGCTCAGCGCGACCAACGATGGATTTGGTGAGCTTCTTGGCCAAGGCAGGTGCTCCAGGGGCGGGCGGCTAACTTAGCTTGTGCACGGCCGGTTCCACATCCCTTCTCCCTCCCCGCCGATGCCGGGCAGGACAACGGCAGGCAACCTAGGCAGGCAACTTAGAGAGACGCAGGACGGTTAGCCTGCCGATACGGAGGTGGCGTAAATGCCGGACATGGAAGGCGTGGTCACCATCGTGCAGGAGGGGCGGTTCCAGCTCACCGACACCGGCGGCGTCTCGCACCATTTCGTGCTGGGCCGCCACGCCCTGTGTGAAACCGAGCAGTTGCCCGCCCTCGCTCACGACCAATCCCGCGTACGGGTCAAGTACGCCCAGGCCAAGGGGGTCATCGCGTTCGTGGCCAAGCGCATCACCCTGCTGGACGCCGCCTGATGACCATGGTCGATTTCGACGTCAGTCCCCGCGCGCGCGACTACACCCAGTCCACGCTCAAGGGCCTGATCCCCGATGAATCCGAGCTCACCGCCGGCTGCCTGATTGAGCCCGGCAAGCAATACGGCTTCTTCACCGACACCACCGTCTGCATCGGCTGCAAGGCCTGCGAGGTGGCGTGCAAGGAGTGGAACAACCTGCCCGCCGACGAGGTGGGCCTGACCGGCCACTCCTACGACAACACCGGCGCCCTCTCGTCCAACACCTGGCGCCATGTGGCC
>CALMGB010000136.1:0-3049 GCA_937863535.1 uncultured Caulobacteraceae bacterium
CCCTGATTCAGGTCGAGGCTGTCCTGGCTTCGACACTCGACTGGGGCAGAGATCGTTGTGGCTGCTTTGCGCTCATTCCCGTCGTTAAGACTGGACGCGACGCATCCCGAAGGCGGACATCCGGCCTGGAGATCACGATGGCCCAGTAGAGTGGCGGATTTGAGACGGTCCGTTTTCGGGCGGCAAGCGCTGCCTATGGACCCTACTCGGGACTAATTCTCGCCAGTTGGCTCTGGAGTTCGGCCCATTGGTGAGGATGCTCTCGCTCGTTGATTCTAGCGACGGCACCCTCCAAAATGGCTTGGGCGCATGACATGTTACGGCGGCCACTATCGCCCATTTCAACCATCCCTTTGTCGATTAGGGCTTCAGCCAAGGATCTTGAGCTTGCGATCCAGTATTGTAGTGCCTCCTCTGGTTCCCTCACTTCAAACGACTCTTTTAGGTGCGTAGAAGAACTGTCCAACGCACCAAGTTTCTCGCGCTTGTCGGATAAGACGCGAGCCAAGGAAATGTAAGATGTCCCGAGATTGTGGTGAAATATTCCCCATTCCAGTGGATAATCCTCTTTGGATAGGACGTTAACAGCTTCTAACAGCATGCCGATGCTGACACGGATGTTAGACGTATATTCTTGATCAGATGATGAAAGTTTTCGTTCACAATAGAGGCTGGCGAAATTTCCGCTTGAAGCAGCGAAGTAGTAGGGAAGAACCTTTTTGGAGCAGGCCGCTCTAACAGCCTCAAGCGCTTCTTTTGCGCCTCCGAGGTGCTTATCGAAGTTCGCAGGGTTGTCAAATTGGGCCAGCCGCCAGCGCGTTACCCCGAGTGCATTGGTTGTCCGGCACCAGCCCTTGAGATTGACCGTTGGTGTCCAGATCTCCTGGTTAAGGAGCAACGCCGTCTCTGCGGAAAGCAGGGCAGCAACGCTGCGATAGCGATAGCCGTGCCCGCGTAGCTCATCGCAGGCTGCGTATCTCATTTCCGCTTCTTTGTTTCGATCGAACGGCTGGAAATAGGTGGCGGCCATAGCCCAGTGGGTTGCCGCAACTTCAACGTCGCCTGACAGCAAAGCGGCCTGAGCCCTGGCTGCCCGCAATTCGCTCTGCTTCGCCACGGCAGCTAACGTCGCCGATGTAAGCTGAACCTGCTCGGCTTCCTGAAGGTGCCTGTCTGCGCCCCGGAAATCGCCAGCTTGCAGCGCCTCATTAGCTAACGCAACTAGTGTAGATACGACTCCTTCAATACTCTGAATCTTTGATAGACGTGATTGTAGAGCTGCGAACTCAACAGCTTTGTCGCGAAGAAAGGCTTCTAGTTCCTCAGGCTGTGCATTGGCATGAGTAAATCCAAATCTGAGGGCTAAGTTCTCCAGCAAACGCGGAGGTAGGCCGTGATTGCGCGGGTTTGCGTCCAGTGTGTCGACCAGGGTAGCGAGCTTCGCTTCGAGCGAGGGAAGGGTGCGGAGCGCCTCTATCACCGCAGGCAAGTGGTCCGCATGTTCAGGATAGAATTCTGCGACCACCTGTGGCGCCTCGGCCATCAATGCCAGGATTTCCTCCCATCCCAGCACGTCGACGCTGAACAGGCCTAGTGCGCGGCGTTGGGTTGAAAGCTCCCGTGCCAGTTTCTGCAGAACGGCATCGACGGGTGCCGTAGTGGCGAAGATCCAATGCTGCAGCTTCGGGGAGAAATGTTCGGCCTTGGCGACCTCCACAAGTATTTCCGGCCAGTCCGCGCTACTGCCGTAGTTCGCATCCTTTCCCTTGCACTGAATGCCCTGGTAGCTCCGGCGATCGCCATCCGCTGAACCGAAGACATCGACGCCGTGTTGCTTCTGTCCGCGCCGGCCATTCTTCTGCGCAAGCGGATCTTCCCACACCCGCTTGAACAGACTGTGGCAGAGGTCCTCAAACGTTCCCCATTCCTTAGGCGCCGCGATCTGCTTGGCACGAAATTGCATATCTCCACCCCTAATCGGTTAACTCCGTTGAAGACCAGAGCCAGATCGAGAAAGAAGCGCCAAGCTTCACCATCCCGGTAGGCAGCTCTAGTCAATCGAACAGCGGCTTCCGGGATGGCTTGCAAGCGGGCACAACCGGAGATGGGCGAAAAACCGTCCACCGAGGCGTGCCGAGGTCTGCTTTCGGAATGAGCCGGGGTGGTTGTGTGCGGCCGATTTGAGTCGACGACTGTCGAAGGAACGCCTCCCTTTGGTCCGCTTCGGCCTTCCGCATGCTCCAAAGCTGCCGATCCGCTTTCGGCCAGCTTGTCTCAACCCCGCGTCCCGATCAGACGGGCGCGCCGCCAGCGCGCGTCAGGAGCGGCGTCGGTTGCGGCTGCCCATCGTAATAACCAGCCTCGCGCAGGAAGCCGTGGCGGCCCAGGGCATCGACGACGAGCGCGCCGCTGTCGGGATAGGTGCAGACCTCCGCAGGCGGCTCGGCGCCGATCGCGAGATAGACCAGATCGCCCGAACCGTCCGGGGTCGCAGGGTTGGCGATCTGATGGGCGATCCCCGTGTCGGCCGGACAGGAGATGCAGTCTCCCGGGCCGATCTCGTGCACGCGATCGCCGTAGCGGAACAGGCCCCGCCCTTCGAGCACGATGAAGATCTCGTCGGCCATCAGGTGGGTGTGCGCCGGGCACGCGCTGTGGCCCGGGGGTACCCGCCTGGCGTTCATGCCCAGACGGCCCATGCCGAAACGCCCGGGCCCTGCCTCCTCCATCGCGGGCGTCAGCGCGCGCCGGAAGTGCGTCCAGGCGGCGGGCACCTCGGCCGCGACTTCCGGCGCCGTGTGCATGTTGACGATCGGCGATGCCTTCTCGGTCACGTCGTCCTCCACGGTCGGATGTCCGTCCTCGGCAGTTGCCGCGCCAGGGCGGACGGTCCGTTTCCGGCCAATGTCGGCCGGGGCATTACACCTGAGCGTCGCTGAACGTCGGCTACGGACCCAGTCACTAAACGTATCGTTGTCACGAACGCTCGGACCGGAGCAGGTCAGGACAGCGCCTTGACTTCTACGGGGCGGGTCGACCCGCCATGAAG
>CALMGB010000136.1:3059-4335 GCA_937863535.1 uncultured Caulobacteraceae bacterium
GCGCTGTTCTTGGCACCCACCCATGCGACCAGGCCGGCGGGGTTGCGGAAGCTGTTGCCGCGGAACTGCACGACCATGCCCTTCGGCCCGGCCTCCAGCCTCTCGATGCCCGCCGCGCGGCAGAGGCGCTTCAGGGTGACCACCTGCAGCAGGGTCTCGACCTCGTCGGGCAGCGGGCCGAAGCGGTCGACCAGCTCGGCGGCCATCGCCTCGGTCTCCAGGTCGCTGGTCAGCGCGCCGATGCGGCGGTAGAGGCCGAGGCGGACCGGCAGGTCGGCCACGTAGGTCTCGGGGATCAGCACCGGCAGGCCGAGCACGATGTTGGGGCTCCAGTCGCGGTCCTCCGTCTTGCGGCGGCCCTTCTCGCGGCGCAGGTCGGCGACGGCGTCCTCCAGCATCTGCTGGTAGAGCTCGATGCCGACCTCGCGGATGTGGCCGGACTGCTCGTCGCCGAGCAGGTTGCCCGCGCCGCGCAGGTCGAGGTCGTGGCTGGCCAGCGTGAAGCCGGCGCCGAGCTGGTCCAGCGTCTGCATCACCTCAAGCCGCTTCTCGGCCGCGGGCGACAGCCGGTGCTGCTGCGGCCAGGTGAGGTAGGCGTAGCCGCGCTGCTTGCCGCGGCCGACGCGGCCGCGCAGCTGGTAGAGCTGGCCCAGCCCGAACATGTCGGCGCGGTAGATCAGGAGGGTGTTCACGGCGGGCATGTCGAGGCCGCTCTCGACGATGTTGGTGGAGAGCAGGATGTCGTAGCGGCCGTCGCCGAACTCGGTCATCACCCGCTCGAGCTCGGTGGGGGTGAGGCGCCCGTGCGCCTGCGCCAGGCGGGCGTCGGGGGCGATCTCGCGCAGCCGCTCGGCCATGCGGTCGAGGTCCTCGATGCGCGGCACCACGCAGAACACCTGGCCGCCGCGGAAGCGCTCGCGCTGCAGCGCCTCCCGGATCACCACGGAGTCGAACGGCATGATGAAGGTGCGCACCGCCAGCCGGTCGGTGGGCGGCGTCGCGATCAGGCTCATCTCGCGCACGCCGGTCAGCGCGAGCTGCAGGGTGCGCGGGATCGGCGTGGCGGAGAGGGTGAGCACATGCACGTCCTCCCGCAGCGCCTTCAGCTTCTCCTTGTGGGCGACGCCGAAATGCTGCTCCTCGTCCACGATCAGCAGGCCGAGGTCGGCGAACTCGACGCCCTTGGCCAGCAGGGCGTGGGTGCCGACGATGATGTTGACGTGGCCGTCGGCGACGCCGCGCCGCACGGTCGCGGCGTCCTTGGCCGAGACCATGC
>CALMGB010000137.1:0-519 GCA_937863535.1 uncultured Caulobacteraceae bacterium
CCGCTGGACGCCCGCTTCGTGGACCAGGACGGGCGGCCGACTTCGCTCAGGTCCGCGCTCGCTGGCCGTCCCGGCGTCCTGCTGTTCGAGGACTACCGCTGCACCACGCTGTGCGGGCCAGCCCTGGCCATAGCCGGCCACGCCCTGCAGGCCAGCGGCCTTGCGCCCGATCGCGACGCCGCCCTGGTCACCGTCGGGCTGAACCCGCGCGAGACACCGGCCGACGCCCGGGCGCTCCGCGACGCACGGCTGCAGGACGAGCCCCGGTGGCAAGCGGCCGCGCGCCTGCTGACCGGCGGCCAGGCCGAGATCACCGATGCGGCCGAGGCGGTGGGCTACGGCTACGCCTACGATGCGGCCAGCGGCCAGTATACGCACCCAGTCGCGGCCTTCGTACTCACGCCGGACGGGCGGCTATCGCGGGTGCTGGACCAGGTGAGTCTGACCGGGCCGGCCCTGCGCGCCGCCATCGAGGACGCCCGCGGCGGAGGCCTGGGCGAGGTGGTCGACCAGCTCGCC
>CALMGB010000137.1:529-6681 GCA_937863535.1 uncultured Caulobacteraceae bacterium
GGGCGCTACAACGGCGCGGTGGCGCTGGCGCTCAAGCTCGCCGCCCTGGCGACGCTGGCCGCCATGGCCGGCGGCATCGGCCTGCTCTCGCGCCGGAGGGCCGCCGCGTGAACTGGTCCGGCGTATTCCCGGTCGCGGCGTCCACCAGCGCCGCCAACACCGACCACATCTTCTTCGGCCTGCTCGCCATCTCCGGCGTGGTGATGGCGCTCGTGCTGGCGCTGATCGTCGGCTTCTCCATCCGCTACCGCAAGGGCTCGACCGCCAACCGCGCCGACATGCCTGAAGTGATGAGCCGGGAGTTCGAGATCGGCTGGACGGCGGCGACCTTCTTCCTGTTTCTGTTCGTCTTCTGGTGGGTGGGCTCCAGCCAGCTCACCAACCTCAACCCGCCGAGGAACGCGATGGAGGTCCACGTCGTCGCCAAGCAGTGGATGTGGAAGGTGCAATACCCCAACGGCGTCCGCGAGATCGACAGCGTGCACGCGCCGGTGGGGACGCCCGTGCGTCTGGTGATGACCTCCCAGGACGTGATCCACAGCTTCTACGTGCCGGCCTTCCGCATGAAGCAGGACGTGCTCCCCGGCCGCTACACCCAGACCTGGTTCGACGCGACGAAGCCCGGTGTGTACCCGCTGGAGTGCGCCGAGTACTGCGGTACCGATCACTCGCGCATGCTGGGCGAGATCACCGTGATGAGTCCGGCTGACTTCGGCCGCTGGAGCGCCGCCCAGCCTCAGCCGGACGATCTGGCCGCGCAAGGCCAGAAGCTCTTCTCCAGCCTCGGCTGCGGCGCTTGCCACGGCCCGAACGTGCCCGTGGCCAATGCGCCGAACCTGCACGGCCTCTACGGTTCGCAGGTGGCGCTGGCGGACGGCCGCACGGTAACCGCCGACGAGAGCTACCTCCGCGAGGCCATCGTCCTGCCCGACCAGCACGTCCCCGCTGGCTACCAGCCGGTGATGCCGAGCTACGCCAAGGCTGTGGACGAGCCGGGCCTCGTCTCGCTGGTGGCCTACCTCAAGACCCTTTCAACCCGTCCGGCGGCTGGCCAATGACCGACACCCCGCTTCAGGGCGGCGTTCCCGCCTCGCCCCGCGCGACGGAGCGCCCTGCCGCAGGCCACGCCTCGACCAACCGGGAGGGCAGCTTCTGGCAGGAGGGCTCCAGCGTCTGGTCCTGGCTCTCCACCGTGGACCACAAGCGGATCGGGGTGCTCTACGCCATCAGCATCACGATCTTCTTCTTCTTAGGCGGCGCGGCGGCGGGGCTGATGCGCTTCCACCTGTTCACGCCCCAGGGCCTGCTGTTCGGGGCCGACACCTACAACCGGCTGATGACGCTCCACGGCGTGGTCATGGTCTGGTTCTTCCTGGTGCCGTCCATTCCCACCACCCTTGGCAACTTCCTGCTGCCGCTCATGATTGGCGCGCGAGACCTCGCTTTCCCCAAGCTGAACCTGATGAGCTGGTACGTCTTCCTGGCAGGCGCGGCGCTCACTGTGCTGGCCCTGCTGATGGGCGGGATGGACACCGGCTGGACCTTCTACACGCCGTTCTCGACCATCTATTCCAACTCCATGGTCACCATCGCGGCGCTCGGCATCTTCGTGGTGGGCTTCTCCTCCATCGCCACCGGGGTGAACTTCATCGCCACGGTGCACATGCTTCGCGCGCCGGGGATGACCTGGTTCCGCCTGCCGCTATTCGTCTGGGCCATGTACGCCACCAGCCTGGTCATGGTGCTGGCCACGCCCGTGCTCTCCGTCAGCATGCTGCTGCTGGTCGCCGAGCGCTTCTTCGGCATGCCGATCTTCGACGCCCGACTCGGCGGCGACCCGCTGATGTTCCAGCACCTGTTCTGGTTCTACAGCCACCCGGCGGTCTACATCATGGTGTTGCCGGCCATGGGGGTGGTGTCGGAGGTGATCGCGGTGGGCGCCAGGCGCACCATCTTCGGCTACGCCTTCATGGTCTACGCCATGCTGGCGATCGCCGGCGTGGGCTTTTTCGTCTGGGGCCACCACATGTTCGTCTCCGGCCAGAGCCCCTACGCCAGCATCGTCTTCTCGTTCATGAGCTTCGTCGTGGCTGTTCCGTCGGCCATCAAGGTGTTCAACTGGACCGCCACGCTGTACCGCGGCCAGATCACCTTTGCGGCGCCAATGATCTACGCGCTGGGGTTCGTGGGCCTGTTCACCATAGGCGGTCTGACAGGACTGATGCTGGCCTCGATCCCCATCGACGTGCACGTCACCGACACCTACTTCGTGGTGGCGCACTTCCACTACATCATGGTGGGTGGATCGGTGTCGGCCTTCTTCGCCGGGCTGCACTACTGGTGGCCCAAGATCACCGGGCGGATGTACCCGGAAGGCTGGGCGCGGTTCGCCGCGATCCTGCTGTTCTTCGGGTTCAACTTTACCTTCTTCCCCCAATTCGTCATGGGATACATGGGCATGCCGCGCCGCTACGCCCACTATCCTTCCGAGTTCCAGATCTACCACGTGCTGTCATCGTCCGGAGCGATGATCCTGGCGGTGGCCTACCTGCTGCCCCTGGGCTACCTAGCCTGGTCGATCCGCTATGGACCGCACGTCAGCAAGAACCCCTGGGGCGCGACGGGGCTGGAGTGGCGCACCGAGTCCCCCCCGCCGAAGGAGAACTTCAAGACCATCCCCGTCGTGGACAACGACCCCTACCAGTACCACCAGAAGGGCCAGGCGCCACAGCACGGCGAGGCCATGCATCGTGGTCAGGGCGAAGAGGGCGGCGGCGTGCACCCCGGCAGCCAGACGCGCCAGAGCGAACCCGCATGAGCCAGGCGTCCGGTGTCCTGCACGAGCCGTTCACGTCCGGAGTCCGCCAGCGCGAGGCGACGATCTTTGCGATCTGGATCTTCCTGGCCAGCGAGCTTCTGCTGTTCGGCGGCATGTTCTTCGCCTTCTACACCTACCGGCACGCTCATACCTCCGGCTTCGACGGCGGCGCCCGACACACCAACCTGCTGTTCGGCGCGATCAACACAGCCCTGCTGCTGACCTCCAGCTTCGCCATGTCGGTGGCCGGCCGAGCGCTGGAGGTGAAGCGGGCCGCGTTGGCGGAGGTCTGCATCTGGGTGACGCTAGCGCTCGGCGTAGGCTTCCTGGGCGTCAAGGGCCTGGAGTACGTGCAAGACCTGCACGAGCACCTGTGGCCCAACACCCGCTTCGACGGCGCGGACCCCGCCTCCCGCATCTTCTTCGGCTTCTACTGGACCATGACCTTCATCCACAGCTGCCACCTGTTGATCGGTCTGGGCTTCCTGATCCGGCTGGGGATCATGGCGCGCGCCCGAGTGCTGGAGGCCAATTCGGACTCCGTGGAGACCACCTCGCTTTACTGGCACCTGGTGGACGTTATCTGGATCATGGTGTTCACGACCCTGTATCTGGTGGGCAAGTAGCGATGGCGAGCCCCCGCAAGCCGCCGCAGCTGTATGAGGCGCCCTCCTCGACGGTGATCCTTGGTCCGGCCCTGGTCTGGGTCGGCCTGCTGGCGCTGCTGGCGGCCAACATCGGCCTGACCTTCCTGCCGCTCGGCCGCGCCAAGACGGCGGTGAACCTGGGTGTGGCGATCGTCCAGGCCTCGCTGATGTTCGCCGTCTTCATGCGGCTGAACCGGGCCAGCGCCCTGGTGAAGCTGACCGCCGCGGCGGGGCTGGTCTGGCTCTCCTTCCTGTTTCTGATCGGTTCGGCCGACTTCCTGACCCGCCCAATGATCTCGCCCTGAATGTCTGCTCGGCCTGAACGGCGACGGCGTCCGCGAGTTCGGCCCAGCAGGCGATGGGCTTAGAATGGCGGCCCCACTCGACACCCTCATCGTCGGCGCAGGCCCGGCCGGCCGGACGGCGGCCGGCTACCTCGCCCGCTTCCGCCGCAAGGTGTTGGTGGCGGACACGGGCGCCAGCCGCGCGCGTTGGATTCCCATCAGCCGCAACCTGCCAGGCTTCGCCAGGGGATTGCACGGCGAGACCCTGCTCGAGCGCCTGCGCGAACAGGTGGAGGCCTATGGCGTGGAGGTCCTTCCGCGCGGTGTGGACGCCCTTGCCAAGGACGAAGCCCATGGCTTTCGGGCGCGGATCGGCGGCGATGCTCTGACCGCTTCGACTGTAATCCTGGCCACCGGCGTGGTGGAGACCGTGCCGCCGATCCCGGGCGCGGTGGAAGCGATCACGCGCAGCCTTATGCGGGTCTGCCCGATCTGCGACGGCTTCGAGGCGCAGGGCAAGAAGGTCGCGGTCCTGGGCTCTGGCGACCACGCCGCGGGCGAGGCGATGTTCCTGCGCACCTGGGCGGCCGACGTCTCGCTTGTCCTCACCCGCGACGCGGCGCTGGGCGGCGACCGGCGCGAGGCGCTGCGGCGGCTGGACGTCAAGGTGTTCCATACGGCGCTGGAATCGGTCTCGCTGGCCGACGACGACGTGACCGCCGTCTGCACTGAGGGCGGCCACCCGAACCATTTCGACCTGATCTACTCGGCCTTCGGCGTCACCGCCCAGACCGACCTAGCCCGCCAGCTCGGCGCCCGTCTGGACGAGACGGGGCGTCTGTACGTAGGCGACTACCAGGAGACATCGGTGGATGGCCTCTATGCTGCCGGCGACGTGGTGCGCGGCCTGAACCAGATCAGCGTGGCGGAGGGCGAGGCCGCCATCGCCGCCACCGCCATCCACAACCGACTGCCCCGCAACCCTGCCTGAGAGGAGGGACCGTGCCCAAGGAGACGCCCGCGCAGAAGACCACCATCGACCGCGTCATGCATGCGTTCAAACATGGCGAACTCGACAGCGGCGCCGACGGCAAGGCCGGAAAGGTCAAGAACCCGAGGCAGGCGATCGCCGTCGCGCTTAGCGAGGCTGGCGTCTCAAACCGCAAGCCGCCGACGCAGAACGCCAGGACGCGCCGCGCCACCAAAGCGAAAGGCGAAACGGCGAATCAGCGGAAGGAGGACCAGTCTGCGCCCGAGCACAACCGCGCCGAACTCTACGTGCAAGCCCGGAAGCGTAACATCCCGGGCCGCTCCAAGATGACCAAGGCGCAGCTGGAGAAGGCGTTGCGAAAACCCCCGCTCCCCTACCAGACAGGAAGTCACACCCGTTGCAGCACCAGCGTGGCCCAGGCGTCGCGGTGGTAGCGGCGTCGCACACGGAAGCCGCGCGCTAGGTAGGCGCCACGCACGAAGCGTTCCTGGCTGCGCAGCAACCCCGACAGGATGGCCAAGCCGCCGGGCTTCAGCGCCGCGCGGATGTCGGAGGACAGCCATACCAGCGGCCGCGCCAGAATGTTGGCGAACACCAGGTCGTAGGGCGCGCCCGCCTGCACGCTGCGCTCAGCTAAGCCGTTGGCGTGCACGAAGCGGGCGCGCACCTGGTTCAACTTGGCGTTCTCTCGCCCGATCCGCACCGAGACCGGATCAATGTCGGTGCCGAGCACCAGCCGCGAGCCGGTCCGGGCCGCAGCGATCGCCAGCACGCCGGTGCCCGCCCCCACGTCCAGAACCTTGGCGAAGCGCCGACGCTTCAGCAGGGCGTCGTAGGCATGGAGGCAGCCCACCGTCGTCCCGTGGTGGCCAGTCCCGAACGCCGCCCCCGCCTCGATCCGCAGGTTCACCGTGTTGACCGGCCGGCGGCCGAGGTCGTGAGCGCCGTAGACGAAGAAGCGGCCCGCCCGCACCGGCGGCAGGCCGGACAGCGCCATGGCCAGCCAGTCCGCGTCCGCCAGCACCTCCACGCTCACCCCCAGCCCCTCCTGGGCGGCCAGCGTCTCGCGCAGGCGTTCCGCCTCTTCGGGCTCGGTGGGGAAGGCATCGATGCGCCAGATGTCGTGGTCCTCGTCCTCCTCCAGGATGGAGTAGGTCACACCCTCCAGCAGCGGGTCGGCGTCCAGCAACCGGGAGGCGGCTTCGGCGACGGCGCGCGGGCCTCGGGCGATGATCTGCACGGGATCGTCGGTCATGGCCGCGTGTTAGCTCGCCTCGCGCGACAGGGTAAGCGCTTCGTCCCCGTCAGCTTTGCCGGGACGATGCGGTCTGCTACACCCGCGGCCATGGCGACACCCTGCGGACCCGCTCGGCGAATTACCCGGCCGGCCTGAGCGCTGGACTGGCCCGGTC
>CALMGB010000137.1:6691-9754 GCA_937863535.1 uncultured Caulobacteraceae bacterium
ATTGAAACCTTCGACATCCTTCCGAAACGCCGCTGGACCAGACTTCCCCATGGCCGACGACCAGAGCCCCTCCCCCACGCGCGACTACCGAGACACCGTCTTCCTGCCTCAGACGCCCTTCCCCATGCGCGCAGGGCTCCCCAAGTTGGAGCCCAGGATTCTCGCCGACTGGGCGGCGCAGGGCCTCTACGGTGAGATGCGCCGCACGCGGCAGGCGGCAGGCGGCGAGCTGTTCGTGCTGCACGATGGGCCGCCCTACGCCAACGGCGCCATCCACATCGGCCATGCGCTGAACAAGCTGCTGAAGGACTTCGTGGTCCGGTCGCAGTTCGCACTCGGCAAGGACGTGGACTACGTGCCCGGCTGGGACTGCCACGGCCTGCCCATCGAGTGGAAGATCGAGGAGGAGTTCCGCGCCAAGGGCCGGCGCAAGGACGAGGTCTCCAAGGCCGAGTTCCGCGCCCGCTGCCGCACCTACGCCGACGAGTGGATCAGCGTTCAGCGCGAACAGTTCGAGCGGCTGGGCGTGCTCGGCGACTGGGACCATCGCTACGCCACCATGGATTACCGCTCCGAGGCGACGATCGTGGGCGAGTTCCACAAGTTCCTGATGAGCGGCCAACTCTACCGCGGTTCAAAGCCCGTGATGTGGAGCCCCGTGGAGCGCACCGCGCTCGCGGACGCGGAGATCGAGTACCACGAGCACAGCTCGCCTACGATCTGGGTGAAGTTCCCGGTGATGCGCGAGACGCCGACGCTCGGCGCCGCCTCGCTGGTCGGCGCGTCGGTGGTGATCTGGACCACCACGCCCTGGACGATCCCCGCCAACCGGGCGATCTCCTACGGTCCCGGCATCGCCTACGCCTGCTACAAGGTCGGGCAGCTGAAAGGCGGCCTCGACTACGAGCCCTGGGTGAAGACCGGCGACCGGCTGATCCTCGCGCCTGCCCTAGCGGAACAGGTGTTCGCGGCGGCGGGCGTGGAAAGCTGGACGCTGGAGCGGCCCGTCTACGCCGCCGAACTGGCGGACATGGTCTGCGCCCACCCGCTGGCCAAGCTCGCGCCGGCCTATGGCTACGACGTGCCGATGCTGGCGGGCGAGCACGTCACCGACGACGCCGGCACGGGCTTCGTCCACACCGCGCCCGGCCACGGCCAGGAGGACTACCTGGTCTGGCTGAAGTCCGGCCGGCGCGAGATCCCCGACACCGTGGACGCCAACGGCGCCTATTTCGACAGCGTGGCCCTGTTCGCAGGCCTGCAGGTGATCGAGACCGAAGGCAAGAAGGCCGGCAAGTTCGGCCCCGCCAACGGCGCGGTGATGGACAGGCTGATCGAGGCCGGCAACCTGCTGGCCCGTTCGCGCGTGACCCACAGCTATCCGCACTCCTGGCGCTCCAAAGCCCCGGTGATCTACCGCAACACACCCCAGTGGTTCATCCGGATGGACGAGCCGATCGAGGGCGGCCAGACCCTGCGTCAGCGCGCCCTGGCCAGCATCGACGCCACCGACTTCCACCCCAGGACCGGCCAGACCCGCATCCGCGCCATGGTCGAAGGGCGCCCCGACTGGCTGATCTCGCGCCAGCGCGCCTGGGGTACGCCGCTCGCCATGTTCGTGGACCAGGCGACGGGCGAGCCGCTCCGCGACCCCGAGGTCAACGCCCGCATCCGCGACGCCATCGCCGCCGACGGTGCGGACGCCTGGTTCACCCGCCAGTCCGCCGAGTTCCTCGGCCCCGGCCGCGATCCGGGGGACTACGAGAAGGTCGAGGACATCCTGGACGTCTGGTTCGACAGCGGCTCGACCCACGCCTTCACGCTCGAAGGTCGGGGCGACAGCCGCTGGCCCGCCGACCTCTATTCGGAAGGCTCCGACCAGGCGCGAGGCTGGTTCCAGTCCTCCCTGCTGGAGGCCTGCGGCACCCGCGGACGCGCGCCCTACGAGGCGGTGCTGACGCACGGCTTCACCCTGGACGAGCAGGGCGAGAAGATGTCGAAGTCCAAGGGCAACACCGTCGATCCGCTGAAGGTGATCAACGACAGCGGGGCGGAGATCCTGCGCCTGTGGGTCGCCATGGTCGACTACGCCGAGGACCAGCGCATCGGCAAAGCGATCCTGCAGACCGCCACCGACGGCTACCGCAAGTTCCGCAACACCCTGCGCTACCTTCTGGGCGCCCTGGACGGCTTCTCCGAGGCCGAGCGTGTGGGCTTGGACGAGATGCCGCCCTTGGAGCGTTACGTCCTGCACCGGCTGTGGGAACTCAACGGCCAGGTCCGCTCAGCCTATCGCGACTATCGCTTCAACGACGTGTGGCGGCCGGTGTCGGAGTTCGCCGCGCAGGAGCTGTCGGCCCTCTACTTCGACATCCGCAAGGACGCGCTCTACTGCGACGCGCCCTCCAGCCTGCGCCGGCGCGCGGCCCGGACGGTGATGGACGCGGTGTTCGAGCGGCTGACGGTGTGGCTCTCGCCCATCCTGCCGTTCACCTGCGAAGAGGCGTGGACGACGCGGTTTCCGGAGGTAGGATCGAACTGTTTGCGGGTGATGCCGGAAATGCCTGAGGCGTGGCGGAATGAGGCGGAGGCGGCGCGCTGGGCGAAGGTCACGAAGGTGCTCGACTTCGTCACCTTGGGCCTGGAACATGAGCGCAAGGAAAAGCGGATCGGCGGGGCGCTAGACGCTGCTGTAAGCTTCGAGACGCCAGTTCAAGAAGCCGTAGACGCTTTCGCAAGCTTGGATGCTGCAGAGATATTCCGTACGAGCGGTGGCCAAGTCTCAGGTCGTAATGGGTCGTCCGCAGGTATCGACCACCTGACTGGCAGCTTGGTCATTGCGGCGGCTCAAGGCGAGAAGTGCGCCCGCTGCTGGCGCATTCTCCCGGAGGTCCGCGCGCCCAAACACCTCTGTGAGCGCTGCGGCTCCGCGGTGGCCGAGATCGAGGCGGCGGCGTGAGCCTGCAGCCGAGCGTAGCGCGACCCATCACCCTTCCCAACCTGCCGCGTGGGCCTCTTCCATCTCCTGCAAAGGGAGAGAGGGCAAGCGTAGATCCCTCTCCC